>CAIYDX010000184.1 GCA_903925005.1 uncultured Geobacteraceae bacterium
CAATGATACTGTCTTTCAGCTCTTTCGAATAATGCTTCATTATTTACCCCTTTCCGGTGCCCCCAGAGTAACAGATTAATTTGGAAAGGGGAGGTGACAACTATCCTGACACAGGGGGAAAGGCCTAAACCGAAGCAAAGGCCTAAACCGAAGCACGAAACAAAGAGCCAATGAAGAAGGGAACTGAAGGTCTACATACCGTATTCGACAATGCTTTTGCCGATATACGTCACGTTCGAGAAACATATACTCCACAACTGACGCCACGGGAAGTGGGAACGATCTCAAGTGTTGCTACCGGCATCGCCAAGGTGTCGGGTCTTCCCGGTGTGGGTTTTGATGAACTGGTTACGTTTCCAGATGATCTGCTCGGCATTGCTTTCAATGTTGACGAGGACGAAATAGGCGTAGTTTTGCTCGGAGAATACTGGCACCTTCACGCTGGAGATGAAGTTCTGCGCACGGGACGAGTCATGGACGTGGTTGTCGGTGATGGCTTGCTGGGGCGGGTTATCGATCCACTTGGTCGACCACTTGATGACAACGGTCCGGTTGCTTCAAGCAAACGGCTGTCCATCGAACGCCCCGCACCGCATATCATGGAACGTGCGCCGGTAATAGTACCACTGCAGACAGGCATCAAAGTTGTCGACGCGCTTATCCCCATTGGTCGCGGCCAACGCGAGTTGATTCTGGGTGACCGTCAAACAGGCAAAACCGCTATTGCGGTCGACACTATACTCAACCAGCGGGGTCAAAATGTTGTGTGTGTCTATTGTGCCATCGGTCAACGCGCTTCTGCTGTTGCTAAAGTAGTGGCAACCTTGCGGGAAAAAAACGCTCTGGATTACACTGTAGTTGTTGTGACTGAAGGCAACGCCCCACCAGGTCTTGCCTATATTGCTCCTTATGCTGCGACAAGCATCGCGGAATATTTTATGGAAAAAGGGCAGGACGTATTGATTGTTTATGACGACCTTACACATCATGCGCGTGCCTATCGAGAACTTTCCCTCTTGCTGCGCCGCCCACCTGGTCGAGAAGCATTTCCCGGCGACATCTTCTATATCCACTCACGGCTTCTTGAACGCGCAACCCACTTGTGCGCGGAACTCGGGGGTGGTTCGCTTACCGCTCTGCCCATTATCGAAACCGAAGCGCAGGACATTTCCGCATACATTCCAACCAACCTTATTTCCATCACGGATGGTCAGATCTACCTCTCACCGTCGCTCTTCGAATTAGGGGTGTTGCCGGCGGTAGATGTCGGAAAATCTGTTTCACGTGTTGGCGGCAAGGCTCAACTGGCAGCTTACCGCGCTGTAGCCGGCGATCTCAAACTTGCCTACGCGCAGTTTGAAGAACTTGAAACCTTTTCTCGGTTTGGTGCCCGTCTGGATGAAGAAACCCGCAAGATCATTGAGCACGGACAACGCATCCGAGCTTGTCTCAAACAGCCGGAATTAGCCCCGGTGTCCGTTCCCTCGCAAATTGCAGTTTTGCTGGCGTTGACTGCAAAACTCTTCGATAACGTACCGCCCGACCGGATGACAGAGGCTGAACAGGCCGTGTTTAAAGCGGCGGAGGAGATTCCATCGGAGGTGAGCAAGCGATTGATTACAGCCGATAAGTTGAGCGAAGAGGATCGCGAAACAATTATCAATGTTGCCCGCACTTCGCTTGCCCGCTTCCAACCTGATCCGGCTCCCGAATCCAATCCGGAAGTTCAAACAGAGGTTAAAGCCGAATCTAAACCTGAACCTGAGAAGATGTCATGAGCAATTCCACGGCGAGTTTGCGCCGAAAGATCGGCGGAGCCGGGGAACTTCAATCCGTAGTCCGAACAATGAAGGCGCTGGCCGCATCAAGTATAGGACAATACGAGCAATCTGTGTACGCTTTGGCAGACTATTATCGAACTGTGGAGCTGGGGCTTACCGTATGCTTGAGAAATAAGGGGACGGAGCCCTCGACTTCAGAACGGAAGAAAAAGGCTGTTCCGGATGAGATAAGAGCAATTGTTTTTGGTTCCGACCAGGGATTGGTGGGCCAGTTTAATGATGTGGTGGCCGATTATACTATCAAAACCCTTGCCACTCTGCCCGGCAAGCCCCTCATCTGGGCAGTCGGTGAACGCGTTCATGCACGATTGGAGGAGGCAGGACTGCCGCTAATGGGACTTTTTCCAATGCCAAACTCCGTTCGAGGCATCACCCAGCTTGTCGGGCGAATTCTTGTGGAGAGCGAGTCACGCCGGAGCCAAAGCAAGGTTGTTGCTCTTCACCTTTTCTACAACCGCCCCACATCCGGAGCTGTTTATGAGCCGGTCAATCAACGATTATTGCCGCTGGACGAAACCTGGCAACAAAACCACGCCAAACTCCCCTGGCCAACAAAGAACCTGCCCGAAATCATAGGTGCCACTGATGCAACCTTGCGGGCGCTCATCAGCGAGTATCTTTTCGTCTCGCTCTTCAGAGCGTGCGCTGAGTCTCTTGCGAGTGAGAACGCCAGCCGTCTGGCAGCAATGCAACGCGCAGACAAAAACATTGACGAATTGTTGGATGATCTGGGCGGGAAGTTTTATCGAATGCGTCAGAGTAGCATTGACGAAGAACTGTTCGATGTCGTCTCCGGTTTTGAAGCGCTGACACAGCCGTAGAAGCTATTGAAAAACATGATGGAAATCTATAAATTTGTTTTCATAACCAATCTTACTGAGGCCAAACTAACTTTTTTGAATCAATCTGCGAGGTGACCTCGGTCGGAAGCCACGTTTCAACATAACGGCCATCTTCATCGATCCTATTCACATACCGTTTTACGTTGCCGGTTGCTGTATCCAGCAGAAAAACTGCATTAAATGTTGTCGACGCCTGGCGATACTTCAAATCTATCGTAGTGTACGTTCCCTGAAAAAGCTGATATCTGCCTATCTCACGGGATTCCTTGATGGATTCTTTGTGACCGGGTGTTTCAGCCGCAAATAGCGTTGATGCCGTCATGGCAATAAGCATAAACGCAGCAACTATGTGTCTCATTGTATTCACCTACCTTGATATTTTTTAAATACGACCAATCATAAAGTTCACTTTCGAATTCGCTTTCGCCACGCCTTGGGATCTAAAGCTCCATACTGCACTGAGTCTCATTTACCTGCCACCTGGTATCACGAATATTTGCGATATAATTGTGTGTGATACCCGCTAACCGGGCATCACACACAACACTTATCTTACTTTTTATGACAATCTTTGCAGCCTGTGGGACCTTTTTTGTTCGTGATGTGACAGCCTTTGCAAGTTTTGTGAGCCCAATCTTTACTAAAGCCCCCCTCAATTTTACCTGGGGTTTTTTCATGACATTTTTTACAATCCTTCAGCATTTCCTGATGCTTCTTATGCGGAAATGTAACCTTGCCCATTTTTGGCGCAGCAAACTCAATTACATCACCGGCAAATGCAGTCCCGGCAAAAGTAACGAGGGCAAATACAGCTACAATGGTCTTTTTCATTTTCAGCTCCTTTTGGTTAATCAAAATTTGGGGAAGACATTGCTGTCTTCCCCAACATACATAACATCTGCTCTCTGACAAGCAACTTATGATCAATGATCGATAGCCTTAGCCATGCCAAGGCCGGTATTCTGCCGGACATAGACTTCGTCAAACATCTCCTCGGAGCGCTTATTAGGGAACATGAGAGCTCCCAATATAGCGGCAATAAATCCAAGTGGAATGGATATGAGGCCTGGGTTCTTCAGAGTGAAAAGAGGTTTTTCAAGTCCCATAATTGATGTGCCGTCCAACTGAGAATCAACTTTAGCCTTAGCAAGCGCTTTTGTATCCCCTTCAGACAGAAACACGCCGGGAGCAAGAGCAGCCTGTTTTTTCTCCATGGCTATAACGACTTTCATGGCGCCTTCAGCGACTTTTTTGGGATAGGTCATGTTAGGGGAAACCATTACCAGACCAATGGATGCGATTGTACCAACAACCAGACCGGAGATTACACCTCCGGTGTTGAACTTGCGCCAGAACAGCGACAATACTACAACCGGCAGGTTACCGGAAGCAGCTACGGCGAAGGCCAGGGCAACCAGGTGGGCAACATTGGCTTTCTCGGCCATCAAGCCAATGGCAATGCCGACAGCACCAACTACAAGCGAAGTGATACGGGCTGCCATAACCTGCTCATGCTGGTCAGCGTGACCGTCCTTAATAACGTTAACATAGATGTCGTGGGCGATGGCAGCCGATGCTGCCAAAACCAGACCGGAAACAACCGCCAATATGGTGGCGAAAGCGACTGAGCAGAGGAATGCCAGGAAGAGGTCGCCAACGATCGGAGCTATGTCGGCACCCAGCTGCTGGGCAAGTATCAGTGTTGCCATGTTACCGCCGGCGCCAACTGATAGAATCCCCTGCGGAGTAACATGGATGGCTGCGCCGAAACCGAGCAGGGTGGTAAGGACGTAGAAACCACCAATGATGAACATGGCGATGATTACCGATTTACGTGCGGCCTGTGCTGTGGGGACGGTGAAGAAGCGCATCAGGATATGCGGCATGCCGGCGGTGCCGAGAACCAGGGCCATTCCGAGAGAAATCTGGTCAAGCGGGTTTTTGAGGAACAGACCCGGCTCAAGGAAGCGCTGACCGGCATCGATGCCGGTCAGCGTAATCCCATCTTTAAGCATCATCACCTCGACATGCTTCTGAATGTCTGGACTGTTGACGATAGATTCAAAGAAGGTCATCGGATTGAATCCTGCTTTGGCCAGAACAAGGACCGACAGCAGTGCTGCGCCTGACATTAGCAAGCCGGCTTTGATGATCTGTACCCAGGTGGTTGCTGTCATGCCGCCGAAAACTACATACCCGACCATCAGGATACCAACGCCGATAATAGCTGATTTGTACGGCACACCGACCAGAAGCGCCATAAGTTTGCCGGCGCCAACCATCTGGGCGGTCAGGTAGAAGGTTGAAACTGCAACGGTCGAAATAGCTGCAACAGCGCGGACAGGTTTGGGGTCGGTACGGAAGGAGAGAATATCCCCCAGAGTGTACTTACCGGCATTACGGCACGGTTCGGCAACGACCAGAAGTACTGTTATGTAGGCAACCAGCCAGCCGACAGAGTACATGAACCCGTCATAGCCGTACAGCGAAATGAGGCCGGAAATGCCAAGGAAAGAGGCGGCCGACATATAGTCACCGGCAATTGCCCAACCGTTCTGTGTGCCGGTAATGCCACCGCCGGCAGTGTAGAAGTCGGAAGCTGTTTTGGTCTGTTTGGCAGCCCAAACAACAACGGCCATGGTGATGCCGATGATGACAGCAAACATGGAGAGGGTGACTACCTTATTTGCCTTTAGCTCTCTCTTCTTGACCGGCGCCGGAGTTGCAGCAGGAGCAGGAGTAGCGGCACCTTGAGCTGCGACTACTGGCACACCCGTCATTGAAGGGGCTGTTACTGCGGTAGCAGCGCCAGTTGCAACGGGTGCATTCTTCGGTTCTTCAGCAAAGGCGGCTGCGGCAACGGTTAGGGTCAAACTTGCGGCGATGATGATTTTCTTCAAAGTCATGTCGTATCCTCCTTTTCTAAAGATGAAGTTCGTCGATCAGTTCCCTGGTCAAACGGTCAAAGTCCTTGTTGGCAACGTGAGCATAATACAACGCCAATCCCCAGGAGACAAAAAATTGCGAGAGAGCAAAGACGTAGCCGATGTTGATGACACCGATTACTTTGATCTTGAAAAGACCTGGCGCATATGCTGCTCCGATAAGGAGCAGGAAGTAGTAGGCAGTGGAGAATATCCACCAGCCGAAGAGAAATGCCTGTTTTTGTGATGGAGCTCAATGAATTTTGGATTCTTAGCAATTGCTGCCCAATCATACTGTCTTTCTGCCATAAAATACTCCTTTCGTTTTGTTTGATATTGATACTCTTCCAACGCCTCCTTTCTCAAAGATTTGAAGATTTTTCACGCAGGCATATACCCGAATCGTTGTGAAGCTAATGCCGCTCCTTCCAATAGTGATGGGATGATCTCATTCTCTATCCGATCCCGCACAAGCCTGAAAGACGGCCCATACATTGTGATTGCCCCGATGACATGGCCGGCATAATCCTTAACTGCTACTGCCACACTTATGAGCCCCTCGCCAAGCCCGCCGGTATCAACAGCAACGCCCCCGTTCGCCCTGATTTCAAGAAGTTCCGTTGCAAGGAGTTCAGGATCGGAAATGTTTTTTATCTTGCCCCGCTTTTTGCTTTTTAGCCACTCGATGACCTCTGCCGATTCCAGTGCCTTCATGACTTTTCCCGCAGCATTCGTAAAATACGGAAACGATTTTCCAATTAATGACTCGGCTTTTATCTGCTGTTGGCAATCGGCCATATCCAGAAAAAAAACATCGTCTCCTTTAATCACCGCCATATAGACGGCCTCACCATGTTTTTTTGCAAGCTGCGCAATTACAGGGTGTGCGATACTGATAATATTTGAATTCCCGCCCAACTTTTGGGCCAAAGAAAACGAATTTATGCCGAGCTTGAAATTCCCAGATGGTTTCTCCTGCTCTACCAGCCCACTTTCACAAAGAGTGGCAAGAAGCCTGAACGTCTTGTTTTGCGTCATCCCGAACTTTGCTGCAAGCGTCTTGAGTGTGGCATCTACCCGATCTTCCGAGATAAACTCCAATACTTCAAATGCTTTATGTACTGCTTCAACCGTATATGCTCCTTTTTTTTGCGCCATAAAGCACCCCATTAGACCAATTAATATAGCCATAAATAATAATTTGTATTATAAATGGTTTGTGTTAATAAACTATTTACTTATATAACAATTATTGATTATTACTGCAACAAAATTTGTATACGTCCGCTAAAATACAAAATAATACTGTAATAACTGCGTGTTATCAGTCTTATAGAATCAAAAAAGTATTGAAAGCTGACTATTTGGATAGATAAGTATGTCGAATTGGAGGTCAGATGAAGGAAAATACAGTTATGGCAGCTGATGCTATCAATGATATTCGAAACATTTTTAAAGTTCTGACGGAGCTACCAAAAAGGATAATGCACGATACAAGGCTTACAGTTTCACAATTGGAGGTGGTCAAACTACTACGAGAAGCATCACCTAAGACGGTATCGGAATTAGCAAGCCGCATGTATCTTCATCCGGCAACAATGGTCGGAATACTGGATAGGCTTGAATTGAAGGGTTTAATCAAACGCACACGGTCAGAGAAAGATCGAAGGGTGGTTCATATCGATCTTAAATTGCGAGACAATGAGCTTGATATTAATTCACAGGAAGTTGTACAGAAAATTTTAGTAAAAGGGCTTGCCGAACTTGGAGAGCTAAAATTGAAACTAATTTCAAAGAAAATTAAAGAGATTGAAACAATACTACACTCACCTCGCAGCCTGCCAAGCGCAAAAAATAAAATATAGTGAAGGCCACAGCCTTCACCATAGTGTGATTTTTCAAGACCATTCCCCCACTTTTTGACCTGATTTTTCAGGAGCATTCCCCCACCCCTTTTTCAAAAGCATTCCCCCACCCAGTCAGGATTGTTCACCCGGCGCTCTGTACAACCTGTAGCATCGTTCCTTCATAAAATTCATGGAGGTAGCGATGGCACACAAGGAGTATGGCATGACCGATATTCTCGATATTTTACGCAGAGCACAGGCCGGAGACAGCATACGCCGCATAGCCAAGGCAACCGGCATGGATCGCAAGACCATCAGCAACTATCTGCGGATTGCCGCCGAGCATGGCTTTGCTGCCGACGTGACGGACGATCACCTGATCGAGACTGCATTGGCAGTGTTCCGTGCGCTTCATGGGCCACAGATGAAGTCGCCCTCGTTGGCGGCGGCCTCCGCCCCGCTTATCCCGCATCGCGACCTGATTTCCGGTTGGCTGGAGAAGGACGGCTTGACCTTGACCAAGTCACACATCAAGCTTGGCCGTATGGGTGTAGGCGTCAGCTACAGCGCCCTGTACCGCTATGCCCGTGATGAGTTCGGATTCGGCAGTCAGAAGGTCACCGTGCGAATGGCCGAGACGGAACCAGGCGAAGTGGCCCAGGTCGATTTCGGCCGCATGGGGATGGTCTTTGATCCCGATACCGGCAAGCAGCGGGTACTGCATGCTTTGGTGGTGACTCTCGTATTCAGCCGCCATCAGTATGTGTATCTCACCCACCGGCAGGATCTGGACGCTCTGATCGGGGGCATGGAGGAAGCCTGGGAGTTCTTTGGCGGCATTACCCGGCGCCTTGTTCTGGATAACATGAAAGTCGCCGTGGTGAAGGCGGACCGCTATGAGCCGGTATTCAACCGGACCTTCCAGGAATACTCGCAACACCGGGGTTTCATCATTGATCCGGCCCCGGTCCGACATCCCGAAGCCAAAGGGTGCGTGGAAAACCAAGTCAAGTATGTGCGGGACAACTTTTTTGCCGGTGAAGAGTTCAGCAACCGTGAGCAGGCACAGCGGGCCGCACTGATCTGGTTGCGCACCACTGCCGGGCTGCGTCTGCATGGCACGACCCGCAAGCGGCCACTGCTGGTCTTTGAGGAGGAAGAGCAGAAGGTGCTCCTGCCGCTTTCTTCCGAACGGTTCGATGTGCCGGCCTTTGCCGACTGTACCGTCCACCGTGATCATCACATCCAGTTCCAGCGGGCCATCTACTCCCTGCCAACGCGGTACATTGGCAAAGAGGTCTTCGTGCGCGGCGACAGTGCCTTGGTTCGCATCTACCACCAGCAACAATTGATCAAGACCCACCCGAAAAAAGCAGCCGGACAGCGCTCAACTGATTTCGACGATTATCCGAAAGAGAAGAGCGCCTATGCCATGCGGGACGTAAACTACTACATCAGCACGGCACAGAGTCGAGGCCAGAAGCAGGGGACCTTCATGGCGGAACTGCTCTCCGGAGATGTCCCCTGGACCTACATCCGTCAGGCTCAGGCTCTGTTGCGGCTGAGCGATAAATATGGCGTAACCCGAGTAGAAAGTGCCTGCAGCCGAGCCCTGGCCTTTGGCCTCATGAATGTTAAACGGGTAGAAGGCATCATTAAGCAGTCACTGGAAAAAGAGTCGATCCCAACTCCAGCAGGAGCCAGGATCTTTACCCTGTCGCCGCCCCGATTTGAACGGGACGCCGATTACTTCAGTCACCACACCATCAAGGAGGATGAACATGGAAACAACCGTTGAATTGAAACAGTATCTGAAAGCTCTACGCCTCTCACCCCTGCTTGACACCCTGCCGGAGAGGGTAGTCTATGCGAAGGGCAACAAGCTCACTCACCTGGAATTCATGGAGTTGATTCTCTCCGATGAGGTGCAGCGGCGCGACCAAGGGGCGCTCACGAGAAGGCTGCAGTCAGCCAGGGTGAGCCACGACCAGGTGATGGAACGCTTCGACTGGGATGCCAAGATCACCTTTGATCGTGATCTCCTCAAAGGGCTGATAGGCCTTGACTGGATTGAGCGTAAAGAGAACGCTATCCTCACCGGACCGGTTGGGGTCGGCAAGACCTTTATCGCCAACGCCCTGGCCCATGTTGCCTGCCGCAGGAACAAAAGCGTCGTTATCATCAAAGCGGCCCAGATGTTCAAAAACCTTTACGCCGCCCGAGCCGATAACTCGCTGGATAAGGAGTTGATTAGGCTGATTGCCCCCAGTCTTCTGGTTATCGACGACTTCGGCCTGGAAAAGCTCACGCCGGAGCAGGCTCACGATTTTTACGAAATAGTTTCCGAGCGCTATGAACGAAAATCGACGATCATTACCAGCAACCGGCACATCACCGAGTGGGTCAAGCTCTTCGACGATTCGATCCTGGCCAACTCAGCCCTGGATCGTCTGGCGCACAATGCACACCAGATGATTATCGAAGGCGAGAGCTACCGCAAAAAAAAGGGAACCATGAAAACAATCATGTGATAGTCTGAGAACACAATTCAGAGCGCCGGGCCTGGTGGAATGGTCGTGAAAAACAGGTGGCGGAATGCTCGTGAAAAATCACACCATAGTCCCATTTCTCCATCGGATATCATTCAATCTGCGTTGACTCTTGAGTTGAAAAGCAGGATATAAGCATTACAAAGTTCTACAACAAGTTTTCGCAGCTTGATGTCACTATTTTAAACAAGACATAAATAGTCCTCTACTCTTTTTTTACTGTGCCGATAAGGTTACTAAAGAATATATTCAAAGCTTCAGGAGGATATTTATATGTCATCAATATCAGGAGTTACTACTGGGAATGTGATTTCAGTATACACACCGCCGCCAGCTCAACAACAGGCAGCTAAAGCACCACAGCAAACACCAAAAACAGATACAGTATCAATATCTAAGCAGGCGCAACAGTTAGCAAAAGATGGAGATACCCAAGCCCAGGAAGCTACCGAGAGTGGTGCAGAGAAATCTTCTGAAGCATTAAGAGGGAAAGCCTGATATACCGCTGGTAGTATATTGTAGGAGAGAGTCATGGGAGTTAACTCGATAACAGGCGGATCGAGTGTTACTTCGGTAGTAATAACATCACCAAAAGCCGAAGTTACACCAGCTGAATCAAAAGCTGAAGCAACTCAGACTTCTAACTATACAGTTGAGCTATCAAGTACTGCTCTTGCCAAATCGTTAAAGCTTCAGGGCCAAAATCCGACACAAATAGCACAACAAATGGGAGTAGATATAAAGACGGTTGACAGTTATCTAAGCATAAAACCATCGGCACCTACGGTAATACCAACACAGGGACAAGCGTCAACTACTCCGGTAATACCTGCTGAACCTTGCTGGATTACTGATATTGTTAGTAGTTCCGCTTATAAGTAAAAACTATCGTTTAGAGGACAATAACGTTCATATTGTCTACAACAGCTGGATACGTGTGTGCCGGAGTGCGGAGGGTATGAGGGCTAACGCCTTTGTGCCTTTTTTATTATAGTAAGTTTACCTTTAATATCATGCAATCATGGTTGGCAAAAGTTGTGTGAATCGAGAGCCTATTGGCATCAAGAAATCCAAAAAATCAATGCACCAACCCTCTATACCTCAAATAAGACATCGCAGGGATCATATAAGGCATGACCAATAGCTGGTTTAAGTCGGCATCTTTTGTTTGTTGTATGTTATCGGCATGTTATATAAGTCATAAGACTTGGCATGTTATGTGAATTTTAAAATATGATTTTAAAATTAATCGGAGGTGTTACCCATGAAAAAAGTTCTCTCTACTCTCGTTGCTGCCCTCGTTGCTCTGTCCTTCTCTGCTGTAGTATTCGCTGCTGATGCTGCACCTGCTGCTGCACCTGCTGCTGATGCAAAGCCTGCAATGGAAAAGAAAGAAGCTAAACCTGCTAAGAAAGCAAAGAAAGCTAAAAAAGCTAAGAAAGAAATGAAAGAAATGAAGAAAGACGAAATGAAGAAAGAAGCGGCACCTGCTGCTCCTGCTGCTAAGTAATTTCTTCTTCATAGTACGTAAAAGGGCTGCATCTTCGGATGTGGCCTTTTTTTATACATGACCCGATCATATTGTTTTACGTCAAGCTATTATGAATCCAGATAGCAGGGAAACCACCTCTCGCTGTTTCATACAGCACTATTTTCTGAAATTGGTAAGTTACCCTTCCAAATCAATCCCCAAAAGTGAATACATATGCCTCAGAGCCGGGATATGAGGACTTGATTTCGAGCTGCCCGCTTTTTGTCAAGGACTGATTGATGAGTTCGTAAAGAGTATGGCCGTTAATTACCAAGAATCCACACTCAACACCACATTATCCTTCTCAAAACAATCTTTACAGCCGATGGGCCCATTTTTGTTCCTGAGAGTGACAGTGCTTGTCGGTTTTGTGGGCCCAGCCTGGACCGATACTAAAACCACACTCAATTATTCTGGAGTTTTTCAAGGCAAAAAATAAGGGGAAGACATTGCTGTCTTCCCCAAATACATTTCATATGCTCTCTGACAAGCAACTGCGATCAGTGATCGATAGCTTTGGCCATACCGAGACCAGTATTCTGACGAACATAGACCTCGTCAAACATCTCTTCAGAGCGTTTGTTGGGGAACAGTAAAGCACCCAGAATTGCTGCGAAGAAACCGAGCGGTATTGAGATTATGCCAGGATTTTTCAATTTCAGGATAGGTTCATCAAGACCCATCATTGACTTGCCATCTTTGTTAAGTACATCCTTCTTTGCTTTTTCAAGTGCTTTTGTATCTTTTTCTGTCAGCGCTTGTCCAGAAGCCTGCTTCTTTTCCATTGCAACAATAACCTTTTCAGCACCTTTTGCAACCAGTTTCGGATAAGTCATGTTAGGCGAAACCATAACAAGGCCAATGGAAGCAATAGTGCCAATCACCAGGCCAGAAATAACACCAGCGGTGTTGAACTTGCGCCAGAACAACGACAACACTACAACCGGCAGGTTGCCGGAGGAGGCCACTGCGAAGGCCAAGGCTACAAGGTGAGCGACGTTGGCTTTTTCTGCCAAGAGGCCGATACAGATGCCGACTGCGCCGACAACCAGTGAGGTGATACGAGCAGCCATAACTTGCTCATGCTGGTCAGCATGACCGTCCTTGATTACGTTAACATAAATGTCGTGAGCGATAGCGGCAGATGCGGCCAGAACCAGGCCGGAAACTACAGCAAGGATGGTGGCGAAGGCAACTGAGCAAAGGAAGGCCAGGAACAAGTCGCCGAGTATTGGAGCAATATCTGCGCCCAACTGCTGTGCCAGCATCAGGGTTGCCATGTTGCCGCCCGGATCAACCGAGATTATACCCTGTGGGGTCAGGTTGATAGCAGCGCCGAAACCGAGTAAGGTGGTCAGGACATAGAAACCGCCAATAATGAACATCGCAATAATTACGGATTTACGTGCAGCCTGTGCTGTCGGAACGGTGAAGAAACGCATCAGGATGTGCGGCATACCGGCGGTACCCAAAACGAGGGCCATGCCGAGGGAAATCTGATCGAGCGGTGCTTTCATGAAGAGGCCTGGCTCAAGGAAGCGCTGTCCGGCATCTATTCCATTAAGTATAACTCCATCTTTCAGCACCAGTTTGGAAACATGGTCCTGAATGTCAGGGCTGTTGACGATCTGGTCGAAGAAGAAAATCGGGTTGAAGCCTGCTTTGGCCAGAACCAGCACCGACAGCAGGAAGGCGCCGGACATCAGCAGACCGGCCTTGATGATCTGAACCCAAGTGGTAGCAGTCATGCCGCCGAAGACGACGTAACCAACCATGAGTATACCGACGCCGATAATTGCGGTTTTGTAAGGCACGCCAACCAGCAACGCCATCAGTTTGCCAGCGCCAACCATCTGGGCGGTCAGGTAGAATGTTGAGACAGCTACGGTTGAAATTGCTGCAACGGCGCGAACTGGCTTGGGATCTGTACGAAAGGAGAGAATGTCTCCCAAGGTATACTTACCGGCGTTTCGGCAGGGTTCGGCTACGATCAAGAGCACAGTGATATAAGCCACCAGCCAGCCGACAGAGTACATGAACCCATCATAACCATAGAGTGAGATCATTCCTGAAATTCCGAGGAACGAGGCCGCCGACATGTAGTCGCCAGCAATAGCCCATCCATTCTGGGTACCGGTGATACCGCCACCAGCGGCGTAGAAATCGGCCGTGGTTTTAGTCTGCTTGGCGGCCCAGACGACAACAGCCAAGGTGATGCCGATGATAACTGCAAACATGGAGAGTGTAATGGCTTTATTGGCTTTCAGCTCTCTTTTTTTAACAGGGGCAGGAGTGGCAGCAGGAGCAGGCGTTGCGGCACCAGGTGCGGTCATTGCCGGAGTACTCGATGCTGCAGGTGCCATTACAGCAGGGGTTGCGCCAGCAGTGGCGGATGCATTCTTCGGTTCTTCAGCAAAGGCGGCTGCGGCAACGGTGAGGGCCAAACTTGCGGCGATGATGATTTTCTTCAAAGTCATGTCGTATCCTCCTTTTCTAAAGATGAAGTTCGTCGATCAGTTCCCTGGTCAAACGGTCAAAGTCTTTGTTGGCCACATGTGCATAGTACAACGCCAGTCCCCAGGAGACAAAAAACTGGGATAGAGCGAAAACATAGCCAAAGTTGATGACACCGATCACTTTAACCTTGAAAAGACCGGGTGCATAAGCCGCTCCGATGGGGAGCAGGAAGTAATAAGCGCTGGAGAAGATCCACCAGCCGAAAAGAAAAGCCTGTTTTTTGTGGTGGAGTTCAATGAATTTTGGATTCTTTGCAATTGCAGCCCAATCATACTGTCTTTCTGCCATAAATTACTCCTTTCGTTTTGTTAGATTATGAATCCTTTCCCAACGCCTCCTTTCTTAAAGATTTGGTGAATATGTCAGGCGGGCATATAACCGAATCGTTTTGAAGCTAATGCCGCTCCTTCCAATAGTGATGGTATGATTTCATTCTCTATACGATCCCGCACGAGCCTGAACGACGGCCCATACATTGTAATTGCTCCAATGACATGGCCCGCATAATCCTTAACTGCCACAGCTACACTTATGAGTCCTTCTCCAAGGCCGCCGGTATCAACGGCAACGCCACCGTTAGATCTGATTTCAAGAAGCTCTGAAGCAAGAAATTCAGGATCGGAAATGTTTTTTATCTTGCTTCGTTTTTTGCTTTTCAGCCATTCGATGACCTCTGTCGATTCCAGCGCCTTCATGACTTTTCCCGCTGCATTTGTGAAATACGGAAACGATTTTCCAATTAATGACTCAGCCTTTATCTGCTGTTGACAATCGGCCATATCCAGAAAAAAAACATCGTCTCCCTTAATTACCGCCATATAGACAGCCTCGTCATGTTTTTTGGCGAGCTGTGCAATTACAGGATGAGCGATACTGATAATATTTGAATTCCCGGACAGTTTTTGGGCCAGAGAAAACGAATTCATTCCGAGCTTGAAGTTTCCAGATGGCTTTTCCTGTTCAACCAACCCGCTTTCGCAAAGAGTGGCAAGAAGCCTGAATGTTTTATTTTGAGTCATGCCGAACTTTGATGAGAGTGTCTTGAGTGTGGCATCGACCCGATCCTCCGATATGAACTCTAATACTTCAAATGCTTTATGTACTGCTTCAACCGTATATGCTCCTTTTCTTTGCGCCATAAAACACCCCATTGAGTTAAACACTGATAATAATTTATGCAATATATTTTGAATAAAATATATTTTGTTTACACAAACTATTTACCTGTATAACAAGTTTTGATTATTAGTGCAATAAATTTTATAGACGTCCGGCATATTGTGAAGTATTATAATTGCTACAATAAGTTACGTCGCATAATGGGTATTAGAAAAGCTTTCTCATGCTGGTTTATTGGATTGAAAACTTGTTTTATGGGGGGATGCATGAAGGTAAAAGCGGTTATGGTCGCAGCTATTATCGATGATATTAGACGCGTTTTTAAAGTTCTGACGGAACAATCAAAAAGGATAGAACACGAAACCAGTCTTACTGGTCCACAATTGTGGGTGATCAAACTGCTTAAAGAAACTTCTCCGATGAAGGTATCGGAATTGGCGCGCCGCATGTATCTCCATCCGGCAACAATGGTCGGGTTATTGGATCGACTTGAAACGAAATGTTTAGTCAAGCGTACAAGATCGGAGAAAGACCGGAGGGTCGTTCATATAGATCTCACCGATCAAGGACATGAATTGGAAATTAATTCTCCGGAAGTTGTGCAGAACCTATTAGTAAAGGGTCTTGTTGGACTTGGTGGGCAAAAACTGAAACTGATTTCCGAAGGAATGGAGGAAGTAGTAAATATACTGGGTGCTCAGGATGTTCCGCCACAGCTTATCATGTCATCTGAAATCAACCTACCGAAGAGAAGAAGAAAGGTTGCAAACTAAGATTGTAATTTGCTCTGGCCTAAGACAAGGTTCATTTTGCGGTGTTTATTTGTGTCATGTTGCCCAGTAATTCCTTTTTGAGAATTTGTTTTTTCTTTGACTTGTGTTAATAATGCAACCGTATTGTCGCCAATTAACATGAGAAGGCTAATTTACAGTTTACAACTATATTTTTTATTTATTGAGATTGTATTTTGTTTTGGTTCGTGACTTTATTTATTATGACATATTTTGTTTACAGTAAAACATACCAATAAATAACAGGAAATGAGTTTGCAACTTTATTTTTCATGGACACTGACGGCATCGAATTCATCAAGGATGGAGACTACGATCTCAAGATCGCCATCATTGGCACCTCGGATACACTTACAATACAAAACTGGTTCTATCCCAACAATACTGCTAACTACCGCATAGATCAGTTCCAGTTTGCGG
>CAIYDX010000185.1 GCA_903925005.1 uncultured Geobacteraceae bacterium
AAGTGACAACTTGCTTGACAACGCCCGGAGGCTTACGCTTCGATTGGCAAAGAAATATCTTTTGAGTCGGATTTCCCATGTCTTTCATCATTTGAAAGAACGGCAGATACGATCCAAGAGGCGGCAAACCGCATTGAGACAATGGAAGGCCGCCTTTTTTATACGTTTTTCTGGTTTTGGCAATATAACAGCGTCGATGAATTAGCCTTCGAGGTTCTGAGGGATGGCAATGTCGACAAGTCAATTAACCTACTGGAAAACCAACTTACAAGCGACAATCTGACCCCGCAGTATTACTCCACGGCAAAGAATCTCTTCTGCTAGTACCTAGCGTCATTTACGAACGGCTCCATGAATCCGGAGCGACTATCAAAATGCATCCTTTGGGCCGGTCGATTTTTTGAAAATGAACAGTTGGATGGATATGTAACCTGGATCTCCGGACCACAATACCCATTTGACCGCCAGAAGACCATATCTGTATTGGTTGATGAGTTTATCAAATTTTCCATGCCATTTGTTAACAAGCTTACCTGAATCCGCCAGATAAAATGGCTCGCATTGAAATGCTTCATCTGCATTTCAAGGGCCGGCCTTTAGATTCCCTTGATTTTGAAAAGCTCGCTGATTTGACTGAGAACTATGTTTCTAGCGATATTTGTGTTACTGTTTGTATGTTTGTCCATGTTTGGTCGATGGCTTTCGCTGGTTGGCTAGTCGGAGCAGATATACTAGAAGTAAATGTAGGGTTTGGTCCACGATTGTTAAAAATCAACAGTAGAATTGCTAGTATCAATATCAATTACATTCCAACAGGGGGCAGCGTCAAATTCGGAGATAGTTTTCAGAATATCCATCCGATCAAAAGGATCTTCATTTCGCTAGCAGGGTGTCTGGGCCTTTTATGTCTGGCATCGATTTCTTTTGGAGTTCCTGACGCATTCATAAAGTTTCAGAATGGTTTCAGTCAAATAGTATGTGGTGCTCTTTCTCCTCGCGCTGTTGGTTCTGAACTGCTTCATGTGTTATACAGCTTCCTGAAAGTAAATTCGTTTTTTGCTTGCCTAGCATTGATAGCTTCAAAACTTGCAGCATCAAATATGCTACCATTGCCAATTCTAAATGGCGGCGATATTGTATTGACCACAATTGGGTGGATCAAACCAATTCCGACAAAAATCAGGGAGTACCTATCGCAAGCTGGGTTGATTATCGTGTTAGTAATCTTGTTCTGCTGGTTTAGTGCAATTTATCATTTTATTCAGAGTGTCAGGTAAAATCACTGATAAATATGATGTCATATATTAAGGTAGTGCTCTACAGAATCGCAGATGGTCTACCAATCATGCTGCAGCAGAAGTCAGGTCACTTCATCAATATGGCAATTGATCATTCGGGCTGTTTGGCTGCCAGTATTTCAATGAGGAGAGTTTCCCATTTCAGAAGGGCAGCTTTTTTCTCGTTATCATAGCGATACTTATTGTAGACACCGATAATTCCAGGCTTTGTATGGTTCAGGATTTCTTCTGCATGTTCATCAGATACTCCAACTCTTGGCATATTGGTACGAGCGGTACGCCGGAGATCGTGAGGAGACCAAGGGGTCATACCGAAATATGGAGCTTTGCTTGCCTTGATTTTATTGACACCGACGACTTTCTCAAATTCATCGGTCGAATAGCCTCTATAGATTGCCTGGGCAATTGTGTTAACGGCAATATGTCCAGTGCTCCCCTTCTCTGATGGGAAAATATGTCCTTTTCTGCCGCTAATAAGAGAAAGAGCGGTGTCTGTCAGGTAGACTCTATGCTCCCTGCCGTTTTTTGCGACTTTTGCGGGAATTGTCCACCATCGATCGTTTATTTGTTCGCTGTGCATCTGCGCAACTTCACCAGAGCGTTGTGCTGTAACGAGAATCATTTTGAGAGCACGTTTCACGGAATCAGATGAAGGCGATTTTGAAATTGCATTCCATACTTGAGGCACCTCAATGTCATCCAGGACACGATCACAAACATTTGCTATTGCCTTCGGAACAGCTTTTGTGATCTGCAGAAATGGCTGAGTTTCAACCCATTCCCGAAGTAATGCATATTCAAAAATTTGCCTGCCCGCTTTGAGCACATTCCCTGATTGTCCTGGTGCACGTGACGCGACATCTTGAATAAGAGCAATGGCGTCCTTACGGCGAATTTCTGTAATGAGTTTTTTCCCCATTGGCGAGATGATGCCGCTCTTCGCAGCGTAAAGGAAATTCCTCTGGGTCTGAAGACCATGATTTTCCTTGGAATATTTGACGTAATAAACCGCAACCAGTTGTTCAACGGTTGAAGGTACGAAATCCTCCGGTATTCCGTCGTCCAATAAGGACTGAAAGGTATATTGTATCAGCGCATTTGTTGTGGCTTCAATTTCCTCAGTTTTTTTTCTTAACTCCTCAGTAAGGGCTTTTTTTTGCTCGCGTGGATCGATGCCGTTCTTTACAAGCTTATATGCTTCGTTGTAAGCTATCCTCGCATTCGCAAGTGAGCAATCCGGATAATGACCAAGAAGTACGTACCCTTTGCTCTTGTTCAGCTCAAACAGATACACGAATGCTTTGGCGCCAGTGGGAAGTATCTGTAGAGCAAATCCACGACCTTCTCTGAGGTAGTATCTTTTGTCTTTGGGTTTTGCAGCAGCGATGGCTTTTTCCGTGAATTGCTTGCCCATTTGTTGTCCTTTTTTGTGTTTCCGTTTTGTCTCCGTTTACTCTTTCCAAACAGGCCGTGTTTCCGTTTTGTTTCCGTTTGATAGTTGGCAAGCGGGGAATAATTTTGAAACATCCAGATAGACAAGATAGGATAAATACACATATATGTCAAGGAGATATGAGGCGTGGTTGAGGCACTTAGAAACAGAAAGAAATCTTTTAAAACATCTGACTGCAAAATTGCCAAGGTTGAAGTCGCG
>CAIYDX010000186.1 GCA_903925005.1 uncultured Geobacteraceae bacterium
ATGGCGGCAAGATTACAATTCCGAAAGGCCACACAGTTCACTGAATGGCATGGCACCAACTGAGTTCGCAAGAACATTTGAAAAAGAACAAAAGACCGAAAAACCTAAGTTAAAACTGGTTCAATCAATGGGGTAAGGTCAGCGGAGAGTAGTATGCAGGCACCTGCTCTGGCAAAGATGTGCATGGAACGAACCGTTGAACAACCTGATGGCTTTGATTCCAGAGTATTCGAAGCTGTTCTCCCTTTGTATTCTCATGTCTCAAGCTGAGGCGTCCAACGGGTTAGGGAATTGGCTGTGTCAGCAGCTGCATTCCTTTATTAGGCAATTTGTTCAATCACTTGTTCAGCAAAAACTGGAATCTATCCTCCGGTTTTTCCAAAATTGACTTACAGTTTTCGGCATATACTTGGTAGGTCTTCTCCCACTCGGGCTTAGTCGACATGAAAATAAACATCTCAGCTGCGGCTCCACCTATCTGGCCAAGCTGTTTTTCGTCAGCAGAATAAGTCGTTGCCAACTTATTGGCCTGTTTCCCTCTTTCAAATAGAGCTTTAGAAACTTCTGTTGGTGGGGAAGTGTTGCCATTCTTCAATACCGACATTGCGAAATAAAAGCCCGCACACTTCGCAAGGTCTTCTGCCATGGCTATCTTCGCCTGTTCAACGTCTAGGGCGAAGCTCACAATAGGGCAAATAACTCCGACGAACAGAAACATTATAATGCGCATTTTGTTACCTCCGAAAAAGAATGACAAAGGTGGATTCTTTTTATTTTCCTAACGTGGTCGAGGCGCAGCGGCGCAGCGTTAGCGGAGCCCGTCTGCCGCCGAGTGGTTGGGAGTTCAGCCCGCTGGAACCGAGAAGGTAACCTTAGTAATGCGGCCCTTCGTGAAGTAAATCGTGAAATACTCCGGGATTTCGCATGCACAAGAGGCGTAGTATACCCACCCGCCTAGTTTGTCCTTTTCTGACGGTTCTCCCAAATTCTGCGTCACCTCTGCCTCTGTCGATCCAAGTTTCAAGGCATGCCAGTTGCCGAAACCGTCTTTTGGGTTGAAATATGCCGTTTCTGCCTTTTTCAATTCGGCTTTGGTCAGGCTGCCGGTGCCGACAGAGAGAGTGAGTTCTCCAACGATTTGATCTGTAAACGAAACGGTGTGAATGGTTGCGGTGTGGGCTTTGTCAACAAAGACTCTTCCTCCTGTGTCGCCGTCGCTTTTCCGAAATAGGCCTTTTCCGAGTAGGCGGGCAACTTGTGGATCTGTGCTTATACCTAAAGTCACTCCGGCAAAATGGAGAGGCCAGCAGACTTTCTCTTTTTCAGCCGCTAGTCCGGAGGACGCAATGGAAACCAGAATGGAGGCGATAAGGATAATACGTTTTTTCATTTTATCTTTTTCCTCCCAACGTGGTCGAGGCGCACCGGCGGAGCGTAGCGGAGACCGCGTGCCGCCGAGTGGTTGGAAGCTCATTTACTTCCATGGTTAACAATCATGGCGATAGTGGCAATCCAGAAGGTTATTCCTACCCATCCGCTCAGTTCTGTGAATAGAAAGAATTTCCCAAAATTTTCATTGGTGTAAAGGTCCCATCTTGGCTTTCGCCGACCCAATGTAAGAACAAACAGAACGGCTTCTCCTGTCGCAACAAGGAACATCTGCAAAATTGCGCCGAAAATGATTTTGATGATTTCAAGGAATAATTCAGACACTATCACCAGGATAATTTCCTATGTTCAAGGTCGATGACTAATCGCGCCGAAGAATCGACTGTTCCGTCGGGTCTCAATTTCTTCTCGCAAATGCACGCCTCACCGATGCCTACTCTATTTGGTGGAAAATAATTGCCTTGCAGATATCCTTGCCTTTTCGCCTCTCTATTGCATTTCCATTGGTTGATTTGGACTCCGCCGAAAACAATCAAAAGAGCACCTCCGAACAGCGGCAAGAAAATCCATTTCAGCAGCCATGGAGTTACGGGATCGTCAGGGTTTGGAATTTCTGGTGGCATCCTTTTTCCTTCCAACGGGGTGCCCGGTTGACCCGCAAGCCCGGCCTTTTCGGGCTGGCGGCGTCCAACCGGCTGGTTGAGCATTATGCTTTTCTATACTCTCTGATTGCCTTCAACAGGCAGAGTCCGAAAAAGACGGCTGATAAGGCACCTATGCCCCACTTCTCCGGTTTAATCATGATTATAAAAATGCCGCCTAAGACAAAGGCAGCACTCCCAATGGCAAGAATCGCACATTTCCATTTTTCTCCTTCTCTTGCCGTTAAATTCAGATTTTTTGTCAGCTTATTCTCCAACAAGAAATATAGAGACACAACCCAGAGAATGAAGAAAAAGACGAGCCCTCCAATTTTCTGAGATTGCACTCCCCATGGCTGTTGTAGAGCCCAGATGCCTCGGATCAGGAGGAAGGGGGTTAAAACCGCAGATATAAGCCAAAAGAGCATTGATAGCTTTTTCAATTTGGATTTTCCTTTTTCCTGCTCAACGTGATTGGGGCTGAGCGGCGAAGCAAAGCGAAGTCCGTCTCCAGCCCCTTGGTTCAACGTACAACACTGTCGCAATTCACTGAATCCGTCGGAGGTGGCACAAGGCAGGGTTTAAAGGCTGGAATAAACATTTTGCTGCGAAGCGGCGTGTCCGTCTGCTCTAACGCGTAACCGCGTTGAGCTGCGGCTCGTCGCTTCGTATCATGAATTTTGTTTTTATTCAAGACTTTTAATCTATATGTGCAACCTCCGACAAATTGGATTCAGTGTATTTTGTTGCTTTGGTTCTTATGTGTCTGTTTTTATTATGTTTTTATGTTGAACGGGGTGCCCCCATGACCCGCCCGCCCTGCTTTTTCGGGCTGTCGGCGTCCATGGGGCTGGTTGGAACGTCGCGAATTTTTCCGTACTCAAGGGCAGCCCTCCAGACTCTGCTCTACAATTCACACGCATATTCGATTAGCTCAAGCCTCGGATCTATCTCCAGTGGTTTCCTACCAGTTTCGACAAATCCACAGCCGATATACATCCGTTGCGCTGGCATGAAAAACGGGTGGGAGCAGGTGGATACCTTGGCGGTCTTGATATCGATGGCCTTGAGCCTCCGCATGATTTCCAGTATCTGAACTTTCCCGAACCCGTTGCCCCTGAATTCCGGCAGGATACAGTTATGGCCGATCCTTCCCGATGTGGGCCGCTGCCTAGGGTCATACGAACCGAAACCGATGAGCTCGTTATCCTTCCATGTCAGGAATATGCATGCCCCTACGGTGTCTGGATACTGAAAAACCTCTCTGTCATACTCATCCCATTTGCCCTCTTCCTGACTCCAGTGATCCTGATCTGACGCGACAAGGCCCGCGTAACTCCGTCTGAGTACGTCGGCGATAATTCCCGGTTTCTGTTCAAGCGGTGACGTGAAATTCACTATGCCTGTCCCCGCCTCTTAGTATTTGGGCCATGCGGCTGTCATAATTACGCCTTGCTCTGGTTTGGAGAAGACACAAGTAACCAACCATGGTAAAGACCTTTCTGTACAGGTCACTTCCCAGCGAACCTCAATTTCGGTCGGTTTCTTTTGAATATCTATAAATGTGAGATTCGTGTGTTTTCCTAGTACCGGAAACATTTCTGCTCGTTGCATATCGAACTCTTCCTGAGTAATAAATTGTCGAACTTTTTCTGAAAAATAAGAATTGAATTTTTCGCGGTTATTCTCATCCCAACCAGTTAACATAGTTTCAGCCATTGGCGTTACGATTGCTAGGATTTCTTGATCAGACATTGATTGCATTCTGAGGCTCCCTTTCTATGTATTTAGGCCAACTTATTATTGAGCAGTTTCCCCATACAAGAAACTTATTTCCTTTATAAGAAATATATTTCTTGTATAAGAAACCACCGTAATTACCTATATAGGTGATTTAGCGTTTCCTGCCGCTACGAAGGAACGCCGCCGGAATCCGCGCTTCCAGTTCCGTTCCTCGAATCTTTCCGTAGGGCACGTGCCAGACCTTCGCTTCCGGGTCCCATGTTCCTCGCAACTTGCGCAGTCTCTCCCGCAACTCCTTTTCGCCGTAGGCCACCGCTACCGGCACCAGATCGTCATTCCGGTGGCGGAACGGCGGCTCCCACGGCCGTTCCTCGACAATCAGTTCGACGGTCTTGAGACGGACCCGGCGGGTTTCGTCGTAGCGATAGCGGACGCAGAGCAGGGCTCCACCGTACTGTTCAGTCAGGCGTTTGGCGCCATTCTGACCAGGTTTCAGGTGACAGTAGGATTTCATCTCGGTGAGCATGAATGTGCCTCCTTCGCCGTTTCTAACCGGATTGCAGCCCGGCTCTACCCCTGCCATTTCGATTAAACTATTTCCCATCAATAATCAATCGCAATTTCAGTAGGTTACTAATATTAAAAGTGTAAAGTTTCTTTACACTTTTAAATAACATCCACAATAACAGGATGTTATCGGAACAATAAAGAACCCTCACTACGCCAAATGGCGGAACAGGACGAAAAAAAGTTGCTCGCGTACAAAAAAACGGGCCGGAAATATCCCGGCCCGTTCAAAATATTCACGTTAAAATGCATGATCAGAAGCTGCCGGACCGGTCACGTCACACCTTCACCAATTCATACGCCCTGCTCCCCAGACCGACCTTTTCCCCATGCGCCAGCTGCACCTCCCACGGGATCTCCGGCCAGCAGCCGCGGAACTTGTCGCCGCCCGGTTCATGGCCGCTTTGCAAGGCCGAGCCCTCGTTGCCGCGAGCCCCATTGACCAGATCGGCACAGGCCTGGTCGATTGCTACCGGGTCGGTCGAAGCGCAGATGCCGATGTCGTTGACGATCGGGGCATCTGAAAAACCGTAGCAGTCGCAGGCGGGCGACACCTGGGTGATGAAGTTGATGTAGATCGCCCTGCCATCCTTGCCGGTCAAAGCCCCTTTGGCATATTCGGCCATTTTGCGCATGACCAGATCGGAGGATTCGTTCCACTGGATGTTGATCGCCTTGACCGGGCAGACCGTGATGCAGCGCGAGCAGCCGACACATTTTTGCGGATTGATCGCGGCTTTGCCGGCCGTAATAATAATAGCGTCGTGAGCGCATGAACGGGGGCAGAGGCCGCAGCCTATACAGTTTTTCTGCGAAACTGTGGGCGCTACGGTAGAGTGCTGCACCAGTTTTCCCTTGCGGCTGGCGCACCCCATGCCAAGATTCTTGATAGCGCCGCCGAAACCGGTCAGTTCATGGCATTTGAAGTGAGTCATGGTTACGATGGAATCCGCCTCGACGATCTCGGTGCCGATATAGGTTTTCTTCAGCAGATCGCCTTCTATCGTCACCTCTGTTTCGGTAACGCCGCGCAAACCGTCGCTGATGATCAGCGGGGCTCCGACGCTGGAGTAGCCGAAGCCGTTCTCGATGCCGCAGGTCAAAGCTGAAACCGCCTCTTTGCGCTGACCGGGGTAGAGTGTGGAGGAATCGGTCAGAAATGGCAGGGCCCCCAGCTTTTTGATCTCTTCCACGACCCGCCGGGCAAACACCGGGCGGAGATAGGTGTGGTTCCCTTTTTCGCCGAAATGGATCTTGACCGCCGTCAGATCCCCTTTGGCAACGGTTTGTGCAAGACCGGCCAAGGTCAGCAGTTTGGCGATCTTGTCGAACAAATTTTCCTTGAGACCTGTGCGCATGTCGGTGAAATAGACTTTGCTCATCGTTTCCTCCCGCAAAACTGGTTAATAGAGTCCGATAGTAAATACGCGACAGAATACCCGCATGTCGTATCCCTTGCAAGAAACAGTTTACCAGTTATGAGCGCACTTTGCGCCCATGCCGATTATTTTTTCTGAAATGCAGATTATTGACTAGCGTCAAGTAATATCCCTAAAGCTTGTTATACTGTTCACTTACCAATTAGACACAAACAATTCGAGTCTACTCGAACATTACACCAGAGGGAGGAAACACACATGAGCATGTTTTGTAACCAATGCGAGCAGGCAGCAAACGGAGTCGGTTGTAATATTTCCGGCGTATGCGGCAAAAAACCCGATGTAGCGGCACTGCAGGATCACCTGCTTTACGGCCTGAAAAGCCTGGCGCTCTATGCCGACAAACTGGGACGCAATACCGAGATCGACCGTTTTACGATTGAGGGGCTATTCACCACCGTAACCAACGTCGATTTCGACGCACCCCGTATCGGCGGCCTGATCAAACGCTGCTACGAGTTGAAAGAGAAGGCCAAGCGTGATGTTGGTGTGATCTCCGGCCCGGTCGCAGACTGGAAGCCTGCCGACGATCTGGCCGGCATGGTAACCCAGGGAGAAGCATACGATATCAAATCTCTGCACGTCAACGAAGACATCCGTTCCGTGATCGAGATCCTGACGTACGGCCTGAAGGGTATGGCGGCTTATATGGATCACGCCATGATCCTCGGCAAAACCGATGGCGATGTCCTGGCGTTTTTCCAGAAAGCGCTTGCGGCAACTACCGATACCAAGCTGGGACTGATGGATTTTGTCGGTCTTTCGATGGAGTGCGGCAAGCAGAACCTGACGGTCATGGGGCTACTCAATAACGCCCATACAGATGCTTACGGTCACCCGGTACCTACTTCAGTACAGCTCGGAACCAAGGCCGGCAAAGCCATCCTGGTAACCGGCCATGATCTGAAAATGCTGGAAGAACTGCTCAAGCAGACCGAAGGCAAAGGAATCAATATCTATACCCACGGCGAGATGCTGCCGGCTCACGGCTATCCCGGCCTGAAGAAATATTCTCATCTGGTCGGCAACTTCGGTGGCGCATGGCAGGATCAAGCAAAGGAGTTCGTCAACTTCCCAGGCGCTATCATCTTCAACACTAACTGCATCCAGAAACCGTCCGACAGCTACAAAGACCGTCTTTATACATGGGGACTGGTTGCCTGGCCGGATGTGAAGCATGTTGACGGCTGGGATTTCTCGGCGGTTATTAAAACGGCTCTGGAACTCCCCGGCTTGCCGGAAAATCCGGGTCAGGAAATTCTGACCGGCTTCGGTCACAATGCGGTACTCGGCGTGGCCGACAAGGTTATTGCCGCCGTCAAATCCGGTGCTATTAAGCACTTCTTCCTGATAGGCGGCTGTGACGGCGCTAAATCGGGACGTAACTACTACACCGAATTTGCCGAAAAACTTCCCCAGGATACCGTTATTCTGACCCTGGCTTGCGGTAAGTATCGCTTCAACAAGCTTGAGTTCGGCGACATCGGCGGAATTCCGCGCCTGCTGGACGTTGGTCAGTGCAATGACGCATACTCGGCCATCCAGATTGCCGTAGCCTTGGCGGGTGCTTTCGAATGCGGCGTTAACGACCTGCCGCTCTCGATGATTCTCTCCTGGTACGAGCAGAAAGCGGTTGTTATTCTTCTGACCCTGCTGCATCTGGGCATCAAGAACATCAAACTCGGGCCTACACTGCCGGCTTTCATCACCCCGAATGTACTCAACTTCCTGGTTGAGAACTTCAACATTGCCCCGATTACGACGGTTGAGGCGGATATGAAAGCGATTCTAGGGTAACTGTTTGACCGCTTAAGCTGAATCTGAACGCCCCCGATGGATATGCCATCGGGGGCGTTCAGTCTTTCTGATGTCCTGCATCATTACAAAGTTGCTATAGAATATGATTGCATTTTAAGCTGCTTATAATGTACATAACACGATGCCATGAAATTTCCCGATAATCAAATCTCCTTATACATCCGCATCTTGCTTGCCACGTTTGCAGCAACGTTTTTGTATGCTGTCGCGGCTATTGCCGATGTCAGGCAGGATGCCGAATCGGCTGTGTCGAGCCTGCATCGGGATGTTGCCGTCAAAAAATTTCCGGACGATATGAAAAGCTTAGATCTCGTCTTTGAGGTTGCCCAGCGCTATTCAATGGTCGGCGATCAGGATAAAGCCGGAAAATTTTATCTGCTGGCGCTTCAGAAGTCCCAGATTATCGAGTCGATGCTCAAAAAAGCTGAAATGGCCAAGCTGTTTGAAGTGTCCGACCTGCCGCCACATCCTGAGTCGAATCAGCCAGTTAAATCTGCCGGCAGTGAACCGGCTGCAGGGACATCCGCAGAACCAGGTTCCGCCCGCATTGTCGGATCAAAAGGTGTCTACACGGTCATGAAAGCCGATACTGTTCGCCTTGTTGCCGCAAAACTTGGGGTTACCCGGCAGCATCTCTGCAGCATGAACGGTCTTGATGCCAAGGCGCCCCTCAAGGTCGGACAGAAACTTGCCTATAATAATCGCAAGATCATTCCGCAGCAGATTAAGGATGGCATTATCGTAAATATTCCTGACCGGACTCTGTATTATTTTCAGCAGGGAACTCTCGTCACGTCACTTCCGGTAGCGGTTGGATCAGTGGTGAAAAATCAAAAGTATGTCTGGCAGACACCGGTTGGAAAATTCAAAATAACGGCAAAAATAAAAGATCCGACATGGACGGTGCCGCCATCGATCCAGACTGAAATGGAAGAGCAGGGGAAAGAGGTTGTTGCCTCTATTCCGCCCGGGCCGGAAAATCCGCTCGGCAAATATGCTATCAGGACCTCGATCCCAGGCATTATGATCCATAGCACAACCCGGCCGGGATCAATTTACAGTTTCTCCAGTCATGGCTGTATCAGGCTCTCTCCGAGCAGGATGGAGGAATTTTTCCCGCAGATAAAGGTGAATACCGTTGGCGAGATAATCTACAAACCGGTCAAGCTTGCCGTGACAGAGAATGGCCGGGTCTTTTTGGAAGTGCATAATGACATATATAACAAGAGTGCCGGCCTTGTCGCCGAAGCTCGTCAGATGGTAGAAAAGCAGAAACTTTCTGAGGCGGTTGACTGGGAAAAATTCAAGTCTGTTGTAAACCAGAGAAGTGGTGTAGCCGAGGATATTTCGCTTCACCCCCCATTAGCACTTCAACCGGTGAACAACGGGGATAAAGAGGAAACCATCGAGAAAAACGAGCTGTTGCAGACATCAAAAATGTAACGGATAGCAGGCACAGCAAAATTCCATGCAAAAGGGGGCGCCGTAACCGGCGTCCCCTTTTGCATAACAATCCCTATTAACGAGAAGAAGTCTCCCCTAGTCGTATGAAGTCGGCTCGGTTCCCTTTATGAAGCATTCCATAACCGCTCCTGCCGTGCCTTCCCTGGCAAGCTTGCCGGTGCGAGGATTTATCAGAACAAACGAAACATTTTCCGGCGCCGCAAAATCTTCGACAGGCAGAGATAAAATCGCCTTTTGCATAAAGTCGCTCCAGATCGGGGCAGACGCCTGGCCGCCGGTTCCTCCGCTTCCTAGTGAACGCTCCTGATCGTAGCCGACCCAAACTCCTGTCACGAGTTGCGGGATATAGCCGATAAACCACGCATCCTTTGAGCCATTGGTAGTTCCGGTCTTTCCTGCCACCGGTCGTCCAATGACGGAAGCGCGATGACCGGTGCCGCTCGATACGACACTCTGCATCAGATTTGTTATCACGTATGCGGTCTCGGGTGAAATTACCGGGACCGGTACAGGGGGCGGCGTCTCCTGAAGGATGGTGCCGTCATTGTCAGTCACCTTGGTAATAAAATATTGTGGCGTCAGTATGCCCTTGTTCGCAAAAACGGCGTAAGCGGATGTCAATTCAAATGGGGAGATTGACGCTGCTCCCAGGGCGAGGGCCAGATTGGCCGGAATCGGAGATGTGAATCCCAGCTTCTTCGCGTATTCCGAGGCGTACGGCGCTCCGATCTGCTCCATGATCTTGACGCTGACGATATTGATCGAGTATGTCAGCGCCTCTCGCATAGTCACCGGACCACGGAACTCATGGTCGTAGTTCTGGGGTTTCCAGGTTCCTCCGGCGCCGTCCGGATATTCAACCGGCGCATCATCTATAATCGTTGCCGGGCTTAATCCTTTGTCAAGAGCTGCCGCGTAAATTATCGGTTTGAAAGCCGATCCCGCGTTTCTCTTGGCTTGCATGGCACGGTTGAACTGGCTTTTTTTGAAGTCATAACCGCCGACCATGGCCTTGACTCCGCCGCTGCGGGGATCAATCGACACCAGAGCCGCCTGAACCTCCGGTGTCTGGTCAAGCGCAAACTGGGCGCCTTCTTTGCCTTGCTCGGGAGATACAACCGATACTTCGATAACGGAACCGAGTGTCAGCCCCTTGTTGCCCTTTTCAGGTTTGCCGTAACGGTCGATTGTGCCGACCTTGCCGGCCCACGCCATATTTTTTCGGGAAAGGATCCCATTACGCTCTCCGACCCTGACCAGAACATCGCCTTTTCCAGGGTTAAAGCCAACCACGACACCTTGATAGGTCTCGCCGGTTTTAAGTGCCACGGAATCAATCGTATCTTCGATTTTACTACAAAAAACTTCGACATCCGTTTCATTCAGATACTTTGTCGGACCGCGAAAACCCTGGCGTTTGTCGACCTCTTTCAGCCCTTTGCGAAGGCTGTCATAGGCAGCGCGCTGCATTGCGGCATTCATGGTGGTGTAGATTTTCAGCCCCCCCTTGTAGAGCTGGTCTTCACCATATTTCTGCTCCAGCTGAATCCGCAGGTGCTCCAGAAAATAGGCTGACTGATCGTTATTGACCTTTTTCATAGGCTGCAGCACGATGGGCGTCTTCCTGGCGTGATCGGCCTCGACAGGAGTTATGTACCCCTCCTTGGTCATGCGCTCAAGCACATATCCCTGGCGTTCACGGGCTTTCTCAAGATGCTTGATCGGAGAATAGGTGTTGGGAGCCTTTGGAAGGCCGGCCAACATGGACATTTCGGCCAGGTTTAGCTCGTCGACATTCTTGCCGAAATAGGTTTCCGAAGCAGCCTGGACGCCGTATGCGCCGCTCCCGAGGTATATCTGGTTCAGGTACAGGTACAGGATTTCGTCTTTGGAGAGCCGTTCCTCCATTCTAGTGGCGAGTATGGCTTCCTTGATCTTGCGGGAAAACTTCTTCTCCGGCGATAACAGCATGGATTTTGTGACTTGCTGAGTGATGGTGGAGGCGCCCTCTTTTTTACTCATGGAAAGTATGTTTTTAATTGCCGCCCGCAAAATCCCCAGATAGTCTATCCCTTTATGTGAATAAAAGTTGGAGTCTTCCGCTGAAACAAAGGCTTGAATCAATTTGCGCGGCATTTTGTTAATCGGCACCACGATGCGGCGCTCCAGGTAAAACTCCCCGACCAGGCTGCCGTCATCTCCAAAAACCTGCGAGACGATGGGAGGCTTATAGTCGGCCAGTCGATCTACTCTGGGGAGTTTTGCCATCAGATAAAAAATGTAACCGGATACACCCAGCAGCGCTACAACGGCAAGTGTAACCGCAAATAGCAGAATCGTTGACCAAAAACCGCTTCTTGCGGTGGGAATTTGCCTCTCTCTTTGCATTGAACGAACCTTCCTGAAATACTTAAAAATGTCCACTACCGTTGTTGCCGTTTGACTGCAGCAAAATAGCATATCATCTCATAAATTCAAGCATATTCAGATCGGGCCGTGCATGGCCGAGCATGGCGATAACATATTTACTATCAAAAAAATGTGTCTAAGCGGTTGTGTTTGTGGTATTAAATCAGAGTTACACACGTGTTTACACTTGTCTTAAGGAGAATATTATGTGCGGTATTGTCGGATATATCGGTAGTCGGCAGGCAACCCCAATCATCTTGGAAGGGCTTAAAAAGCTGGAATATCGTGGTTATGATTCAGCCGGAATTGCCACCCTCGCTGAGGGCGAGTCCGCTATTCGCAGAAGTCAGGGGAAGCTGGTAAATCTTGAAAATATACTGCGGGAAGAGCCGCTTGTCGGAACGATCGGTATCGGCCATACCCGATGGGCAACGCATGGCAAGCCTTCTGAAATCAACGCTCATCCGCATAAAGCCGGACCCGTTATCCTGGTGCATAACGGCATCATAGAGAATTACCTGCAGCTCAAGGAACAGCTGAAGCAGACCGGCCATGTTTTTAAGAGCGAAACCGACACCGAAGTTATTGCGCACCTGACCGAAGAAATGCTTAAGAGTGAAGATAGCTTTGAAAAGGCTGTCAGACAGGCGCTGGCACAATTGCGCGGGGCCTATGCGGTCTGTATTCTCAACGAAAATGATCCGGGTTGTTTAATCGCTGCCAAGCTCGGTTCACCTATGGTGGTCGGACTCGGTGACGGAGAATTCTTCGTTGCGTCTGACATCCCGGCTATTTTAGCTTATACCCGCGAAATGGTATTCATGGAGGATGGCGAACTGGTGATTTTCAGAGACGGCGCGGCGCAATTCTCTACCATTGACGGTGCTCCTCTGGATAAAACGGCGCGTCATATCGACTGGTCGCCCATGATGGCTGAAAAGGGGGGGTATCGCCACTTCATGTTGAAGGAAATTCACGAACAGCCGCGTGCCGTTCGAGATACGATCGCCGGCCGTCTGCTTGAGGGAGAGGGGGATGTGTATCTTGAGGATTTGAAGTTCAGTGATCGCCAACTTGCGGCGGTCAAGCGGATTGTCATCATCGCCTGCGGTACCTCCTGGCATGCTGCGCTGGTGGGCAAGTTTTATATCGAGGGGGTCTGCCGCATTCCGGTTGAAGTTGATATAGCATCCGAGTTCCGCTATCGCAATCCGGTTGTCGATGAAAACACATTGGCAATCGTTATCTCCCAGTCAGGTGAAACCGCCGATACCCTGGCGGCCCTTCGCGAAGCAAAATCGCGTGGCGCCATGAACATGGCGATCTGCAACGTCGTCGATTCTTCCATCGCCCGCGAATCGGCCGGTGTTATTTATACACATGCCGGCCCGGAGATCGGCGTTGCTTCAACCAAAGCTTTTGTTACCCAGTTGACGGCGCTGTATCTCTTTACGATCCGTCTCGGGAGAGCTAGCTGCATGATCGATGTCGCTCGTGGAAAGCTGATGATTGCGGCGCTTAAAAAAGTCCCGGCTTTGCTGGAAGAGACGCTGAAACTGAACGAATACACTGAAAAAGTCGCAAAGAAATATATGAACGCTCGTGATTTCCTTTATCTCGGCCGTGGGAAGAATTTTCCCATTGCCCTGGAAGGTGCTCTCAAGCTGAAGGAAATTTCATACATACACGCCGAAGGTTATCCGGCCGGAGAAATGAAACATGGTCCGATTGCCCTGATAGATGAGGATGTGCCGGTTGTAGTACTGGTGCCTAAAGGGAACTCATTTGAAAAGACCCTCTCCAATATGGAGGAAGTTATTGCCAGGAGCGGTCGTGTGATCGCCATCTGTTCCGCCGGTGATGAAGAGGTGCGTGGCAGGGCGGAGACGGTGATTGAAGTTCCGCACCTTGACGAGGATCTTGATCCGTTGCTGTTGTCGGTGCCGCTGCAGCTTTTGGCGTACCACATTGCCGTACTGAAGGGGACCGACGTTGATCAGCCGAGGAACCTTGCCAAGAGTGTTACCGTGGAGTAATGGAAATACCATGTTCAAAACGATTGTTTAAGAATAATAAAGATGGTAACTGAACAATAAAGTTGGTAACTGGATAATAAAGTCGGTAACTGAATAATAAAGTTGGTAACTGACATAAATTGGTGTATAAAGTCCACGGTGA
>CAIYDX010000187.1 GCA_903925005.1 uncultured Geobacteraceae bacterium
ATGGCGGCAAGATTACAATTCCGAAAGGCCACACAGTTCACTGAATGGCATGGCACCAACTGAGTTCGCAAGAACATTTGAAAAAGAACAAAAGACCGAAAAACCTAAGTTAAAACTGGTTCAATCAATGGGGTAAGGTCAATTGAATTCAAACGACCTTCAAAGGAAATAACGAGAAGTGATCAAAATCAGGCGGCGGAATACCGCGACGATCTGGAACCTAAGTTTGGCATTGGCAAGATTGAGATATTGATGCTGGGTAAAAGCCGGGATGTGACGGCACTTCAGCAAAATGATCCGCCTCGGCTAAAGGTTTACGGATATGAAGCGCTTATCAGTTCTGCTCGTACAGAGTTGGACTGGTTACTGAAAGAGTTAACGGATATTTGACGTAATTTTAACCAATCTACGATGTAAAGGGAGTCAATAGTGACTGTACAACAAATTATGATCAACCTCGATAAAGACCGCGATGCCTACCATAATTATCTAGGCTGAATTAAGTAAGGTCCCCGGTATTACCAAGAGAAATAACGTGGGGTGGCTATAACTGTAATTCCCTCTACCTTGAGAACAAAGGATGCGGATTTCATTTTCAGATATTCACTATGAGCCCACTTTGTGATTCATGATTAAAAAGATGCAGGGGACTATTTCGATCCGGAGCACATAAGAGACCCTAGAGGGGACGTAGCTGCTTTATTGCATTATGAGGTACGGCTGTCAGTGTCAGGTCTCCACCGATGACAAACGAGGAAGAAACAAATCGCCACATTTCCACAATCCATAAAACACAAGGCCACCCATGTCCACCCTAATCCCATCCATCTCCACCTGCAAATTCGACGCTCCCGGCGAGCGCCGCTTCGCCCGCCTGCTCGAAGCCAAGCTGGAGGACGACTACTATTGCTGGTACAACGTTCCCATCGGTCCGAAACGCCTGCACCCCGATTTCGTCATCATGCATCCCCGACGCGGCATAATCATCCTGGAGGTCAAGGACTGGCGTCTCGGCAGCACTCTTCAGCACCTTGACCAGTATGAAGCAACGCTGCTCGTCCACGGTCAGATCATAAAGCAAAAGAACCCGCTGGAACAGGCGCGCGACCATGCTATTGCCGTTGTGGACATCCTTAAAACCGACCCCCAGCTTATCCATGCCGAAGGACGTTATCAGGGCAAACTCCTCTTCCCCTGGACCTGCGGCATCGTCCTGACCAACATCACCCGCAAGGAATATGAGCAAACCGACCTGCCCGATGTTATCGATCCGCACTGGATCATCTTCAAGGACGAGATGACCGAGGCGGCCAATGCCGAAGCCTTTCAGGAACAGTTGTGGGGGATGTTCCCCTTCAACGCCCATGGCATGCTGACCCTGCCGCAGATCGAGCGGGTGCGCTGGCATCTATTCCCCGAGATTCGCCTGCCGTACAAACAGGCCTCGCTGTTCGACTCCTTGGACGACGAACTGCAAACTTTGCCAGATATCCTGCGGGTCATGGACATTCAACAGGAACAGCTGGCCCGTAGCCTGGGTGACGGGCACCGGGTGATCCACGGCGTGGCCGGTTCCGGCAAGACCCTGATCTTGGGCTACCGCGCCGAACACCTAGCCAAGGCCTGCACACGGCCGATCCTGGTGCTCTGCTACAACACGGTGCTGGCCCATCGTTTGCAACAGTGGATGCAGGCAAAGGGGATCGCCGACAAGGTTAAGGTTGAAAATTTTCATGCCTGGTGTCACAAGCAGTTGACGACCTACCATATCCCTCTTCCCGCCAATTGTGCCGATAGTGACGCCTTTTGTGATGAACTGGTGGATACGGTGATCCGGCAGGTTGAGCGCGGGATTATTCCGTCCGGCCAGTACGATGCGGTGATGATCGACGAGGGGCATGATTTTCGCCCCGAATGGCTGAAACTGGTTGTGCAGATGGTCAATCCCAACTCCAACTCACTGCTGGTGCTTTACGACGACGCTCAATCGATCTACGACACCCGCAAGAGCGGTAAATTCAGCTTCAAGAACGTAGGCATCCAGGCCCAGGGGCGCACCACCATCCTGCGAGTCAACTATCGCAATACCTCTGAAATACTGAGCTTTGCCGCCCGATTTGTCAGCCAGCTTCTGACCAGCGAGGATGCGGACGAGGATGGTATCCCCCGTCTGGTCCCGGTTTCAGGGGGGAGGCATGGTTCACGACCGGTTTTGCTGACATTGCCGACCATGCGGGACGAGGCGAACGAAATAGCCAGGATGCTGAAGGATGCCCACCAGCAAGGAATCGGGTGGAAGGATATGGCGGTTTTGTACTGGGATGCTCAGGACAAACAGGAACTCTACCGGGCGCTCAGTTCGCATCACATCTATGTTGCCGGAAAGAAGAACATTCGATTCGACGCGGATGACGACAAGGTAAATTTTCTTACTATCCACAGCAGCAAGGGGCTGGAGTTTCCGCTTGTGGCGATCATGGGTGGCCAGATCGCGGAACAGGCTAAGGCCGATGCGGACTCTGCCAAGCTGCTCTACGTAGCCATGACCCGCGCTACGTCGCATTTGATTATGACGGTTTCCGGGAACGAGACCGGTGTACACGCCTAATCCTCTGAACAATGTCGTCAAGGTTGCGGAGTTAAACCGCGCCGCGTGGTTGAATGGGCATGGCGGCAAAGACAGCGGCAGCATCGATTTGTGCAAAGGGTGGCTTGTCCCGTTGCCCAAGGAATCAAAATTTGAGCTGTTTCCTCTTCATGAAGGGCGGTCGGTCTAAGCATGACTGTTTACTGAAGGGCAGTATAGTAACTCTCGTGTCGCAGGTTAATAAGCATCGCTTTATATCAACCAGTCATGCTTCAAAAATTGCCATTGATCTTGAGTCTCCTTTGATGGCCGACATCAAACATTTACTGCCAATAGCATCAATGGTGTTTTCGTTGCTTAACAATAGTTTTGAAGCTTTAGGACTCAAAGGGATTCAGCAACGATACATAAACATCTTGCGCGAACAGGGACTTGCTTCAGTTGGTGGCAGTGTGCCACTGCGGAATTTGATTTCTCGATTTACCACTTTCTATAGCGCTGATTTCCTGGAGATAATGGGGTGTCAGATTGACGTATCATCACAAAATGCGCAATCCGGTTTTTCTGGACAGTGAATCCGGTTTTGACTGGACAGTGAATCCGGAAATTACTGGACAGTATTTTTCCCCAATTCTTTCTGCCGTGAGCCTTGGTTCCAAGTGTCCAATTCAGGTTTTTTTTGACAAC
>CAIYDX010000188.1 GCA_903925005.1 uncultured Geobacteraceae bacterium
ATGCAAGCCGGTCGGATAAGGTGTTGATAATATTATTGATAAAATCGCGGAATTGACTTACAATGCCCTTAGGTAGATTTACCTGAGGGCATTTTTTATGACAGGGCCTCAAAATGTAGGATTCCGTATCCCAATTGACAGCAACGGTTTGCAAGTAAACTTTTGCAAGAATCCTGTATGCCCGAATTTTGGCAGGCCCGCGGATGTGGAGCGGCAACCTCGCGGATTCCAACAGGCATCGAGCCAAGATGTTTATATTGTCGCCGGCGCCAGTGATAATCTTCATATTAAATGCCGGCGCTGTGGAGAGTCTCCACCAATCAAAAACAACCTTGCCATTCGTGAAGAAATCGAACGAATGTCGGATTATTTGAAGCCAGATCAAGAGCCAACTTGCCCAAATACTTCATGTGACAACAGGCTGATAGGGATATCGACGCCAAAGGCATATCAATCCTTCGGGAAAACCCGATCAGGATCACAACGGTATCGCTGCCGGCTCTGCAACACGACCTTTTCTGTGTCGAGTAATCCCTCCTCATAACACACTGGTTTGGCAAGCGCCAGGATCGGAAGGACACTCCAGTTTTTATCTTGATATGGATAGGCTGGTCGAGAATCTGAAAGCGGTTAGTCAATGCAAGGGAAATAATGTGCCCGAGCAGACGGTGTTAGAACTGCTTACAGAAACCGATTTACTGGGCACCGGCCGGTCATTTCCAAACTTCTCAATCGAGATGGAAACAGGTACGGGCAAGACCTATGTCTATATTGCTACTGCTCTAAGGCTTGCAGAGCTGTACGGACTACGTAAGTTTATCATCCTGGTTCACTCAGTAGCCATCCGTGCGGGCGTGGTCAATACATTTAAACAGACGCAGGAACATTTCCAGGCAAAATATCCTGGGACGCCCTATCAATGGAGCGTGATGGGTGAAAACTCTGCGCTACATGATTTTTCTCAACCCACCGGCACGGTACAGTTCCTGGTTGCCAGCGTGCAGGCGCTGGATAAGCCAGATACTAACACCCTTTATGCCAGTACTGAGCAGCCACAACTATGGGGCGAACCGTTCAGTGGTGTGTTGCAGATTGCCAATATGCGTCCCGTTGTATTGATTGACGAACCACAGAATATGGCAACGAACTTGCGCCGTCAGGCCATTGCCACAATAAACCCTTTATTCGCTTTGCGCTACAGTGCCACACATAGGGAGCTTTTTAACCTGGTACATCGGCTTGGTCCCAAACAGGCGGCCGAAGCCGGCTTAGTTAAACGTGTGTCAGTCAAAGGCGTATTAGCCAGTGCGGCGGGCCAGACATACATCCGGCTGGATAAAATGATCGCCAAAAAGGGTAAGCCGTTGATGGTTGAAGCAATCATCGACAGAGCAATGAAAGACGGTACAATTCGTACTCCTGTAGTGTTGCAAAATGACACGGATTTGTTCGAGGAGTCCGGAAGCTTGCCTCAATACCGCACGTACGTGGTGGAAAGTATCCAGCGCAAGCCGGATAGTATAACATTCCAGAACGGTATTACCCTCCAGGTAGGGGGAGAAACCGGCGTTGATTCTCTTGCGGTATGGCGCGATCAGATACGCCACACCATACGCCAGCACCTTAATAGGCAAGCCTTAATAGATACCACTGGTCGCGAAGTAAAGGTGTTGTCGTTGTTTTTTGTCGAGCGAGTGGCCGACTATGTTGGTAAAGAAGCCCCTTTGCCAACGATGTTTGACACCTTGTACCGCGAAGAGTGCTTACGTGCAGGTATACCACAAGCTGATATACTCGATCCAGCGATGCTGCGTGTTAGTTATTTCCCTTCAACCAAGACCGGCATCCTCAAAGACACGGCGGGCCGTGCTTCGGATGCTGAATATGAGGCGCGGGCGTATCAGGAAATCATCACCAACAAGGAATTGATTCTTGATCGAACAAATCCTCGCGCTTTTATATTTTCCCACTCTGCACTGAAAGAAGGATGGGATAACCCAAATGTGTTCCAGATAGGCTTCCTGCGCCATTCACATTCAGAAACAGAGCGCCGTCAACAAATCGGGCGAGGGTTGCGTCTGCCTGTTGACCAAATGGGCCATCGCGTGATGGATGCCACGATCAACCGACTAACTTTGATAGTGGACGAATCGTTTACTGATTTTAAGAATGGCCTCAATACCGAATATGCTGCCTATAATAGCGGTAAGGATGGTGCAGGCGGTTGTCCAAATGTCGACAACGCCGATGATGAAGTCATTGTACGTAGACGGCCTGAAAAGTTCTCCAGCCCCGAATTTGCCGAGTTATGGAAGCGCATCCGATACAAGGCCCGCTACAGGGTGACAGTAGAATTGGACTCACTGGCACAGTCTGTGGTTGCCTCTGATTATCTCCACGAGCTGAAATACATCCGCCGCCGAGTCAATGTCGTGCAGGCAGCCGATTTGATTTACGACGAAAACGGCAAAGTTATCACTTCTAATTCGTCGGTTAGTGAATCCAGCGGCGAACGGATTGTATTGAATGGCCAACGGCTACCAAACATCCTGCAACTAATTGAAGACCAGCTTCTCTATGGGAAGTTCCCTCTCCAATTGACTCGAAGAACTCTTGCCAACATTGTGGCAGCAATTTCAGAAGATCATAAACGTAGTTCCGTTGATGATCCCGATCAATGGGCACGTATTCTTGCTCGGTCCATTCGTGTTGTTGTAGTAGAGCAGATGGTTCAAAATATCACTTACGAATCGATGGACGAGGCAAGCTGGTGGGATGCTGAAGTCATCTTTCTTGAGGTTGAAGCTAAACACCCCACAAAACCGCAACCGGGATCCCCTGACCCTCAAAGCGGCGTGTCGCTGGCGCCAAACGATGGTATAAATCTCTACGATCATGTGGACTATGACAGCCATGTTGAGCGAACATTCGCACAGCAACTCGAAAACAATCGGGGGCAGATCAAACTATTTACTAAACTACCACGACGGTTCCGAGTAAAAACGCCTGTAGGCGAGTATTCACCAGATTGGGCCATCGTTTATGAAGTAAATGGCGTGGAGCGTCTTTATCTTATCCGCGAAACCAAGCAAACATTGATTTTAGATGACTTGGAGTGGGACGAAGCTATGCGTATTCGGTTCGCTAAAAAACACTTTGAGGCCGCACCTGCTGGAGATGTCAACTACATCAACACTACCGATACCGATGGATTGCGAATTATTGTTTCCTGAACACTTCGTTCTTAATGGGTTGACTGCGATCGCGGTACTTTAATAAACAGGGACAAAAAGACAAAGCATTATTTTATAAGCTTTGTCTTTTTGTCCCTGTATTTGCAATAACATATTATGCGCCCGGATTACTTTAAACGGCCTGCCTACCAAGCATTTTTCAACACCTTATCCGACCGGCTTGCATTTTATGCGCCCTCTTTTGTTTACTCGCCATGAAGCCGTAATCTATTTCTTGGCCGGTGCCTGCGGCTGCGGCGGCGCAGCTGGAGCAGCCGAGGGTGCGGGAGCAGATGGACTGGCTGTTTGGGCTGTTCCCTTGTAAGTATTCTGTACGTCAAGGGTCAGATTTCTCTTGCTCTCGGGCTCGACGATGCTCCCGGAAACAACATACTTCGCCTTTTTATCCATGTAGAAGACTATCGGCTGTTTGTCAACGGTGAGAACAACCTGCACCAGACCGGGAATCTCCTTGAAGGGTGTCACATTCACCACCTCAAAATTGAGCGGCATGATCTTCTTGATCGACTCCTTTACCCGCTCCTTGCTCGGCACCTCTCCACCGCATGCTGCCAAGCCGACGACCAGCGCCAAAATTAAAGATACTTTTACAAAATCCTTCTTCATCTGTTGTCCTCATTCCTTCTTATTTATTTTGCCATCTCCGTGAATACTGAATTATTTCCAGCGCGAGCGCGACGGACAAATGTGGAAACGCCGAACCACGCCAGCATGCAAAGCAGTGACGCAAATACCAGCGGATACTTCACGGCAAAAACCAGCGGCGTCAAGGCAACCCGCATTACCACGCGCAGGATATCGTGCCGGGCGATGAAATCGGCCACCGGGGGACTATAAGCATAATAGAGCTTTACAAATGCGGCGCCCCCCTTTGACTGCAGCAGGACATCGTCGCGGAAGTTGCGCAGCGCCATGACATGCGGGTCTAGATAACTGCCGTATGCCGCCGTGGCGATAAAACAACCTCCGCCCCCACCACCGCTGCTACTGGCTGCGGGAGGAGATGTATTAGTTGCGGTTGTTGTCGAGGTTGACACACCGGCCACGATCGGATCGCTGATTACGCCAAGGGTTGAGTCACTGTCAAGCGGACCGTTATCGGCAATATCAAAAGTAATGGTGTTGCCGCTGACAGTGGTAGGAGTAAATGGAACCCAGCTGCCTTTTACGATTTTGTAAAACACCGGACTCGACGGGAGAGAATCGAACGACACACTTAACGTAACGGTTGATAGCGGTGTAACATTATTCATATTCAGCATGACCGCACGGGTCGGGGAAAAGTCGGAAGGCTTACCCTGAGTAGGCAAGGCAGTTATACTCATGGTGTTAAAAAAATTCAACGTACCTGTACCAGCATCCACCACGACATTTATCGGAATACCGGTTCCGGTCAGGGCTATTTGGTAATTGTTGCCAATTGAGTCAACCAAGGTCAGCGTACCTGAGAAAGCCTGGTTCGACGAGGGGACAAACGACACACCTAAATCCACGGTTCCATTGGCCGGTATGGAAAAAACAGAGGCCAACGGTGTAAAGGCGATATTCGACGACTGTGCCGACGTTATGGAAATAGCGTTGTTAGAGGTATTCTTTAACGTCACGGTTGATGTTGTATAGCTCCCCTTGAAGATATTGCCGAATGGAAGCAAAGATATTTGTGTCCCTGAACCGTTCAGGAACTGTAACATGCCTGAGCTTACCGTCGGATCGATCACGACTATGGAGAGTGACTGCGTCGTCGAGATCGTGGTGTTGTCCGTTACCTGCACGATGAAGTCATAACTGCCGCCTGCGGTCGGAGTGCCACTGATAATACCAGTTGCGGACGCCATATTTAATCCGGTCGGTAAACTCCCACTAATAACGCTCCATATGTACGGTTTGATTCCTCCCGACGCAGTCAGTGTTGTAGAGGTATATAATGTCCCGGTTTTGCCTGAGGGAAGAGACGTGGTTAATATTGTCAGTGGTGTAGATGCCGATAAAGTTGATATCTGCATGGCTTGTGAAGATTTATTGCCGGTGCTGTCGGCAACCTGCAAAATAAAGGTATAAGTGCCTGGCGCCGTTACCGTGCCGCTGATAATGCCGGTTGCGGAAGCAAGCGTCAGCCCGGTTGGCAAGCTGCCGCTTGTTAAAGTCCAGGTGTAAGGGGCATTCCCGCCGGAAGCGCTCACTGTCTGGCTGTAGCTTGCGCCAATAGTAGCTTGAGGCAAGGTTGCTGCCGTGGTAATGCCGAGTGCGGCGGCGATCGTGATGGTTTTAGAAATAGTTGCGGTGGCGCCGGTTGCGTCGGTTACGGTAAAATTCAAGGCTGCACTGGTACCTACCGCCGTTGGAACACCGCTGATGATGCCGGTCAGGTTGTCGAGGATGAGTCCGGCTGGTAGTGTCGATGTCGTAGTCCATAAAACCGGTGTTGTTCCGCCGCTGGAGAGTAACTGCTGGCTGTAGGCGGTATTTACGACACCATTACCAAGCGTTGAGGTCGTCACAGCCAGAGAAGGATTAACAACTATTGCCAGCTGCATGCTGCCGGTCAGAGATGGTGTGATGCTATCTGTTGCTGTCACGGTGAAAATGTAGGTCCCGTTTGAAGTGGGCGTGCCGCTGATTATTCCGGTTCCAGCGGCCAGGCTCATACCTGGGGGCAGTGTATTTCCGCTTGCCAGTGACCAGGTGTATGCACCGTTACCGCCTGTTGCTACAAGTTTCTGGCTGTAACCGCCCCTACCCATCGTCCAGGGATTCAGCGCAGCCGTGCCGACACTGACCGGCGCATATACCGTCATGCTATATGACTTTGATACAGATGAGCCGTTGGAATCGGTGAGCGTCACGACAAATGAGAACGGCCCCGTGAAACCTGGAGTAGCTGTCAAAACTCCGGTGAACGGATTCAACGTAAAACCGGTTGGCATATTAGGCGCTGCCCACGTATATGGGGCAGTTCCACCTGTAGCTGAAAAGGAAAAACTGTATGCCTGGCCGGAAAGAGCATTTGGCGGAGCACTGTTTCCTGAGGTTGGTGTCGATATATCAAGCACTGAATTAATTGTGATTGAGAGGGCCGACGAATTGCCGGTTATCGGCGTAACCGCAATCGCGCCGGTACTATCCGTAACTTGGAACTGTAGAGCCTGATTTGCAACGGGAGCTGTCGGTGTGCCGCTGATCACGCCGGTACCGGTATCAAATATCAGACCTGCCGGCAGGGAGCCACCCTTGATACTCCAGGTTACCGGTGAGGTTCCGCCGGTAACGGTAAGTGCTTGGCTGTATGAGCGCCCCACTACGCCGTTTACCAGACTGGTGGTGAGAATACTCGGTGGCGGATTGATGGTGATCGGAAGATTCTTTGAGACAGTTGCTCCCGTTCCGGTATCAGTAAGCGTTACTGCTACCGAGAAGTTGCCGGTTACGGAAGGAGAAGGAGTGCTGGTTATTGCCCCACTTGTGCTCAGCGACAAACCGGCCGGAAGCCCGCCCGGCAAGCCTGCCGCCGGCACGGACCATGATGCATTTCCTGGTGCACTGAGTCCGCTCGCAGTCAGGGTAAATGCATAGCCAACTGAATTCTGGGTCCAAGTAGTAAGTGAAGTGCTGGTTATGCCAATCGCCCCGACATTCAGCGTCAAAATCCTGGTTGCGGTTTTTTGCGGGGAATCATGATCCTGGACCGTAAAGGTTATGGTATGCAAGCCGCTGGTAATGCCACCGGTCTGCTGCAAAACGCCGGTTGTTGCATTCAATGAAAGGTTCGGCTCAAGCGGACTGACGGTCATACTCCATGTATATGGGCTTACCCCGCCGCTCCCAGTCAGAGTAGCCAGGGTTGCAGGATACGTAGTAAGGTTGGGAGTGGTGTCAGCCAGGGTTGTCGTGGTAATCGTCAGTGGATTTATGCCTACGCCGCTGCCGCTGAAGTATATGATCGCCTGCCCGCCGTTCGAGTTGATAGTGGTCTTGTAATTGTTGCCTGAATTGCCGCCGTACGAACCGGCTGCAGTGGGGGCAAACTGAATGGTCATATCATATGACGAACCGGGGCTTATAGTTACCGGAGTGGGGGTCACAAAGCTAAACGGCGCATCCGGGATTGTCATGCTGCTGATCGTCAGTTGGGTGTTACCATTATTGCTGATACGAATCTTCACAGGCTGAGTCGACCCGGTATTGACGTTGCCAAAATCGATAGCGCCGCTGGTCAGAGGAGAATAGTTGCCGGAGTTGGCCGGAGATTCTAAATTTATGGCAAGCTGCGGCAGCGAGGAAAACTGCTGCAATTGGCCGAAAAGATTGGCATTGGAAGAATCTCTGCCGTCCTTCCAGATGACAAAGAAATAGCGGAAGGCGAAATCGCCGAATGCCACGGCGGGGGCAAGCTGGTTGCCTGTCCCCGTGGTGACGATGGCGTTGCCGCCGCTCAGGTTACCTTGCGGATCGATAAATTGCGAATAGATATCGATGTTGGAAATGTTGGCGCTTTGGTTGCGGGCATCTTCCCAAACAACAAGAAAACGCTGATTGACATTATCAAAACTGGCGGTCGGAGACGTCCTGTCGCCGGTACCGCTTGAAACGGTAATCTGGCTGCCGTAATTAGAGAAATTGGCCAGGTCGATCATCTGGGCAAGTATCTGTTTACTGGCAGCACCGGACTGTTCTTCCCAGGCAACCAGCAACCGGTTGGTATTAGGATCGGTCGTCAAAGCCGGGTTGGTCGCCTGGGTGCCGAAGTAGAAATCCTGAAAAAGGCCGAAACCGGAGTTTTTCCTGACCATGATGCGCGGGGTAGCATCGGCCGATGTTACTGAGAATGTGGGCGACGAGTAGACACAAGTGTAGGTGGTAACGGGAGGTGTTGCATTATTCGTTACAGAAGTCTCTGAATATGAAGCTGAAAAACTGATGGAATTGTGAATGCCGCTCCAAGCGACATAATTGGATCCATCAATGGAACTAAAAGTGAGCTTGGGCTTGGTCTCATTCGTCATCCCCGCCCAGGTTGCAGTAAAACCGCTGCCGCTGTCGGTAAGCGGAGTCGTAAATAAAAGCCTGGAATAATCCTGAACATTGGAAACAGCACCGGCTCCGTCAACATCAGCCGTACGAATGATATTCGGATCCACTAAAGGCAGCGGTACGTATAAATAGGTTGTCGTTTGCGCTGAATTGGTACAACCGATTCCATGAACCGGTCCAAATTTGTTGTTCTGATTTTGGTCTGTATCCTTGGTGCTCTGATCCAGCCAAGCCACGACAAATTTTTGCGTCACCGGATTATAGATAAGATCCGGTTCCTGCTGCGATATGTAGTTGACCGTCAAGCTTGGCAAGGCGGTCGAAACATGCGAGGAAATTTGAAAATTGTCCGCAGCAATAGTCGCGGACCCATCACTTTTAAGCAAGTTGCCGGTTGCGTCTACATACTGACCGTATATCTGGCTATAGCCGGAGTTTCTGGAATCTGTCCAGACCACCAGAAAACGGCTGTCCTTGATCGACCATGCTGCCTTGGGCTGAGATTGGTTACCGTCCGCAGGCGTATTAGCAGTAGGAACTTTAATTGAAATGATAAACTCGGTCCCGGAGGCCGACGGATTTGTTTGGGTCAAGGCGTTGGTAAGATCCTGACTGGTAACAATCTTACCATAAATATCGGTGCCGCCGCCGCTCTGCACGTTACGTGAATCGGTCCAGACCGCGAGGTACCGACGCTTGCCCGCCGCCGTCGAAAAATTGGCAAAGGCGACCGATGGTTGACCCGCATCTACAGCGCCGGATGTTACCTGCAGGTCGTCAGTGAGCGCTTTGGCTGTAGTTTTTGGAATGCCGGCGCTTGTGGCTTTTGCTACCGGAGCGCTGTCACCACTCCCCGCGCAGCCCCAGATGATTGCCAGCACGGCAAGACAAGACCCAAAAGCCAGGTATTTTACGCTTCGAATCATTTTCATTCAATTTCTCCCCGGTACATATTTCAGCACTTTCATAATTGATGTTTACCCTTCAAGATCATGCTGCACCTACTAAATGAATTGTACCGTAGCTAGTCCAACATTCTGATAGGAAACTGATTTACCACCAATATCTTCAACAACGGTAAACGATACAGTAACATAGAAACTCCAAGGGGTGCCGGATGAAAAACCGTTTGTCAGGAGAAGATTCTTTATTTGTGGGGTAGCAATTGTCATTGGGATTGCTACTGAACCACCTGAAATCATGGAAGTTGACGAAATGATCGGATCACTCAGGACAAATTTTGAATTGGGATTATTAGTATAACTCACAACAATGTTATTAATGGTATAACCCGACGTAGTAGTAGTATTCGGATATGGGGTGTTTGATATAGTGAGAGTAACGACATTTGTGTCCGCCGTAGTCGGTATACTTCCTACCGTGGAGTTGAAATTGGCACTAAGCGGAGTAACTGGTGGTAAAGTGACCGTGCCGTAATCCATCACAGAAGTTGTACCATCAACGACCGAACCGCAACCAGCGATAACAAAAAATGAAACAATCACTGAAACACACAATAAACTCCTGATCATATAGCC
>CAIYDX010000189.1 GCA_903925005.1 uncultured Geobacteraceae bacterium
ATTGCCGCCTTGATTTCGGCGATGGTCTGGCCTTTCTTCTCCAGCCAGTCTTCACCATAGATCGGGTATTCAGTGATGTGGTCGGAATACTTGGCGAGCAGGTAATCCACCGCGTCGATCAGGAATCCGGCGGTGCCGCAGGCTGGATCAAAAATAGAATCCCCGATATCTGGATCCACCATCTCGACCATGAAAGCGCGGAGTTGGCGTGGAGTACGGAACTGACCATTCAGCGCACTTGATCCGAGATGCACCAGTAGGTACTCAAAAATGTCTCCTTTTACATCAGGGCCAAGCTTGCGGAATTCGAAACCATCCAGTTCGTCGATAACCTCCTTTAGCACATTGGGATCAACTATTTCCAACGAGGCATCACGAAAGTACTCAGCGACCTCCGGTTCGTCCTTAGCAAGTGAAGACATATAGGGAAAGACTTCATCACGGATGTAGTCTCGTAACTCTGGACCGCTTTTGAAACGCCACTTGCTCCAACGGTAGCGTTCAGCCTGTGCTGGATAAAGAAGGGTAGCGTTGCCGTTAGAACTTGTGTTGGTGCCATTCAATCTAATGCGCAATTCGCGATCGTTTTCTTCCTCATCCAACAGCTTGAGAAAGATAAGGTAGGATATCTGCTCAATATAGGTGACAGGGTTAGTTACACCACCGGCCCAAAGAGTATTGGTAATTTGATCAAGTTTACGTCTAAGTTTGTGGTTCAAGTTTTATCCTAAATTCTATTTAAGCCACGAGTACAGACTGGTTGATTTCTTGCATCATGGACTTCAACCCTTGCTCGCCAAAAAGTTCTATCCCTACACCAGCAGCATTCAAAATGGACAAAGGAGGAGTAAATAGGTCATCCAGAGAAATCTTCCCTCTGACAATACCTCTATTTTTTAGAAGCGAGAGGTATTGCGCCTGATCAGGAGCTAGATTTTTTGCCACTAGCCAAGCACGAAAGTTATCTTCAACTTTTTCTTCGCGACTCTTGATTTTGATCATGCCCAGTGCGGCACGTATAAAGTCAACCAAATTGCCACCTGGATCGCGGTACGCACGGCGTAGGTTGTCTTCATTGAAGTAACGCTGCGGCTGATTAAGGTGCTGAGCAAGAAGTATTTCCTCTTTTTCGCTAAGTGGTTCACCAGATTTCACTTTGGCAATAATGGGGTCGGCTTCTGCTCCTTGCCGAATCGTCTGTTCCCAATCTGTCACGTAATCGCGTTTATCGACCCGTTCACCATCAGGACCAACTTCTATGTAATGAACAGCGTCAAGCCACTCATCTTCCAGCCCGAGTTCTATTAGTTCACGCGGCGTCTTGGGGCCAGCTTGCGATGTTTTGGTAGCGTAACCACCACTGCCTCCAGAAAATATATCGGTATCGGAATCATTGAAATACTCATGATTGCGAAAGAAATCGTAAATAACGAACTTCTGCTTATTGATATGCGGAGCGGTACGAGTACCACGTCCACGCATCTGCTGATAGAGGATTGGGCTTCGCACACGGCGACACATCACTAAATGCAGTAATTCTCTGCAATCAAAGCCGGTGTCAAGCATACCAACACTGACAGCTACTTGAGGAAGTACTTCCTGCTTGAAACGCCTAATCATATCGTCCGCATTGGCAACATCGGAGGTTATGACCTCCGCGTAACGCCCTTTGTGTTCGGGATGGAGGTCGTTGAGATATTGCGCTAGGCGTGCCGCGTGATGCTTGGTGATCGCAAATACTACTGCTTTGCCTGGACCAGTCTTCTGCCCGGGTGCAAGTTCCTTATGGTTACCCCATGCGAGGCGGTC
>CAIYDX010000190.1 GCA_903925005.1 uncultured Geobacteraceae bacterium
GCAAGCGGATGGGTCACGCCGGCGCGATTATCTCGGGCGGCAAGGGTACTGCGGCCGAAAAAGTTGCGGTACTGGAAGAGTGCGGCATCAGCGTGGCGGCCAGTCCGGCAGAGATGGCCCAGGCACTGCTCAGGATATACAAACCGTAAGGATAGAACCTTTACATCAAAGCGTATACAGCTTACAAAGTCCGCATAATTATGGCTGGTGCATTTGCACCGGCCTTTTTAATTATTTCCAGCTTGAAATAGTAATACTTTTACAGCTATATACTATACGGTGTAATTCCAATTCCAAATCAAAACGCTATCATCGTTGGCTCGTCTTCGGCACCTCAACGTACTGATCAGTACGCCTCGGCGCCTCAATCCTCGCCGCCTTGATTTCATCTTTGATTTGAAATTGGAATAAGAGTGAATCATAGCCGGTCAAGCTTTGGAGATGCTTTGATATGATGGTGCTGCTTGTAGCGGAATCGGAAAAGAGACGCGGCGTTTATGAAGAATCGTTGCGGCTGTCAGGCGCTGGGGTGACTGTTGTTGCTTCGTTGCGGGAAGCGGTGCTGACGGCTTCCGAAAAGGCATTCAATGGTGTTCTGATTGATATGCCTGTGATTATCAAGGGTGCGCAGGTGGCAAAACAATCAGTGGACGATCTGATGGAAGGTCTTCCGTGCGCGTTTCTCAATCTAAACGGAAAAAATCGTGAAATCCGTCTTCTTGGCCGCGGAGCCGCTGCCAAGGGTTCAACTACAATGGAAGAATTTGTCGATGTGTGCGGCCAATATACCCCAAGGATTATCTTTTCACGTGTCAGGGAGCATGTCTACATAAATGCCCTGCTGGATCTTTCACCCGATGTTCTTTCTCCTGATCGAACCACTACCATCGACATCTCAGCCGGCGGCTGCTTTCTCTTCTCGGTTCGCGATGATATTCAAACAGGGGCTGCCGTCTGGATCAGGCTGGTAGGGCTGCCTTACAATGAACCTATTCAGGGAGCTGTATGCTGGAAACGGGAATGGGGTGCCGCCAACGCCATTCCCGGTATTGGAATCCGGTTCGAAAATGCCTCAGACTCTTTTAAGGAAGAGATAACGGCGGCACTGGCCATGCAAAAATTGTTTCAGCGCTAAAATAACCCGCATCCGGAAACGGAAATATATGCCGTCAGCCATATTTCCAGATGTCTGCCTGACTATCCTTATTCCAATTCCAAATCAAAGCGCTATCATCGTTGGCTCGTCTTCGGCACCGGGGCGTACTGATTAGTACGCCTCGGCGCTTCAATCCTCGCCGCCTTGATTTCATCTTTGATTTGAAAATGGCATTATTCATCACATCTTGTCGTCACATACTCCGCAATCACCTGGGCAATCTGCTCGGGAGTGTTCTTGTCATTGTTGAAAACCATATGGTAGAAACGCAGGTCGCGGGGATCCAGGCTGAAGTAATCCTTGATGAAGGCATCGCGCAGCTTCTGATTCTTCTCGACAGCACTTTCAGCTTCGTCCTTGGAAATATCGAGCCGTTTGGCAATGGACGCCACTTTGAACGGATGGGAGGCGTACATGCGGAAATGATGGCAATTTTTCAGCTGCTGAGTGACGATGGCACTTCCTCGTCCGACTATAATCGAATTGCCTTTCTCCGCCAGGGAAAATACATGCTTGCAGAGTAGGCGGAAACGGTCGTTATCGCTTTTCCAGTGTGGTGAGAATGTTGTCAGGACCTCATCAAGAATGCGGCTTTTCTGCTTCCCCAGATTGCTGACCAGCTCTTCCGACAGTTTTTGATGTTTCGATACCTCCTCCAGCAGCGCCTTGTCCATGATGGCCCAGGTCTCGCCGCTCTTCTTCTCCATTATCTCCTTGAGGTGGCAGGACATCGGGTATGCCTCGCAGCCGAATTCACGAGAGATGGTTATAGTGGGTCGTACCTTGTTACGGACCGCACATCGCTTCCGTCCTTTCTTCGATTGAACTCCAGCAGCGCCCCAAGCCGCATTTCTATCGCCGGCAACATTAGTCTCTCTGACATGGCATCCCCCTTCACACCTGTAGTAATGGCGGTTATGGATAAATTATAACATGGTTAAACGTATTCTCAAGTCGGAGTGACTACGTTGGGTCATACAGGTCAGCAGGGGATTTTATTGAATTTTACGAAAAGTTATGGATTGGGCTTCAATGTAGCGACAAGATTATTTTATCAAGTTTATTACGTGCATCTCCATTGAAAACAGATCGATCATCAATTGACGCCCCTGCAATGGGGTTCCTTGGCCGAGCAACAGTTTGCAGACTTCGGCGACTTCCAGGCTGGCAACCAGAGCGGGTGTAAAAGAAGGGTTTCCGAGAGACTGCTCAACACCTTTTCCGGCTTTCCACGAGTGATAGATCGTTTGTAATGTGTCGTCGCCGGGAAACTGGGTGGCGACATGGCCAAACCAGCCGGCGATGGCGCCATGCACGAGGGGGATATTGACAGCAGTGCTGACCTCGGCCAGCTCCAATCGGACCTGTATCGAATCGAGCGCATCTACCGCCACGTTACATCCGGCAAGCAGTTCGGCTCCGTTTTCTGGAGAAAATGCCGCCTGAACCGGCACAAGGGTAACTGCGGGGTTAATGTCATTGATTCGTTTGGCGGCGGCTTCTACCTTGGCACTGCCGAGATTTGCAGGTGTGCTGAACAGCTGCCGGTTCAGATTATGTTCTTCAAAAACATCGGGATCGACAACTACAATCCTGCCGACGCCCAGACGCGCCAACTCTTCGACAATATAGCCGCCGAGCCCTCCGCAGCCGATCACGGCCACACAGCTGCGGAACAGTGTCAGCTGGTCACTGACGGAGATGGCATTGCGATTGCGCTGATAGCGGGCAGGCAGAATACTCCGTTCCAAGGCAACCTCTTCAACCTGGGCAAGGGTCACGCCGAAACGTTCGGTCGCCTCAATTTGCCGCTTCCAGGGGAGCAGCTGACCTTCTGCCTGTTCGCGAATAAAAATCGGCAGAGAGTCCATATCACCCCCCGCCCAGAAGCGGAAAGAGCGCCAGTGTGTCGCCTTCCGCAAGCTGCCGGTCGAGTTTGACATGCCGGTTGTTGACCATCATGATACCGAGCTCGGATTGCGGCAGTTTCAGGCTGTCAGCCACGTCAGCGACGGTGGTGCCGACAGGATAATCGCCGGTTTCAATTTCAAAGCGCCCGGTACGGAATGAAGCGAATAGTTTTACTGTTATGTTCATTTGTTACTCCCTAAACAAAGCGGTCAGAAACACCCGGTAAATGCCGGCTGGTAAATCCTGACGAACCGGGAGGTATTTCATAAGTTCATTCAGCTCGTCATGCTCAAGAATCAGGCCGCGTGCCAGAACAAGTGGCCCAAGTTCTGCCAGCAGCAGATTGAATAGTTTTACACTGACAGTCCCATATTCGCCCGCTGTTGTGACGCTCTCCAAAGCGTGGCTGATTCCCTCTCGAAGTGCGGCGTAATAGCCGCCTCGCCGCATGGTTGCGCCGACAAGACCGGGCATAGCGGCCGACAGGGTTACTCTGGAACCATTGTGAATTATAGTACGGTCTAGATCGTCAACGGGACTGTTGTCAAGAAATATGGTGGTTATGCGGTCGGTTATGTAGTCGTCAGGTATGGCAAACTGGTCACGGAGCAGGCTTCGTAGCGTGCACCCGACAACAGCCGGAACCGTCACCCCCTTCTGGAGAAGCGGGAAAAAATTGATTAGTTGGTCTGTGGACAGGCGCAACACCAGAGGTTCGAGTTTTGGGACAACTGTTGACTTGTCAGATATCGTCTCCGTCATGACTGTCTCCACAATTCCAATTACAATTTCAAATAAAAATGTAACCTTTGTAGGGGCGAAGCAAAAGCCTCATCTGCTTCGCCCCTGTTGCCACTGCGGGAAAGGCGGGCGAAGCAGATGGAACTTGCTTCGCCCCTACTAATGTCAAAACATTACCAGTTAAATACGTCGTCCAGCTCTTCATCCTTCATCATAAACGTCTGGTTGTGCGGCGCAATCGGCTCATTGTAGAAAAAGCGCGGCAGCCGGTCGTGGTGTTTGGTGAAGCCGGCGCGGGTATTGAAATCGCGCTCGGCGGAGAGAACCTTCTTGCCCAGCGCCACAACATCGTCGCCGGTCATCGTGATGCCGTGGAACGACCCAAGCATGTCAAGCAGCGCCTGGAAGGTTTCCGGCTGATCCATGATGGCAAAGGCGATAAACAGGCACATACCGGTTGAATCGATGGCGGCCGTGGCGATCTGCAGGTTGCGCGACAGCTCGATCTGCCCTTCGGTCTTGAGCGGATCGACGTCGCCGCCGACTTTGAGGATGTTGGTGGCGATAGCGTATCCGGCGGTGTGGTCAGCCCCTTGGGTCGTTGTTGCATAAGTGACGCCGATCCCTTGAATGGCGCGCGGATCGTAGGCAGGCAGGGCCTGGTCCTTGACGACAGGAACGCGCTCAACACCAAATACTTTGCCGGTTATTGCTGCGCCGCTTCCCAGGATGCGCCCCAGTGGAGTCCCTTTCTCCACCTCTTCCAACAGCCGGATAGCTGCGGCATCGTCACCGAATTTGGCCAGCCCGGCATCCATGGCCACGCCGATCGTGACACCCATTTCAATGGTATCGACACCGATATTGTCATCCATGTAGTCCAGTTTGGCTACGGTGTCCAGGTTGGAGATGCCGCAATGGCCGCCGTGTGACCAGACGGTTTCATATTCAGGCTGTTTGGTTACGTAATTGCCGTCTTTGTCATTGAAAATACCGGAACACTGGATGACGCAACCGCGATGGCAGCCATGAGTGGCTGATCCGCCTCGTGCAATTTCCAATGCCGCCTGTGTCTCGCCGCTCAAATTCGAGGCCTCGGCAAACTGTCCCGATTTGAAGTTGTTGGTCGGATAGCCGCCGGCTTCGTTCAATACGTTGGTCAGAACGTTGGTGCCATATGCAGGAAGACCTTCGCCGGTGACCGGGTGCTTACGCAGCCCTTCGACGAATTTGCGGTTGGCATCGCGATAGGCATCCGGATCTTTTGGCGTACGCATTTTTACACCGGCGTCATCGATGATGATAGCTTTTACATGTTTTGCTCCCATGACGGCGCCGACGCCGCCGCGTCCGCAGTGGCGCGTCGGGCGCAGTTCAGGGTCGGTGCAGGCGATGGAGGCGGCCAGCAGCTTGCGCTCTCCGGCCGAACCGATTGTCATGTAGGCAACCTTGTCGCCATATTCCTGACGCAGTTTGGCTACAAGCGGATAGTTGTCCATCAGTTTCAGGCTGTTGTCCACGATGACCTGGATGCCGTCTTTGTTGATAACAATTTTGTAGAGGTCGTCACCAACCGGTTTCCCTTCGAGAATGACGGCGGCGTAGCCGAGTCTGGCCAGTACCTGGGCCGCCTGCCCCCCGGCGTTTGACTCCTTGATGGTGCCGGTCAGAGGGCTCTTGCAGCCGACCGACAGCCTGCCGGTCATCGAACCGGTGGTGCCGCTGAGCATGCCGGGAGAGATAACCAGTTTGTTTTCAGCGCCCAGTGCGTGGGCCAGTGGATGAACCTCAGCCGCGACCACCAGAGAGGTCATCGCCCTGCCGCCCAGTCCGGCATACTCGCCGAGGCCGCCAACAGTTACTTTCGGGCCGCCTGCGGCCCCCATGTCAATCCGCGCAATCTTGTCCATATGTGTTTCTCCTTTCCCTTTTTCTGTGCCGGGCACAGATGAAATTCTCCTTTTCAAAGGAAGGCTGCACCGTTTCCCGTGCAACCCAATGGCCTGTTGCCCTGGGAGGGACCCTTTAGGCGGTCAGGCTCGGAGTAAAAATGTTTGTATTATCTACGCTGTCTGTTCCATCTGCCGGAGTACGACAACCCGGTACGAGCTGAAACATCTCCTGCTCAGACATCCCCGGAATACCCCGGTGCCGTATGCTATATGTTCCAGCAGGTAAATACCGCTGAAAAGAGCGAACGAAAGAGGTGGTTTCCTGATGGAATAATCAACTCTTGCCGCGCATACAAATGCCAGCAGCGGCAGAAGCCATGCCCATAATCCCGGAATAAGAAGAGCCGCAACGCAAAGCGGCGTGGCGTAATATCTAACGAGATGAAAACTGAGGTAATAGATCAGGCTGCCGAGAGCCCGCAATTTGCCGGAAATCAGGGCCGGCAGACTGACAGGCAGATTTCGGCGAATAAAAGCAAATCTGGCAATGACACTATCAACAACCAGCAGGCCCGCTGCCACCGCCAGTGACCACCAACTGCTGAAAGGAGCTATGAGGCAGAGTGTCAGCAGCAGCGCCAATAATGGCGGAATAACCATCTGCTTCCGCCGCTGGGGGTGAAGCCGCTGCAGCATCCCCTCGGAAGTGCCGTAATCGAAACGCCGGGACATGAACGACCGGATTGAACTGCGATGTTCATGCAGGACATTGCCTCTCGGCATGTAGCAGATGGTCCACCCCTTGTCCCGCAGCCGCCAGGTCAAGTCGACATCCTCGCCCACATGCATGCTGTCATCAAAACCGCCGGCTTGTCTGAAAGCGTTGGCGCGTACCAGCAGATTGCAGCTCGGCAGATAGAAGGTGTCATTGCCGCGGCTGCCGCTCCGTTCACGCGAGCCGAGCGACAGGCTGGACATGACCGACTCATAGCGATCGACCGCCGATTCGTTGCACATTCCGTCAACCTGGCCGCCGACCGCCGCCATTGTCGGATCGTCAAACGCCGGCAACAGCTCACGCAGCCAATTTTCCGAGGCACTGCAATCGGAATCTATAAACGCAATTATATCACCTTTGGCAAAAGATGCACCGACGTTACGGGCAGCCGCCGGACCACGGCCGACACCGCCGGATGGTACCAGCAGCGCTCCGAACTGCCGCGCCACCAGAGGGGAATCATCGCTGCTGCCGTCGTCCACGACTATTATCTGGAGTTTTTCCCTGGGATAGGCGAGCTGTGTAAGAGAGGTCAGGCAGCGTCGCAGCTCGTCGGCCCGATTCATGACAGGTATAATAATGCTTACATCAGGGAATGTTGCCGGTTGCTGCTGAACAGTTTGCAGCCGTTCGGTGAAACCTTTTGTCGTCAGCTGCTCCATGATGATCTGTTCAGCAGCGGAAGCGGCAATCGGTGATCCGTCAGCTCCCCGTCCGACCAGATTGGCCAGGGAGATGTTGAGGCGCAGAACAGAGAGTGGCGTTTTTGACATGAGGAAGTACTCCCCATTTCGTTCCACCAGTTCCACATTGTGCCTCAGACGGTAATTCATGGCGTCCCTGCCGCTGTTAAGCCTTCTTCCCTGAAAATCCGCACAAGAGCAGCGGCCGTGTCATCGGCCGATTGAATGTTCAGTTTCCCCGCACGCGCCTTGATACCGCCGGAGAGAAGGGAGAGTATCCGCTCAAATGCGGGGAGCGAAGGATCGGGGGTTACCACGCGCACAGGGTCCGGCCGGGGAACTCCGAAGTCGGCCGCGGCCAAGTAGGCGCCGGCAGCGCCTATTTCCCAGAAGGGAAGCCCCAGATGTGCCAGATCCCACTTCTCGATGTCGGCGGAAATCGCGGTGGTGACAGCATCGATCGATGGGTAGCGCGGCGAGCGTATCTCCTCGAAGAGAATCGTACAGGGGGTTTCGGCGCTGACAAGTTGTCGCGCGCCACGATCTGATTTGCGTTCCACTTCGACCTGGTCAAATACCGGGGTAAACGAGACAGCTGCGGCGATGCAGGGCATGGCGTTTTTTGCGGCGGCAAGCGCGGGAACCGGATCATCGCCGCGGTCTGCCAGACGGCTGCCGGTGAATACGAGTGTCGGCGAAAGAATGGTTACGATGCGGGCCAATACCCTGGCATCGGCTATGGCGTCGCCCCCTTCCAGGCCATGATCCCAAAAACGGACCGCACGGTCGGCTCCCATCGAAACGGCCAGCCGAAGGGTGTCGTCAAGACGATCCGGACCAACTGCCAGTACGGTGACTTTGGCGCCTTTGGTATCCTTCAGGCAGAGCGCTTCCTCCAGGGCCGCCATGTCGGCCGGGTTCGGTATGCGCCGCAGCCCCCGGTCACTGATGGCCGCCCCACGCGTAGTGACGCGGGCGGGAGGCCTGGGGTCGTTGGTCTCGCGCATGAGGACGAGGATGTTGAGTTTATTGTTGGGCATGGATAACTCCAAAAAAAGATGAGGGATGAGGGATGAGAGAAGAGGATTTGTCTTTTTCATCCCTCAACTCTCATCTCTCATCATGGTTTTTAAGTCATTCTATACGCGACCCCGAAGCCGCCCCGGGGGTAGCGCCAGCGGGTAAAGGCGTTGCGATGACAGACGACATAGCAGGTGCCGCACTCCAGGCAGCCGTCATGCACGAAGGTCATTTTCTGCTCTTCTTCCGCCCAGGTATAGCAGCGGGCCGGGCAGGAGTTGACACAGCCGCGGTTATCGCAGCCGCTGCAAACCTCGTAGTTCAATACGATATGGGCTTCGCGGTCGATCGTGAAGCTGGTGTTGTTGAAAATTTCTTCTATATTCATAGCGATCTCCAGGCGCTGAAGCCGTCCGCCAGCAGATTTCCCAGCCCGACTTTCTCCTTGGCCGATTTCAGGAACAGCTTAGTAATGTTTTCCTTCGGCGCGCCTTCTATCTTGTAGATGTTTTCCATGAAACTGCACATCAGCTCAGGGTACTCCTGATAGATGCGGTTGTTGTGGAGCATATGCGGAGCCTTGCGGTAGAGCTTCAGGTCCTTGATTACGTAACTCTCTTCAAGGAGTTTTTTATAGACGGAGAGGCCGTTCTTGCTAAAGTCCTTGTCCCGGTGGGCGGCGACGACCGCTTCTCCGGCAATGACGCCGGATTGGGAAGCTAGGTTGATCCCTTCCAGGTTCAGGCCGGTGGCGTTACAGAATGCCGCAGCGTCCCCCGCGACAATGATGCCGTCCCCCACCAGCTCGGGAATCATATCGTACCCGCCTTCGGGGATCAGATGAGCCGAATATTCCTGTAAACGCCCGCCGTTGACCATCTTGGCCATCTGCGGCTGTTCCATAAAGGCGTTCAGCAGGTCGTACGGGGTTTTGCCGCTGGTGCGCAAGCTGGCAAGATGAAACACCAGCCCGACGGAGAGCGAATCGTAGTTTGTATAGAGAAAACCGCCGCCGCGCACCCCTTCGGTGCAGCCGACGAACTCGTTGGCGAAACCCTGGTCCCGCACCAGCCCGAAGCGCTCGTCAATCATCTCGCGCGGCATGTCGATCAACGCCTTGACCCCGACCGCCATCTGGGCAGGATCAAAGCTCGGCCGACGAAGGCCTGCTTTTTGAGCGGTGAATGAGAGGACACCATCGGCCGCGACTACCACCGGGGCATTCAGTTGTCCGCTCCGTCCCAGTATGGAGACTCCGGTCACCCGCCCGTCTTTACGCAGCACTTCATCGACCGTGGCGCGGGTGATCAGCTTGGCGCCGGCGGCAACAGCCTCCTCGGCCAGCCAGCTATCGAAGCGGGGACGGAAAATCGTGTAGCCGTTGTACGGCGGCTTATCGAAATTGCCCGCCTCGATAGTCGTATTGAAACTGGAATCACCGGTCATGAAAGTGACGCCCTTCTTGATGATGTGCCGCTCCAGCGGCGCCCGCTCCCAGAAATCGGGGAAAACTTTCTCCAGCGCGGGGAGGCGGTGCAGAACTCCGCCGAACATGTTCTTTTCGCCCGGGAAACTGCCCCGTTCGACCAGCGCCACATCCAGACCGGCGCGGGCCATGGTCAGGGCGGCCGAAGATCCGGCCGGACCGGCGCCGATAACTATTGCCTGATAGGTTTTACTCATGGCGCACCTCCAATCCCTGCTTTGACCTGTTTCAGAAGGCGCGGCAGCACCTCTTTCAGGTCGCCGACAAAGCCTTCATCGACGTTCGGAAAGATCGGAGCCTTCGCATCGCTGTTGACCGCAATGATTCTGCGGGAATCCTTGATGCCACCCACATGATGCATGGAGCCGGAAATCCCCAGCGCTACATACAGCCTGGGTGTCACCGTGCGGCCGGTCTGGCCGACCATCCTCTCGAAACCGGTCCACCCCAGGTCATAGACCGGGCGGGTGACGCCGAACGAGACATTCAGCAGTTTGCATAATTCCTTGAGCATTTCGAAGGTGGCCGGATCGCACCCCTTCCCGGCGCTGAAAATCACTTCCGCCTCGGTCAGGTCGACAGTCTGTGGATCGGGTGGGATTCGTCCGTTAATGGTTGCCGCTGTTCCGGTGAGCGGCGTTTCGGGGCTCCAGGTGGTCACGGTCGGCACGGTCGTGCGTACGGTGGCCATCAGTACCTGGCTAAGAGAGCGCGTCGGAACCGTGGCAACCAGTGGGCGGGTACGATCCCACAGCCTGGTCTCGGCGATCCGAACCCCCAGTGCCCTGCGGGAGAGGCGCACGCCATCCGCGCTTTGTCGCACGGTAACCAGTTCCGTCATGATAGCGGCGCTCATTTCATGAGCGATAATTGGCGCCAGGGTCGAACCGAGGTCGTTGTGCGGAAGAAAAACGACCGTAGCGGATGTCGCCTGTGCCAGCGCCGCAATGTTTTTGCCGAGCAGCGCCGGTCTATCCAACAGACTGTTCCCTTCCGTTATGCAGGTTATCGCCGGGGTACCGTAGGCGCCGAAGGCGGCCTGCTGCTCGAAATCCGGTACCGTGGCAACGGCGACTTCCCAGGGAGAGTCAAGAATGCCGGCCAGGCGCGCTCCGTAGGAGAGCAATCCCCGGCCGGTCTCATCGACTTCGCCGCCCGGAAGATCGACAAAAACGAGAATTTTACCGTTGCTCCCCATCAGATCTCCCTCCCGAGTTTATGCCCTTCCCATATGGCCATATCAACTTTGCGGGGAGACACGCAGTCGCCGATCCGGTACAGCTCCGGAACCTTTCCTTTCAAGCTCATATACAGATCATCGTCAACCTGCTGTCCCATGGCCAGCACGATGGAGTCATAGGGACCCCAATCGTACCAGACATTGGAGTAGACGTTGAAGCCCTTGACCGTCTTGGCTCCCGCCTCGCCGCCGACTTCCATCACGGCGATATCCGGGGTGAAAGTAACCCCCTTCTGAAGCAGACGCTGCCTTGACGAGTAAAGATCCTGGGTCGGTCCCAATTCGGCGCAGATGAACAGGCTGGAGGTGATCATGTCGACCTTTTTTCCCTGGTTTGCCAGGAATTCAGCGGTTGCGGTGGCCCGCTGGTGACCGTCATAATCGATCAGGCAGACATTTTGCCCCAGTTCAGCTTCGCCGTTGAGCACCTGCACGACATTGAAGATCGCGGGACCATCGGCGCCGCCGACAGCGTGCTTTTTGGGGACACTGCCGGTGGCTACGATCACCACATCGGCCTTATCGGCCACCAGTTGTTCCATGGTCGCAGTCTCGCCCAGCTTCACCATTACGCTTGATTTGTCGATCTGGCTCTTTTCGTTGCGGATAATGACGCCAAACTCGTCGCGTCCGGTACCTTTCATGGCGGTGATTACCTGCCCCCCCAAGCTCTCGCCCCGGTCGAGCAGAGTGACCTTGTGGCCGCGTCGATTCGCCATCTTGGCCGCCCACATGCCGGCCGGACCACCGCCAACGATCGTCACTTTCTTCTTCACGCTGGCTTTTGTCAGGGTGCCTTCACCCCACTCTTTTTCCCGGCCGACTGCGGGGTTCTGGACACAGCCGAGAGTCTTGTTCATTCCGATGCGGCCGATGCACCCCTGGTTGCAGGCGATGCAGTAACGAATATCGTCCATACGCCCTTCCAAGGCTTTTTTGGGAAGGAACGGATCGCAGATCAGAGCGCGGCACATGCCGATCATGTCGGCCTGGCCATTGGCCAGCACCTTCTCGGCCATGACCGGATCGTTGATCCTGCCGGTGCAGAAGACCGGCAGCTTGATTTTTTCGCGAATCCCGGCAGCCAGCGGAATGGTGTAACCGAGCGGAGAATGCATGGAGCCTTCTACCAGATAGAGGTTGTAGAAGGTTGCTATGGAAAGATCCATGAAGTCGATGAGGCCGGATGCTTCAAAGCGGGCACAGATCTCCTGTACCTGGCCAAGATCCAGACCGCCCGGGATCATCTCGTCGGCGCACATCCTGATGCCGAGCGTAAAGTCATTGCCGACCGCCTTGCGTACTGCAGAAATGAACTTGAGCGGTGCCCGCATGCGGTTTTCCAGTGAACCTCCGTACTCGTCGGTTCTGTAATTGGTCAACGGTGAGAGGAACTGGCGTGCCAGACTGGAGTGACCGAACTGGATCTCGATCCCGTCGAAGCCCCCTTCACGGACATGGATGGCGCTTCTGGCAAAATAGCGGGCGACCTCCTCGATATCTTCCGGCTCCATTGCCTTGGGCACCTCGCGGAACAGAACGTCTGGAACCGGTGACGGAGCCCAGACCGGCAGCCGGGAGAGGCTTCCGTCTCCCTGCTGACCGTTGTGGTTCAGCTGGGCAAAAATCTTGGAGTCGTACTGGTGCACATAGTCGGTGATCTTCTTGAAACCGGGAATCACCTCGGCATGGTAGACATCGATCAGCTTCTCATAGGACATGTCGGTCGGGTGAACGGTCAGCTCTTCGGTGATGATCAGACCGGCGCCCCCTTTGGCGCGCTCGCCCCAGTAGTACATCTGCCGTTCACTCGGCAGATTGCCTATCGCCAGGTTGGTCAGGTGAGGCTGGAAGGAGATGCGGTTCTTAACCTCGACCGTACCTATTTTAAGGGGTGAGAACAGATTCGGAAACATCATGGGTTCGCTCCTAAAATATTGCATATTATATTGATTATCTTCCCCTCCCTTGACGGGAGGACCCTCTGGGGCCTAAAGGGATTGTGAGGGGTGGGTGAAACTGCAACGAAGTCGTACATTGCAACTACCCCCACCCCCTAACCCCCTCCCGCAAGTGGAGGGGGGATATTTTAATTACGCGGCCTCTTTCAGCCGATTATCGGCAATAGAAGTTACGCAGCGCTCCAAACACTCCGGATCGCCGCTGTTGATATCGTTTTTAAGATGGTACGCCACCGCCGGGCAGCCGCCGTGGCACTGGTCGAAACGTGTGCACTCCTCACAGGAATGGATGCGCAGGTTACGGAATGATTCATAGATTTCCGCGTTGTCCCATATTTCCTGAAAGCTGCTGGTGCGGAGATCTCCCGCCTCGAAATGGTCGCTCTGCAAAAATGCGCAGGGATACATATGGCCGGTCGGGCTGACGCAGCAGGTGAGCTTGGCTGCGCCGCAGAGGTTAAGGCCGAGACCCTGGCGCTCCTGGGATGTCAGCGAGAAGAAGCTGTCGCCGGTCCGCACGTCGCCGCTGGCGGCCAGCCAGTCGGAAAAGGCCAGAAGCTGGGTCGGAGTGGGGCGGAGGCTCTCCCAGTTTTCAGCGCCGCGCCCGGAGGGGCGGAAGCGGCTGACCCGCAGCGACACGCCGAGCGACCTTGCCAGTTCGTGCATGGTAGGGATCTCGTCGGCATTCTGGGTGGTAAGCACCGTATTGATGCTGGTCGGAATCCTGGTTGCCGCAAGCAGTTTGACGGCCTGAATGGCGGCGTCGAAGACTCCGTCGCCCCGGACGGCGTCGCAGGTTTCCCGTTTGGCTCCGTCAAGGCTCACCTGGATGGCCACGAGCCGGTTGGAAGCAAGCCGTGCGACCAGTTCATGAGTAATCAGGGTGCCGTTGGTGGAGATGCAGGTCATGATGCCGTGCGAATGGCAGGCGGCCAGGATCTGCTCAAAGTCAGGGCGGATGAATGGTTCCCCTCCGCCGAAATTGACTTGGAAGACGCCGGCTGTGTGCAACTGTTCCACCAGGTCAAGGGCTTCGGCTGTGGAGAGTTCATTGCAGGCCTTTACTCCGGATGACGAGAGGCAGTGACTGCAGCGGAGGTTGCACGCCAGCGTGACTTCCCAGGTTAGATTTACCGGGGAACGCATCCCCATTTCGACATATTTATTGCTCATGGAGAAATCCTTTTTCCAGGAGTTGAGTTACGAATTTTTTTAGGGCATTCTTCTCCGGTTCTGACGTACCGGCGGGAAATTCATCTCTACCGCGTACGACCCCGAAGTAGTCAGCCGGGAGAAGTGTGCCGGTCGCCGCGAAGAGGAGGCGCGGTCCCTTGCAATCATAAAACAGGAGACCGAACCTCTCTTGCCGCGCGCGGCAGGACGGATGCAGCTTTATGCCTGCCGCAGCCATCTTAGTAAACCCCGCAGATGCCGTCGATTGCGAGTTCCTCGACCTGGATTTCCTCAAGGATACGCGGTTCTTCACTACATGTTACTTCTGTCTGTTCTACTTCCATGGTATTCTCCTTTCATTCTTTGTTGCATCGAATCATGATGCTGTGTGGTATGTTTTTCTTTATTGCAACGGCAATGCCAACAAATATAACGCCGATTTACATAATAATTTCAGGCGGTTTATGGCGTTGTTGTTATAGGGATTATCTGAAGTGGGGAGAAATAGGACATCATTTAATTTGTGGATTAATTCTTTCGGTCGGCAAAACGTGGCAAATAGCAACAGTGAGGATATTATCTACACTATTTTAAACCTGCGTTTGTAAATCGGTAAGGAAGGCGACTCATGTTCAAAAAAAATTCCTGCTGTTCATATTGCGGCACACGCTTCCCAGCCCTGGATATGTGGCCGATTATCTGCCTGTCGTGCGGCAATAGTAATTATCTGAATCCGATTCCGGTGGTGGTGCTGCTGGTACCTGTGGGTGAGGGGCTGGTGGTGGCCAGGAGAAATATCGAGCCGCAAAAAGGGACGCTGGTACTGCCGGGAGGGTATCTCGATCTTGGCGAAACCTGGCAGGAGGGGATGGTGCGGGAGATGTACGAGGAGACCGGCATACAGGTTTCCGCAAGCGAGATCAGTATGTACGATGTCCAAAACGGCCTGGACAACACCCTGGTAATCAGCGGTCTGGCTTCCAAGCAGCCGTTGAGCTGTTTTAAGCCGTTCTCGTCGTCGGAAACGCAGGAGATCGCGCTGATTGAAGAGCCGATCGACCTCGGATTTCCGTTGCATAACCTGCTGGTGCGGAGATATTTTGTTGAGACCGGCAAGTTATGAGACTAAAAAAGCCAATATTTACCGCAAAGACGCAAAGATCGCAAAGAAATCAAAGAGTATATTAATATGTGATCACCTTTTGAGGCAAGAAGGATATTAAAGTCAATCTACTGTATTCTTCGTGCTCTTCGTGCTCTTTGCGTCTTTGCGGTTCAAATACCGATTTTGGATGAAGGTCTGTTATTGCCAATTATGAAAACGACTCGCTCAAACATAACCAAGCTGTACGCCTTTTCCTTCCTGCAGATGACCCTCTTCCCGATGGCGATCATCACGCTCTTCTGGAAAGACCGCATCGGCCTCTCGCTGACCCAGATCCTGCTGCTGCAGGGGATTCTCTCCGTCGTGATGGTGGTGATGGAGTACCCTAGCGGCTACATCAGCGACCGGATCGGCTACCGTGTATCTCTCACTCTGGCTGCGCTGCTCGGCATGGTCGGTTGGGCGGTCTATACCGTCGCCGCCACCTTTGCCCATGTCATGGTTGCCGAAATCCTGCTTGGCATTTCACTTGCGTTCATCAGCGGTTCGGATAGTGCCCTTTTGTATGAAACCCTCAAGCAGGAGGGGGCGGAGCTGCAGTACGCGCGCCATCAGGGGCGGATGAGCGGCTATGGTCAGGCGGGCGAGGCCGTGGGGGCGATTTTTGCCGGCGTGATTTACGCCTACGCGCCGTTGCTCCCTTTTTTCCTGCAGATCGGCGTCTGGTTTTTGGTACTTTTGGTCACCCGCTCGATGGTTGAGCCGACGAGGGAAATCGTCGTTCATGCCGGTCATCTGACAGAGGCGCTGCGCACGGCTCGCTATGCTTTCGTGGAAAACAAAGGTCTGCGCTACACCATTATCCTTAATTCGGTGTTGGGAATTGCCTCGTTTTATCCGGTCTGGTTGATCCAGCCCTACATGCAGCACGCGGGGGTGCCGGTGACCTGGTTCGGCCCGATCTGGAGCGGGGCAAATCTGACCGTGGCTATTTTTTCGCTGGCCAGCCATCGCGCCGGTCGTTATCTGGGTGACCGGTCAATGGTGCTGCTGTTTCTGATCCTGGTCGGAGTGGGATATTTCGGGCTGGGCCTGATCGGCGGGTTGTGGGGATTTCTATTTTATTACCTGTTGACGAGCATGAGAGGGCTACGGGGGCCGATGATGCTCTCTCTCACCCAAAAGGAGTGCCCGTCAGCCAACCGGGCGGGCATCCTGTCGCTGCAGTCGTTCTGCTTCCGGCTGCTGTTCGTCTGCACCGGCCCGCTGGTCGGGATGCTGGCCGACTGGGGCGGGGTACGTGAAGCGTTTCATTTTCTGTTGTATGCTTTTCTGATTGTTCTGCCGCCACTTGTCTGGCTCTTTTTTAGGAATCTTCCGAAGGGAAGGCAAGAGGTATGATTTGTATTGTTTAAATAATTATCAGTGGTATAACGCGTAAATAATAGCGAAGTATTATCCGGTTGTTAACAAACAATATTGCAAATAAGGGAAAATAACTCATGCAAATCCCAGAATTTATCTCGATACGTCTGTCTTCGGCGGTTGTTTTGATGTTGAGTTTGCCGAGGAATCTCTTGCAATATTCGAACTGATTCGTTCAGGTGTGTACCGTGCGGTCATATCGGAGATCGTTTTTGAAGAATTGGAAAACGCACCTCAACGGGTCAGAAAAATTGTGTTAACATTACCGGAAAACAGGCTTGAATCAATCGCGATATCCGAAGAGATCATTCAGTTGCGTAAAGAATATGAGACCGCGGGGATTTTGGGGCCGAAGTGGATTGACGACATGACTCACGTTGCAGCAGCGACCGTTGCACGGGTGGACGCAATCGTATCCTGGAATTTCAAGCATATCGTGCGGTTGGACAAAATGAAAGCGTACAACCAGGTAAATTTGCAGAATGGCTACGGCATTCTCACCATCATCTCGCCGAAGGAGGCGATCTTCAATGGCAACGACTAAGGATTTTGACTGTATTGCATTTAAACGCGCCGCGCAGGAAAAGATCTATGAGCAGATTCAGGGTATGACTCCTGACGAAGAAATTGCCTGGTTCAGGCGAAAGGTTGAAAGCGGCCCTTATGGGGAGTTATGGAAGCGTATCTCTGCCAGAGACAAGAAACCGAATGGTCTTCGCTGTGCCGAAGATGTCGTTGAGTATGGTGATGGGGCCGTTACAGCAGATGACGGGAGTAAAAAGTTGTAGGCGGGTCATGTGACTATTTCTATGCGACATTTTGCTCTCATTTTTACATTCACAGATAAATGTTCCATTTGGGTAGATCACCGGTTCACGCACGTGCGTCGGGGACGAGTCGACAACGCGTTATGGCAGGAGAATGGATGACATATTCACACTTTCAACACAGACACAATTTCGCCGCATGGTGTGCTGCTCGGGCTGTTCAGAGGGGGTTTGCAAAAAACCCGATTTTTAAAGAGGCGTTGTAAAAATCAGGGTTGGTTGAATTCATTAAAAAGAACGCAATTGAAGGCCTTTCTCAAGGAGACTTCGACAAGTTGCATGAGCAGTGGTGCGATGTGATATTGACAACTTGGGAAAAGGCCAGAGTCGATGGGGCTTCTTATGGGCGTGCTGCCAAACTTGTGGCAGTCTATATAAAGTCAATGATTGTTGTTCAAAATGATGGAAATAGCTTTTCAAGCGTTGCTCACCCTCCTATTGACCGGATACTTCTACAGAACATTTCAAAAGACAAGACCATATGCCACCGAAATAAGTCCAACTGGAAAGAAATCAAGTGGACACAGCTGAATAAGACCGAGTACATCAAGTTGGTCTCCGATTTTAGGCAAGTTTTTGAAGGGAAGCCGTTTTGGACCATTGAGAAGTATTGGATCGTAGAAGATGACTGAGGCCATAACCATCGGCATCAGTTGGTCGGCACAATAAATCGTGCCACCGCTGCGCCACGCTACCGCTCACTGGATAAACTATTTGACTTGCTGCAAACACCGGCGTACGATTTAGCGTACGATATGGAGGTAAGTCAAAATGACAACAGTATCAGCAACGGAAGCAAGAAAAACTCTGTATAACCTTGTCGATGACGTTGCTTTATCACACGACCCGATTCAAATTGTTGGCAAACGTAACTCGGCGGTTCTCATCTCGGAAGAAGATTGGCGTGCTATCCAGGAAACTTTGTATCTCACATCGATTCCTAGTATGCGGGAATCAATTAAGAAGGGTCTTAAAACTCCGGTAGATGAGTGTTGCGAGGAACTTGCATGGTAGGCTGGCGACTTGTTTTTACCAAGCAGGCACAAAAAGATGCAAAGAAAATCGCGCACTCCGGGTTGAAACCGCAAGCCGAACGACTTCTGGAAATCCTTAAAGAAAATCCCTTCAAAAATCCACCACCATACGAAAAACTTGTAGGCGATCTGGCAGGCGCACATTCACGGCGGATCAATATTCAGCATCGGCTGGTTTATCAAGTTCTGGAAGATATCAAGACTGTTAAAGTTATCCGGATGTGGACACATTATGAGTAGTAAGTCAGGAGTAATTGTATCATGAAGCTGTTGTCCAGCGGCGCCAATAGAATCCGCCCTGTTTCTCTTGCAGTAACACTGCTGCTTTTTGCCACCCTTGCCGTCTTTACAGGGTGTGAACAGAAAGAACCCGGAAAGGTTGGCGGAAAAGCACCGGGAATTTCGGGTGTTGATATACATGGCGAGTATGTCAGCCTCAGTCAGTTTAAGGGAAAAGTTGTCGTTCTTATCTTTTGGACAAAATCCTGCTGCGGAGAAAAGATAAAAGAGCTTGAGCCATATTACAAGCTGAACAGAGATAAGGGCTTGGCTATTCTCGGCATCAATGAGAATAATTCAAAAGAGATAGTCGAGTCATACAGCAAAGCCAACGGCTTGACCTTTTCCATGCAGACTGATGAAATGGGCATGGCTGCACGGGAGTATGGTGTTTTCGGGTTCCCGACTGTTTTCATAATCGACAGGGAAGGGGTAATTCGAAAGAAGATCCTGGGGGATATCAACATCGAACAACTTAATAAAGTGACGGTACAATTCTTGACTAAGTAGTTTCCGTCCGGAAACACCGGACGAGAAACTGTTGGTTTCCGCTTTGGAAAGCGGGGATTTTTTCTCCTGGCAAGGAAATCAAGGTGTTGCACGGAGGCGTACACCTGTACGCCGCACAAGCAAAGCCGAAGATTGACTCCGCCAGGGGGGAAAAGCACCCTTTCCGGACGGAAACTAAGTAAACTTTCTTCTTATGGAGTGAATGACATGACTCAGGACGGCGCTGACCAGATCAGCAAGGACAAACTGGCGGGATTAATGGAAATGGCGGCTCTCGTAAACTCTTCCGATGACCGGTCTGTGATTATGGACCGTGCGGTCAAATTGATCTGCCGACTGACTCAGGCAGAAGCAGGCAGTATCCTGCTGATCGACAATTTTACCGGGCACCTGGGGTTTGAGGTGGTGCAGGGAGAGCAGAGCGATGTTCTGCCATTCTTCAGGGTTCCCAAAGGGCAGGGGATTGCCGGATGGGTCGTCGAAAACGATACGCCGCTGATAGTCCCTGACGTACAGGACGATGAACGTTTCTATCGTTTTGTTGATCAGCATCTGAAGTTTACAACACGGGATATGATTGCGGTGCCGCTCCGTTCAGGCGGTGCGGTGATTGGCGTACTGCAGGTGATCAACAAAAAGAAAGGGATATTTACCCAAGTCGACCTGAAACTGGCAATGGCGTTAGCCGACCAGCTTGCGGCGGTCATCAGCAAGGCCGGTAAGGAAAAGGGAAATAATGGAGCCTGATGGACTATAGATGTTCTTGTCTTTAGGGCGGCAAATGGTATACTTGTGCCAGATTGGTACAAACGAAGTCGGTAGATTGAAGTTAGTTTGAGAAGTCACAACAGGCAGCCTGTCTTCCTTATCGCCTTGAGGGTGGATCTTTATTGTTGGTCATGGTGTACTGCAATCATTGCCGGTAAAACTGGAGAAAATCATTGTATTCATCAAGCGATTTTGAAGAGATAAAGGAAATTGTTATTTCCGCTGTTCCATCGGTGGAAAGCATTTTCCTTTTTGGCAGTTATGCCAGAGGCACGGCGCGGGAACAGAGTGATATTGATGTTGCCATATTGCTGACTCGGGATCTGGAGTGGCGGGAACGCAACAGTGTATTGAACCGGCTTTATGGAGCTGCGGCGAAGAAAGGATACAATGTTGACTTTCTGCTAAAAGGTGCCGATAAATTCCGTGAAGACAGTCTCCTGCCGACCATGTCGCGGGTTATTCAGCGCGAAGGGAGACTCTTGTGGACGAAAAGCTGAAGTTCATTGTCGGACAATGGCTTGTCAAAGGGGACAATGACCTTAAAACCGCGGAACATGGCTTGACAGCTGCAGAGCCGGTGACCGACACTATCTGTTTCCATTGTCAGCAGGCGGTTGAAAAGTATTTGAAAATGTATCTTGTCAGCAAAGGGGATGAACCGGTCATCACCCACAATATTTCCATCCTTATTGCCAAATGCGCTCTGTATGATCCTGATTTTAACGTACTTGGCAAGTTTGATTTTTTGACAGGCTACGCTGTATCGCTTCGCTATCCGGATGATTTTTACATGCCGGAGATTGAAGAGGCGCAAGAGGGGCTTTTTGCGGCTAAGGAAGTCCGTTCGTTCATAGTAGGACGGATCGAGTTAAAGCCTGTGTGACTCTACGCCCGTAACGTCGGTGTTAACCATGCAGCATGACTGTCAAATCCGCTAGAATCCTACTAACATCCTACCATATTGGGTGCCACATCAAGCTCACGCCGCATTTTGCAACTTTCCCCCAAATCCCGCTTGACCTGCACAAGATACGGCCCGGTTGTGTACGCCTTGTAGACCGGCGTCCCTCGATACTCCAACAGCGCCGTGAGGCGATCCTTCATGACCGGGCTCTCGACTTTGTCACGTGCCTCGGTTTCCGTTACCCAACGCGTTTCTACGCTGTCCCCGGTGGGTGTCAGTGCCCCGCCTGCGTAACGCCCCAGAAAGGTGAATATCAGCGCGGCTGGGGGCGTCAGCTTCGACCAGATTGCAGCCAGCGGGCCTAGTTCGATCTCGACACCGGTCTCCTCGCGCACTTCGCGGTGCAGCGCATCGACCAGATTCTCCCCCTCTTCGACCCGCCCCTGAGGAATCTCCCACCCCCGTTTGTGATGCCGGATCAGCAAAACCTCGTTCCCGGCGTTGCGGACCAGGCACCCTACCACCACGCTCTGCAGCGAATGATTGCCGGACATAATATCTACTCCTTCCTTTTCAGGACTCTTCTATATAGATATTACGGACGATTATCAAGGCTTTATCATAAAATCAATGCAGTGCTATTGATGATTTGCAGATCATTTTTTTGCCGGCCCGCAGTTTTTTGGGACTCTGGACAGAGGTGGCAAAACTTTCCAATTGCTCCCGGCGTCGCCCCAAGCTGTCGGAGAGTTGTGCCGCTTCACTCTGAAGCATTGTGAGCAAATCATTTACAAAAAGACCACCAGCCAGACGCATTGACGGTCCTGATATGCAGAGCGCGCCAAGGATTTTGCCGTTGCAGTCAAAGACCGGCGCGGCGATCTCCATAACTCCGAGGTCATGTTCCTGATCCTCGATAGCATACCCCTGCCGGGCAATTTTAAGCAGTTCACCTAGCAGCGTTTCCGAATCGGTAATTGTGCGTGGAGTGTAACGCTTCTGTTCCATGCCCTGTACGAGATGAATCATTTCTTCCTGCCCCATAAAAGCCAACTGAACCTTGCCAGCAGCGGTGCAGTGCAATGGCAGGCTGCTGCCTATTCTGTGGGCTGCTCGCACCGGAAGATCCGATTCGACCCCGTCAAGATAATAGGAGTGGCAGTCTTTCCTGACCGATAGATAACAGTTTTCGCGGCTCGTTATTTTCAGCTTTTGCAGGATAGGCCGGGTATGGCTGGTAAGGTTGTTCTGCCTTGTGGCAGCCATCCCAAGTACGCTGGTTTTCAGGCCCAGCCGGTATTTTCCGGTGGTATCGTTCATTTCTATGTAATTGCGGGCCTTCAATGTGGCGATAAGCCGGAAAACGTTGTTCTTTTGCAGTTTGAGCCTTGTACTCAGATCAGTCAAACCGAGTTCGATATTGTTTTCTACGAACTGTTCCAGTACGTCGAGGGCACGTGAAACCGTTTGGATGTTGTAATTGTTCATGTTCTAAATCCTTTCAGGTGTGTGTTAATTTGACTTATGCGCAAATTCATAAAACAGCGTATGCCATTTAGTTAGCAAAAACCACGCCAGTATTGTAACTGTACGTAATCGCAGTAATTGTTTCTAAAAACCGTTTATTGACGAGGATGGCAATGGGAAAAAAATCATCGGAATTAAAATAAGGTGTGGCGGTTGTCAACGGCAAAAACTGTCTATAATCCTGCGGGCGATACTTCGTGTCGGCGGGAGTGTCGGGAGAGCTGAAACAGGGAACCAGCGGGCGTCTTCAAGTTCAGAATGGTCTACGACCAGCTCGCCGTCGGCGTAGGTGGCGACAAAACCGGCCATTAGCTGTGAGGGAAAGGGCCAACTCTGGCTTCCGACGTATCTGATGTCGGTAATTTCTATACCGGTTTCTTCTCTGACTTCACGGGCCGCACAATCTTCCAGCGACTCGCCGAAGTTGAGAAAACCAGCAGCCAGGCTGTATCTGCCGGTCGGCCATGCTGCATTTCTGACCAGCAGCACCTCATCGCCGCGCTTGACCAGGACTATTGCGCAGGGGGAAATTCTCGGGAACTGCTTGGCACCGCAATTGGAGCAGATCCGGCCCCATTCGCGGGAAAACGGTTCGGTTCCGCCGCCGCACAAGGAGCAGAAGCGACTCTGCTGCTCCCAGTGAAGAGCCTGCCTGGCGAGGCCGCCGATGCCAAGGGTGGCATTATCCATTGTTTGAACCACGGCATTGAGCGCCTCGACCAGGAATTGCGGCGGGATAGTGCAATTCGAATCCAGCATCAGGATGCGCAGCGGGTGCCCTTGCCATCTGCCAATGGTGAGCGGAGTCGCGGAAGCTGCAAGCCACTCCGGCAGTTCCCCGAAGGGAAGAACCGGCATGGTTTCCCCCGGCTGAAGGATCAAATTGTTCCCCTGCATGATGACCCAGTATCCCGGTTCAGACGGCTGTGGCGAATAGCCGGGTATGCCGGGTACAAACAGATCCTTAATAAAGACGCTATTGAAAGAAATATTTATGAGGTCGGGGTAGTTGGACATTGATGGATATTCCTTTCAAGCGAATCTACTCACAGCAGGCAGGGAGCATGACGGTAAACGTTGTTCCTTCGCCCACACGGCTTTCCACCGTGATCTCGCCGCCATGCCTATTGACAATGTTGTAGGTCAAGGCCAGGCCGAGCCCGATCCCCTTGCCGACCTCCTTGGTAGTGAAAAACGGGTCCCAGATACGGTCTATTACCTCTGGAGCGATGCCGCAGCCGGTATCATGAACCTGGACGTGAATTGTCCAGTCTTTTTTTGAAAAGGTCGTCGATATTTCAATCCGGCCACGATGATTGAGCGCATGGCAGGCGTTAATCAACAGGTTCATGAATACCTGACGCAGGCTGGATGGGTCTCCGAGCATGGATGGGATGTTCTCCGCGAGATCGGCGACTACTTCCATCTCTTTACAGTTCGGCTGGTGCCGTATCAGCTCAAGGATCTCCGTCAGCAGCGCATTGAGGTTTACGTTGCCGAGCAAACCGTCGGATTTTCTGCCAAAATTGAGCAGACTGCCGATAATACCCTTGCAGTGGTATGCCTCCCGGACGATGACCTCAAGGTATTTAGTAAAGTCATCAAGCCGGCTGTCACTGTTTAGTGAGGGTTCGTCTCGAAAGCGGCGCAGCAGCGCTTCCGCATAGCCCGCTACCGAGGTGAGCGGATTATTGATTTCATGGGCAATCCCGGTGGCAAGGACTCCGATGCTCGACATTTTCTCGGTTTGAATCATCTGCATTTCATGGACTCGTTTCAGCGTTACATCCCGCAAAAAAACGAGCGCCCTGGTTTTCTCCCCCAATTCATCATGTATCGGATTGGCTGTTATGTCTATATAACGGGTATCGTGACCATCCCGTACGGAAACCATGGATGTCTCGACCCGCTCGCCGCGGAGAGCCAGTTCAACCGGGCATGTATGTGGCGAGACGGCCAGTTCCGGATGAAATACATCTCTGCAGCCACCCTCCGAAAGAACTTCCGGTGGGAAAAAATCAGGACAGATGTGATTGAGATGCTGAATCGAGCCGTTATGGTCAAAGACAATGACACCATCGTTGACCGAGTCAAATATTGCCTGCAATTCGTTTTTCTTGTTTCGCAGCCTGACCTCGTCCTGTTTGCGTTCGGTTATGTCCTGCGTCGTGCCGTACAGTTTCACAACTTGCCGGGCAATATTAACCGCCGGTTCGACAATCGTAAAAACCCATTTCGAGGTGCCGTCCCGGAGCAGCAGGCGATGCTCGATCTCGTAGTTCGTTCCCTGTTCGGAGCCCTGTTGCAGCAACGCCATGACGGAATCGCGATCATCGGGATGGATCAGGCTTGCTAAAATTTCCGGAGTCGCTTCTTCGCGTTTGAGCCGCATGATGCGGAGCAGTTCGTCTGAAACACGCAGGTCACCGGTCAGCGGGTCCGAGCGCCAGGATCCTACATGGGACATCGATTGAGCCTTTGCCAGATTGTATTCGCTCTCCTGCAGGTACTCTTCCGCTCGTTTGCGTTCCGTTATATCCACCAGCGCGGCGTGACACTCGTCACCAGATCCCGACGCCATTGCTTCTATTCGTACAAAGACAGGGTGACTGCCCCCTTTTCCCAGTTTAAGCCGGCATGTCATTTTATCGTGGTTTGCAAATACTCTCTGCAGAAAATCGACGAAAACCGGGCGATCTTTGTCGGCGACCAGATGCTCAAAGCTCCTGCTGATCAGCAGGGAGCGATCAATCCCCATCAGGTTCGCCCCGGTCAGGTTGACGGCCCGGATGCCCCCCTCACGGTCGAATGTGAAATAGCCGACAGGGGCAAAGTCGTAAAGGAGGGCGTATTTATCCCGTGAGGCTTCCAGCTCCTTATTTGCGCTGCGCAGCTCTTCAAGCTGTTTTTTCAGCTCATACCGGCCCGGTGCGAGCCGCATTCGACTCATGATGTCCCTCTCTTATCCATTTTCAGTAGCCGCCGCAGACGCCATCCATAGGCACCTGTTTGACAGCTATCTGCGGTTCCCTGGCTGCCTCGAACGCGGCGGCGTAGTCAGGCTCGGCGGTGATTTCCGAAACATGCTGGATGTAACGGATGGTGTCGTCCGTATCCACCACGAAAATCGAGCGGGAAAGGAGTCTCAGCTCTTTGATCAGCACCCCGTACGCAAGGCCGAATGAATGCTCCTGATAGTCGGACAGTGTGGTAATCCGGTCTATTACGGCGGTTCCGCACCATCGCTTTTGCGCGAAAGGGAGATCCATGCTGAATGTCAGCACGACAATGGTACTGGCGAGTTGTGCGGCCTCTTTATTTAATCTTCGGGCTTCGCAGTCACAGACCGGGGTATCGAGAGACGGTACCGTGCAGATGATTTTGGTTTTGCCTTTGAAATCGGCCAGGGTAACCGGTTTGAGGTCTGTGTCAACCACCTGGAAGTCGGGGGCTTTGTCCCCGACCTTGAGCTCCGGCCCAAGCAGGGTGACGGGGTTGCCGTTAAAAGTGATGGAACCGCTGCGTTCTTCCATTATATCTGCCTCCTGTTTGAGTTCTCTTTATTGTCACCAATGGCTGCGCCCGGCAGGGTCGAAAATCGGCTCGCTGGCGGCGCCGGGACCACGGGTGTAGTAATCTTTGGGATCGTAGCTCTCCGCCGCTTTGGCTTCTCGCAGCCGTTTCTTGTCAATCGGATCAGCGTTGTCGGCATAGATGTCGCGCAGCAGATCCTCAACAACCAGGCTGAGGTCTTCAACGGTTTTAACGACCTCAACCTTGTCGCAATATGAACCGTAGGTTTCTATCAGGCAGTCGCCGCGGCTCCAGGTGTCACGCTCTTCCGGGGTAAGCCAGAGCATGTAGCGGGCCTTCTCGCGGATTTCGTCCAGAACGAAGTCGTTGGCTTCGCTGTAGTTGTTGCGGGCATCTCCCAGGATGATAAAGGCCGGCCTTCCGCGCAGGTTTTCAAGGTATCTTTTTTTGAAGCTCAGAAACATCTCGCCGAAATTGCTGTTTTCATCCAGATCGACCAGGTCTCCCTCGTCGATGGTTTGCATAAGGTCGTTTACCGGCATATTGGCGAGCATTTCGGTTATTTCCGCGATCTCACGGTTGAAGATGAAGCTGCGGACATCAAGCATCTGGTTATGCAGGGTATGGAGCAGCAGCAGCATGAAGCGGGAGGCATGGCTTACTGAGAAGCTGACATCGCAGAGTACCACCAGACGCGGTTTTTCCCGGCGTTTACGGCGCAGCGCCACCTGGAAAGGAACCATGTCGTGGCGATAATTTTTCTGGATCGTCTTGATGACATGGAGTTTCCCCCGATTCTGATTGTTCTTCATCCGGCGCATATCTTTACGGAGGCGCATCATCATGCGGGAAACCACATCCTGCATGGCGGCCTGCTCTTCGGCGGTAAAGGTTATTCCTCTCCCGGAGCTGTTGCTCTTGTTGAGTTCTATCGTGAGCGGATTCTGCGTAAATCGTCTTGTCGGGCGGGGAGCTTTTGCCTTACCACGGTACCCCTTCATCTGCACGGTTATTTCCGTGCCGTCCGTATCATCCGGATCAATCTCGGTCAGGCTTTTCAGCTCGGCCAGATCTTCCGGGCTGATCTCGCTGTCAAGCTTGATCAGGGGGCCGGGTTCGTCGTGGTCGTCCTGCTTGCGCTCGTCAAGATAGTTGAATTCCCCATCCATGCTGATGATGGCGGCGTCCATGAGTTCAGGAACATCAAGCTCCGGATCTACAAACTGGAAACGGCTGAAAAAACGGTTGAAGATCTCATTGAACAGCGGAATGTCGTTGACGTTCTTAACCAGAGTCAGTCGCAGGAGCTGGCGGGATGATTTGCGGCTTTCCATTCCGCATAATGCCAGGGCCTGAACCGCATCCAGACTCTCACCGGGTGAGACGCGGATGCCGCTTTCTCGAAGAGCAGCAACGAAGCCTGCGATTATCCGCTCCATGACTAGCTCAGTTCCTGTGCTGCCAGATCCATAACCTTCTGCAGGTCGGTCTGGTGCTTGGCAATGGCACCGACGGTATTGGCGACTACTTCCGGCGTAAGCTTCGTTGCTTTCATGATAGAAAGCACCTGAGCCCAGTCAAGGGCTTCCGAAACACTGGGGGCCTTGCGCAGATTCAGTTCGCGGGCCTTGCGCAGGAACTCCACCATCTGGCGCGCCAGTACTTCGCAAAGGTCCGGGAATTTTACCCGGACGATCTCTACTTCCCGCTCCAGTTCCGGATAACCGATGTAGAGATAGAGACAGCGCCGGCGCAACGCGTCGGAGATCATCCGCGTGCCGTTGCTGGTCAGGATCGTCAGCGGCTTTCTCTTGGCTTCGATCACACCCAATTCGGGGATCGAAACCTGGAAGTCGCTCAGACACTCCAGCAGCAGCGCTTCGAACTCGTCGTCGGAGCGGTCGATCTCATCGATAAGAAGCAAAGAACGTTTTTCTGAGAGGAAGCTGCGAAGAATCGGGCGCTGCACCAGGAAGTTTTTGGAGAAGAACAGGCTTTCTTCGGCAGAGAGGCGTTCGACCGCTTCACGCAGATCGGACGAAACCGAGAGGTAGTTGTCAAGCTGAGTGCGCAGCAATTGAGTATAGAGCAGCTGCTTGCCGTACTCCCAGTCGTAGAGCGCCTTTCCTTCGTCGATCCCCTCGTAGCACTGCAGTCTTACCAGCGGAAAATCAAGAGCGGTGGAGAGGGCCTTGGCCAGGCCGGTCTTGCCCACACCGGGAGGACCTTCGATCAGGATCGGCTTCTCCATCCGGAGGGCCAGGAAAACGGCTGTGGCTATGGCGTCGTCGGCGATGTATCCGCCTGCTTGAAGAAAATCCTTAACCCCTTGTTCGGTAATCATGATGGCCTCGTATAGTTTGGATTTTACATCTCGTGGCGATCTAGATCATTGCAATCTTTGCGCCCGTTGCAACAATATGTTTGATTTTTTCGGCTGCGGTTTATTCCAGGTTGCCATCAAAATGGCACTAAACCCAACCACCCCCAGCCCCCCCTTTGTAAGGAGAGGAGCTAAAATCCCCCTCCTATTTTAGGAGGGGTTAGGGGTGTTAAGGTGTCAGCTTGAAATCAACTTGGAATAAGTAACTCAAAAAAAAGAAGCCGCCGGCGTCCGGTGAGGGTAATCTTCCCTTCGGAGCCAGCGGCATTGCATCACATGGAGGAACAGCGAACTTCGGTAGTTTTCACTTGGAAACTACTTTTACTAACTACATGCACTTATGGAAAATCTTGATCATATCCTGCAGGCCGGTATCGGTCGGGTTACCCTCTGTGCAGATATCGGCTACCGAGAAGCGTGACAGCCCTTCGACGTCTTTTTCAAGCAGACCAAGATCCGTGAAGGTCTTGGTGATGCCCAGGTCGGCTTTCAAATCCACGCAGGCTTTGATAAATGCTTCGCCGGCTTTCATGTCGGACATTCCGCTTACGTCGATTCCGGCAGCCTGTGCCATCATCTTGAAGCGCTCAGGGCAGGCCGGCAGGTTGAAAGTCATGACCGGCTCGAGACCGATGGCGTTGCAGAGTCCGTGAGGAGCATCGTACATACCGCCCAGAGCGTGAGCCATACTGTGAATGAGGCCGAGACCGGCGCTGTTGAAGCTGTATGCGGCTGCCATTTCGGCCCATACCATCGCTTCGACGGCTTTGTCGTTGTTTCTGTTCATTGCCGATTGACGCAGGTTGCCGAAAATCAGGGATATTGCGCTCAGGCCGGGGCCGTAAGCAGAGATAACACCTAGGCGGGATGTGATAGCTTCAACACCATGAGCAAGAGCATCCATACCGGTGTAACCAGCGAGGTCGCCAGGCATACACTGATGAATCAGCGGGTCATTGATGGATTTGCTTGGTGTGCAGTTTGGATCGAACAGAGCCATTTTGTATTTCTTGTCGGTGTGGTTGATGATCGAGAAGCAGGAAACTTCGGAACCTGTTCCTGATGTGGTGTTGATGGCAAGCTGGGGAATCGTGTTGGCTTTCGTAGCTTTGAAAGCGCCTTCAAAAGAGCGAACGTCCTGGCCGTCATGGCTGTGAACAAGTTTGATAGCCTTGCAGCAGTCGTGCGAGCTGCCGCCGCCGAGGCTGATCAGACCGTTGAATTTGCCGGATGCCAATACCTTGGCGCCTGCCATTACTTCATGATCTTTAGGGTTCGGAGTAACTTTGTCAAACACCTCGGAAGAAACCCCGGCAGCCTTAAGCACGCCCTGGATTGTTTCGACAATGCCGGTGCCACGGAGGCCGGTGGTTACGATCAGTGCATTGGTCATGCCCAGCGCTCTGGCGTCATTGCCAACCATTGTGTGTGCGCCCCAGCCGACATTTACGGAAGGATATGCGTGCATCATTTTGATCGGGTATTCCAGTCTTTCATTCTTAAGGGTCCGTTTTACGTCTTTGTTGTGTGACATGGGTACTACCTCCTTTTTTGGTGTGTGTTTAGTTTGAACTGCTTTGATGGCACTGCTTTGCTACAACTGCCGCTACATTTTCCTTTCCGGAATTTAACTCCCACCTCCTCATAACCAGGTTTTACGATCATCTCTATATGCTGCAAGTGAGTTGAACAGAGCTTCTTTTCGACTCATCGTGATCGATTTGACAATGGTTTAGCAAGTTGAATGCCAACTTATAAATATGTTTTAAATCAGCTAGTTGAGATTGTTTTTGCTGGTAGCGGCTAAAGACTGGATTAAGAGGCGGGGTGTTAAGAAACAGTTTTATATAATTATGTCCACAATATGTACTTTTTGGGCTATGGATTTTAGCTACAGTGGGGAATTTTGAATCATTAGGGTCAAGGGTCAAGGGATGCAAGGGATGAGAGGATGAGAGGATGAGAGGATGAGAGGATGTATGAAGCTCTTCTCCTGAACCCTTGCCCCTTGCTAGCCCCTGCTCTGATAAATGGCGCGTCTCGCCTCGCAGCGATCATCCGTGGCCAGGAGGTTTCCGCAGCTTCCCCACGCGCGTCCCATGCAGCCGCCGGCACAACGTAGTTTCCCCGGGCAGTCGTGGCACTCCGGGATTTCATCGGCGCGGCGCCTGCTGATATGAAGCAGGGATGACCAGAGCGGAGCGCCTTCGGCAAGGGCGGCGACGAGTCCTTTTTCATAAACCCCTGAAACGGAGAATTCGTCATTGTGGCAGAGCAGGCATGGGTAGAGAATGCCGGATGGCGTGAGATAGGGATTTTCGACAAACGTACAGCACTCATGGCGGATGGTATCGCCTTCACGCCACTCCTGTGCGGCAATATTGCCCATCTTCAGATATAGCTCCCGAAAGCGTGGATCAGAATCGTAGCGTTTCAGCAGGTTCAGATACTGCTCAGTTTCGGGAGGAAAAACGGCATCTCCTTCGGCGGCCCGGCCGCAGAGGACAAGGGCGCCGCTGCTGACGGAGGCTATACTCATGTTGTCGGCAAATTCGAGTACTGCCGGAAGCTCCTCCAGATTATGGCGCATCTCGGTAAAAAAGAGCGAGATACGCTGGGCAAGCCCCTCCTGTATAAGTTTTAGAATACCATTCAGCGCACTGTCGAAGGCACCCGTGCCGCGCAGCAGATCATGCGTTGCGGCCGTGGCTCCGTCCAGGCTGATCTGGATTGAAAATCCCGGGAAGTCCAGCTCTTGAAGAACGGCAAGATGTTCGTCTCGCAAGAGCATGGCGTTGGTCTGGAGGATTATCGTTTTGAATCCGAGAGAGCGGGCGGTCTGAATGATATTCAGCCAGTGTGGGTGGCAGAGAGGTTCGCCGCCGGTAATGCGGATGCCGTCGCCGCCGATTGCGGCAAACTCTTCCATAATTCGGCTGACTTTCTTCAGCGGCACGTGAGTATGAGATGTTGCTTCACCTGCGCCGACCCAGCAATGACTGCAGACAAGATTGCATGAGCCGGTAATGGCAAGTGTCAGTATCCGGGGTGGACGCAAGCCTGCCTGATCCAATTTATGTAATATCGCTGAAGGCGTCATGGTCTGTTTTTTTTGGCAAGTGTGGCATTATGCCACACTTGGGTGTTTTCTACTCAGCGTTCGTTGTGCTTTGTGTGGCATTATGCCACAGTGTTGTCAAGGCAGTGTTAAGGAGCGTGTTGAAGCCCCGTTTACGGGGCAACGAGCAGGATGTCCGTACCGGCGGTTACGACTCCCCCCTTGAGAACCCTCGCGAAGATACCCTCTTTTGGCATGACGCAGTCTCCGGCCTGGTAGTAGATCGCACAGCGGGTGTGGCATTCTTTCCCGATCTGGGTGACTTCGAGAAGCGCCGTACCGATCTCAAGTTTGCTGCCGATCGGGAGTGATACCAGGTTTATTCCGGTTGTCGTGATGTTTTCGGCAAAATCACCGGCGCTGACCGACAGACCCATGGCGCGCATCTTGTCGATGCTTTCCTGGGCCAGGAGGCTGACCTGGCGGTGCCAATCTCCGGCATGGGCATCACCTGCTATGCCATGTTCAGAAACAAGCTCAACAGATGGAACAGGTATTTTTCGTTCGCCTTTATTGAGGCTGGTGCAGACTGCCAGAACGGAACCGGACATGTATATGCTCCTTCAGTAATTTATCCTTAAATACGTCACTTGAACCGCAAAGACGCAAAGAACGCTAAGAAAGTCAGTATATTAACGTAACAAGCCTTATTGCCCAAAAGGGGACTACATTTTTCTTGTCAACTCTTCGATTTCTTTGCGAACTTTGCGTCTTAGCGGTAATGAACTGCTTTTTATGGGTTTATATTTACCCGCCTATAGACGACATGTTGAATGCCTGATGATGGCACTCATCAGGAGTCATCTGATGTCGAACCGGCTTGGTATCGACAATTGCGCCCAGGGTCTGGGCAAGCAGCAAGTCGGAACCGCTTCGCAGGGACGGCTTCAGATCGATCTGTGACCCGGCAAAGAGGCACCCTTTGACCGTACCCGATGCGGTGACCCTGATCCGGTTGCACTCGGAACAGAAGTGATGAGAGACCGGGGTGATGACGCCCAGAGTGCCGGACGCGCCGGCGATGCGGAAGTTTCGTGCCGGACCGGCCATTTCCGCCTGTTCAAGAGGAATCAGCGTTAAGCGCTGCTCCAGCCTGGCCAGGATCTCCGAGCCGGGCAGTACCAGTTGCTGCCAGCCATGTTCACGAATTGCCGGCATATATTCGATGAAGCGGACGGTAATTGCAGAGCTGGTCGCCAAGGTGGCAAAATCCAATATCTCATGGTCGTTGATGCCGCGCATTACCACCATGTTGAGTTTGATCGGAAAGCCGCACGATTGTGCCGCCTCTATTCCGGCCAGAACACGCGCCAGGTCGCCGCAGCGGGAAATCTGCGCAAAGGTTTTCGGATCAAGGGAGTCGAGGCTGATGTTAAGCCGCTGTACCCCGGCCAAACTAAGGTCGGCAGCCATTTTTTCAAGAAGCACGCCATTGGTTGTCAACACCAGCTGCTTCAAGCCGGGAATCTCGGCCAGATGCTGCAGAAACGAAACGATCCCTTTGCGTACCAGTGGTTCGCCGCCGGTTATCCTGATTTTATCTATGCCGATGGCAACGGCAACCTGGGCAATCCGGTACAGTTCTTCGTAGCTGAGAATTTCGCCGTGAGCAATTTTGCCGATTCCCTCTTCCGGCATGCAGTATCTGCAGCGAAGGTTGCAGCGATCGGTAACGGAGAGGCGCAGGTAGTTGATGGTTCTGCCGATGGAGTCTTGAAGCGGTTTCATGGTATCACCCTTCCAGGCCGTAGCGTTCCAGCTTGCTGTACAGGGTCTTGCGGTCAATTTCGAGCAGTTTTGCGGCCTGGCTTTTATTCTGGTCAACCTGTTCGAGAACCTTCTGAATATGGTCACGCTCAACAACCCAGAGCGGCGAAGCGGTGAAGGGTGATGAGTTCTCGCTCCGCGTTATGCCGGCTGCAGGCGTATACACCGGTTTTTGTGGCGCAAAAGGAAACAGATCAGGCGTAATAACCGGCTCGTTGGCAAGAATGCAGGCCCTGCGAATGGTGTTGCGCAATTCCCTGACGTTTCCCGGCCACTGATAGGCACAGAGCGAGGCCATCGCTTCATCGGTGATTTCCCAGGTTCGGGAATCATGCTCATTGCACTGCTGGATAAAGAACCAGGTCAGCGGAATGATGTCGTCGGGTCGTAGCCTGAGCGGCGGCAGCGGAATCGGCAGCAGGTTGATCCGGTGATAGAGGTCTTCCCGGAACTCGCCACGGTTGACGCAGTCGGACAGGATTTTGTTGGAGGCAAAGACGAAGCGGACGTTTACCCGGATATCGTGGTTTCCCCCCATGCGGCGGAAGGTGCTGGTTTCGAGGATGCGGAGAAGCTTGACCTGGACGTCGAGCGGCATCTCCGAGACTTCGTCCATGAACAGGGTGCCGGTGTCGGCCAGCTCGAACAGACCGGCCCGCATTTTGTTCGCGCCGGTAAAGGCCCCCTGCATATGGCCGAAAAGTTCGCTTTCCGCGGTATTGGCGTCGAACCTTCCGCAGTTGACGGTAACAAACGGTTTAGTCACACGCCGGCTGGCGTCATGTACCGCCCTCGCAATCAGCTCCTTGCCGGTGCCGCTCTCCCCGGTGATCAGTACATGCTCGTCGGTCACCCCCCATCGCTGCACGGTGTCCAGAACCTTCTGAATTACCTGGCTCTTGCCGATGATGCGGTGGTTTTCAAAACGTTTTATCTCTTTTTTGAGGTTGATATTTTCCAGCCGCAGGCGGTTTTTCTCGCGCGCCTTGTCGATCAGCAGTTCCAGTTCATCCAGCTTTATCGGCTTGGTAAGGTAGTCGTAGGCGCCGAGCTTGATGCATTCCACCGCGGTTTCAATAGTGCCGTGGCCGGTAAACATGATGACTTCCGGAATATTTGATTCCGCCCGCATCAGTTTCAGTGCTTCAACGCCATCCATGCCGGGCATGCGTATATCCTGGAGAACCACGTTGAATATCTCCTCGCGGTAGGCTTCCAGCCCCTCTTCGCCGCTCGACGTGGCTGTCACCTTGTATCCGGAACGGGAGAGCTCCATCTGCAGCAGTTCCCGAAGTGACTTGTCATCTTCGACGACAAGAACTTTCGTATCGTGGGGTTGTAAGCCCAAACCGGCGGAATTTATCCAATCTATTTCTGACATGCCGGCATCCTCACTGTAAATTTCGATCCTTTGCCAACCTGGCTTTCCACACATATGTCACCGCCAAGGCGTTTGATGATGTTGTACGTAATTGCCAAGCCAAGGCCAAGTCCCTGCCCGACATCCTTAGTGGTGAAAAAAGGGTCCCAGATCTGGTCAATAGCCTCTTTGGAGATCCCGCAACCTGAATCCCTGATCTGGAACATAACCATTGATTCCTTTGTAGTTTTGGTGGTTATTTCCACTACTCCTGCGCCGCTGATGGCCTGATGCGCATTTATCAGCAGATTCATGCAGACCTGGCGCAGGCCGGTTGAATCGCCGATGACATCGGGAAGATCGCTCTGGAGACTGGTCCTGATCTCGATTTTTTCGTTGCGTGATTTGTATTTTACCAGCTCCAGGACTTCGTTCAGGATGTCGTTAATGTTCACGTTGCTGACTGAACCGTCAGACTTGCGGCTGAAGGAGAGCAGGCTGTCGATAATGCCTTTGCAGCGATACGATTCCCGGACGATCACCTGCAGATATTGGGGGAAATCCTCCAGCCGTGGATCTTCCGCCAGAGCATGCCCCTCGTTGAACCGTCTGAGCAGGGCCTCTGCATACCCAGCTACCGACGAGAGCGGGTTGTTGATTTCGTGGGCGACGCCGGCTGCCAGGACGCCGATGCTGGAGAGCTTTTCGGCCTGCATCAGCTGCAGCTCCTGGAGGCGTTTTTCGGTTACATCGCGCAGAAACAGGAGTGCCCGATTCTGCTCCCCTTTACTATCCTCGATTGGTGTCGCCGTTACCTCGAAGTAGCGGGCCTTCTCTCCGGAGGGGTGAGACGTAATGGATGTTTCAACCCGTTCGCCGGCCAAGGCCCGCTCTACGGGACATTCAAGCGGGGCCGATTCGTGCTCCGGATGAAAAAGTTCTCGACAGGAACAGCCGGGAAGAGTCTTTTGCGGAAAGTACTGCGGGCAGACATGGTTGCGATGCTGCACCATGCCGCTGTTGTCATAGACGATGACGCCGTCGCCGATGGAGTCGAACATGGCCTGAAATTCGCTGCTTTTTCTGCGCAAACCCAGATTTGCCGCCTCCAACTCGTGAATTTTTTGTTTAACCTCGGCATAGAAACCGATTTTAGAACTATTCAGCCCAAGCAGCCGCTCAAGCGATGATTCGTCCATCTTCGTTCTGACGGCTGCCTTGCTGTTCATCAGTATGCCCTTTCCAGGATACGCAGGAGATCTTCTTCGTCCGCCTCACGTGGGGAGGTGACGATGCAGACATCCTTGAGCGCCTGACGTGCCAGTTCCGGTAGATCCTTGCGAAGAACCCCGATGCTGCGAAGGCTGCGCGGGGCTCCGCTCGCTTCCAGAAGCGAATCGAGTGTCTCCTGGACCCGTTCACTGGCGGCTGTGATATCGCCATTGGCGCTGTGTCCAAGTCCCCAGGCAAGTTCCTGTAGTTTGTCGGTGACAACAGGAATGTCGTATTTGATCACTTCCGGCAGCAAAATCGCATTGATGCTGCCGTGGTTTGCATCGTAGAGGCCGCCAATCGGGTGAGCCAAAGCATGAACAATGCCGAGCATTGAATTGGAAAAGGCCATTCCGGCATGCAGGCTGGCCCGTGCAAGATTCTCCAGATCTTCCGGCCTCCGTTCGTGAACGGCATCCGCCAGGCTGCCTGCCAGAAGACGCAGCGCCTTGATGGCATGGACATCGGTGAGGGTGGTTGAGGCAATTGAAAAGAAAGCCTCCATGGCATGACTCAAGGCATCGGTAGCGGTGGTGCCGACAAATTCATCCGGCAGGGTTGTGAGGGTGTCCGGATCTGTCAGGCTGATATCCGGAGCGACACAGCGACTCATGATGCATATTTTTCGAAAGTGCTCGGTATCACTGATTATGGCAAACTGGGAGACATCGGAGCCGGTGCCGCAGGTTGTCGGACAGAGAACCAAAGGGGGAAGCGGACGAATAATCCGATCCGGCCCCTCGAAGTCCCGGATTTTTCCTCCGTTCGAGACTAAAATGGCGATCGCCTTGGCCGCATCCATCGAGCTGCCGCCGCCAAGACCGACAATTACATCGGCACCATGGCGCTGGTATTCCCGTACCCCCTCTTCCACTTCGTGATCCTTTGGATTCGGAGTGATCCCGTCAAAATAAATAAACTCAAGTCCGGCATCAAGAAGGCTTCGCATGGCCACATCGACCCAGCCGGCATGAAACAGCCCCTTGTCGCTGACCAGAAAGACTTTTTTGCCTCCAAGCCTGCGGGCGCACCCACCCACCTGGCTCAGCATGCCTCTACCGAAAATAATTTCAGGAACCTCAAATTTATAATTATGCAATGTGCTGTTCCGGTGCTTTTCCATTACATGCCTTTCGTAGTGAACCATACCGAGGGGGTTAATCCTTACAAGCAATGCTCGTGCCCAATGCAAAACCAGGTTCTATGTTTTTTATCATTTTTCCATACTTCCGCAATAATTTTTCATTTTCCTTGTACATCACTTGTCAATAGTTAATGCGATTTTCATTTTGGGACTATTCTCCACGGTGTAGAACTCTTACTCATTACTATATCATACAATAATTACGGCATGTTAGAAAATATGTCGCGTATATCCACACTTTCTTCCAACCAGGGCTTCGCAATCTGTAAGCCTGTAACATGCCGAAACTAAACAACAATACCATTGTTTTATTTTTGGCACCGTGGTTGCACAAGGGATAGTCGTGCCTCTGTATGGATCTGCATGGTTGACCATGGTGAGTGGCGGATCCTGGTGCAAATTTACAAGAACGTCGGATAACAGGGTGTTGATCGACTACCAGGTAGAGATGATTGTAGCAAGGTGATTACACTATCTCAAGGAAAGGAGAAGCAGTACGTGTTCAGTCAGAGCGTCTGAACAGAAATGGCAGTGAAGCGAGTCATCATAGTTTCACCGTGTAGTGGAAATCTTGTTTGAGAATCTAAATTTATCTAAAGAGGGAGAATGCGTTTATGAAGAAGAGTACACTATTAGGGCTTGGACTTCTGGCAGCAGCTGCAGTGGCCGCAAGCAACCCGGCAAACGCGGCAGTTGAACTTGTTGGAGCAAACGGCTGGAAACTCAGCACGGACGGCATAGTGGATTTATACTCCACCTACGCTTCGACAACCAAAAATCCAGGCGGCGCCGGTCGTTCGTTAAGCCTGCTGAGTGTCGGCGGCACTGAAACCAAACAGGATGAACGATTCGGCATGGGCATCGGCCTGCTCCCGTCGGTAATCGCCTTCAATGTTACGGCTCCCACCACCAGCGGGGTGGATTCGGCCGTGCGGGTCGGTATTTATCCGGCTCTTCAGAATAAAGCAAACGCAACCGGCACCGCTAATCGTTTCGACACCGCTCCAAATATCGACTTCCGTGAATTCTTTTATACCGCCAAGGGCGCCTATGGTGAACTGTTGATCGGTCGCGCCCTCAACCTCTATCAGGGGAAAAATATCCTGAATGACATGACGCTCCTCGGGGCTGGTGTCGTGCCGGGAACCGCATTCCGCGGCAATACGACCCTTGGCCACATCGGCTACGGCTATCTCTATACAAACTTTGGACCGCAGTTCCGCTATACCACGCCGGACATGGCTGGGACCAAAGTGGCGGTCTCTATCGGTGAACCCTACAAAATCAGCGCCGACACCGCTTCAACAAACTCACCACGCCTGGAGGCAGAAATCTCTTATGCCAAAACCTATGGCGGAACAGCTGTGCAGGCATGGGCTTCCGGGTTGTACCAGAGCGCAACACGCAGTGATACGGCCGCAGCGCGACCGGGAGAGAAAAATACATCAACCGGCGGCGCCGCTGGCGTCAGCGCCGGTTTTAGCGGCATCAACCTGATGCTCTCCGGTTATGGCGGCAAGGGGCTTGGCATGGTCAGCGTACAGGACGGTGACTTCCTTGGATCAACCGCAACAGATGCAGCAGGGAACGAGAGAACCGCCTGGGGTTACCTGGCCCAGGTCACTTATGCGCTGACCCCTTCTGTTACGCTGGGAGTTAACTATGGTCAGAGCCGTGAGAAAGCCGGCACGGCAGCCGATACTCTTTTGATTACGAGCCAGGAAGCGGGAACAGCGTCCGTTACCTACGGTCTCAACAAATTCATCAAGTTTACCGGCGAATATACCTATGCCCAGAATACCTGGAATGATCATGCAACACAGCATTCCAACCAGTTTGCTCTTGGATCGACGTTCTTCTGGTAACAGATGGTTCAGACTCTTAAAAGGAGATTACCATGCCGAAATATGTAATCGAACGTGAACTTGCAGGGGCAGGGCAACTGCCGGCTGAAACATTACAGGCGATATCACAGAAATCCTGCAGTGTACTCAACGGGCTCGGCCCGCAGATTCAGTGGGTCCAGAGCTATGTGACCGACGACAAGATTTATTGCATCTACATCGCTCCCAACAAGGAGATGGTGCTGGAGCACGCTAAACAGGGCGGATTTCCGGCCAACAGTGTTGCTGAAGTCAGGACGATGATTGACCCGACCACGGCAGAATAACTATCCCTTTGCTCCCCTTCCCGATTGATTCGGGAAAAGGGACTGTAATTAAATTCAAGGAGAGTGTCATGACTTTAGCATTATTGATAGCAATCAGTATTATGTGGATCCCTGTAGCAATTTTGTTTCTTGGCAAAGGCGAGGCCAAGGGTACCGGCGCCATTACCGGTTTTGTTGGTGTGACGGTTGTGTTGGGGGCTTTCCTGCAAACCGCGCTTTTTAAGGATGCCTTTACCGGCGGTCTGTTGTTTGCACACGGGCTTCTGTACTGTACCGTTGCCTATGCGCTTCTTAACGGGTTGGAAGATCTGCGTTCGGTGGGGAATGTCAGTCTTACGGTCGCAATTATCTCCGCCGTGTACATGGTGCTCTTTTATGTTGGCGGCGCTCCTGGGCCGGATGGAAAGCCGCTGTCGCCGCAAAGTACATATTTGGCCTTTGCCTGTGCAGGCTATACGGTGTTGACTGTCGAGGTTTGGCTGAATGCCTATGGCAAGCTGTCAGCCAGTACTCTGGCATATTCTTTAATTGCATGGGCGTTTCCGGGCCTGCTGATTCCATCATTCATGCTGATGTCATCAGGCAAACTGCCTTTTTAGTTCAAAATCAGGTATTGAGGCTGAAGGTTAAAGGTTTTGTTTTCTAACAGCCTTCAGCCTATCAACCTGTCTAGTAACATACAGATCTGACTCGAAAACGTGATTTCACAATAAACGACCAAGACCCATAGCGGCATGGCAACCGTAGCGGTAAAGCTACAGAAAAACACGATACGAGGCTGGAGCAGGGGCGCTTATTCGACAAGCGCCCCTGCTTTTTTGTCAAACGGCCGCCTATTAAAAAGATTGAGGGATGTTTTCGGATAGGATAGAATACAGTTTTAGAGAGATACTTTTTTTGGAGGCTGTCATGTCAGAGGGTTTTGAGCTGCGAAAGTTTGTTGCCCCTGAATTCGTTTTCGGAGTGGGGGCGCGGCATCTTGCCGGGCGCTATGCGAAAAATCTGGGGGGGCGTAAGGTACTTGTCGTCTCCGATCCGGGTGTGGTCGCAGCGGGATGGACCAAGGATGTGACGGACAGCCTCGAAGCGGAAGGGTTGTCCTTTGCCCTGTTCACCGGGGTGACATCCAATCCCAAGGCCGACGAGATAATGGCAGGTGTTGCACAATACAGGTCGGAGAGGTGCAATGCGCTTATTGCCGTAGGTGGCGGCAGCCCGATCGATTGCGCGAAGGGGATCGGTATTGTCTGTTCCAACGACCGGCACATCCTGCAGTTCGAAGGAGTGGATACGGTAAAACTGCCGATGCCCCCTCTGGTTTGCGTCCCGACTACCGGGGGGACCTCGGCGGACGTTTCGCAGTTCGTCATCATCAGTAATCCGCTGGAAAAGGTCAAATTCGCCATTATCAGCAAGTCGGTCGTCCCCGACCTGGCGCTGATCGATCCGGAAACTCTTACCACCATGGACTCCTACCTCACGGCCTGTACCGGACTGGACGCCTTGACCCACGCCATCGAGGCCTATGTCTCGACGGCCCGCTCAGCGATGACCGATCTGCATGCCATTGAGGCAATTCGGCTGATTTCCAAAAGTCTTCTCCCCTCGATTGCAAATCTTAACGACCTGGAACTGCGCAGCAATATAATGCAGGGGAGCCTGCAGGCGGGGCTGGCCTTTTCCAATGCCATTCTGGGTGCCACCCACGCGATGGCTCATAGCCTGGGTGGGGCGCTCGATATCGCCCATGGCGAATGCAACGCCATCCTGCTCGACCACGTTATTACCTTCAATCTGCCGACAGCCCCGGAACGTTTTGAACACATAGCCGAGGCGATGGGGCTGGATCTGCGTGGGATGGGTTCCGTTCAGAAAAAATCGGCCCTGCCGAACCACGTCAGAGAACTGAAAGCCGCTGCCGGTATCTCCCGTACTTTGAATGAACTGGGGGTAGGGCGTAGCGATGTCAATTTCCTTACCGACCATGCTTTGAAAGATCCCTGCATGGCGACCAATCCGAGAAAGGCGTCTCACCGGGATATCGAGGTAGTGTATGAAGAATCACTCTGATTCTCCCGATTCGCTGGACGCCTTGCAGAAAAAGCTGGCCGGATTCGGCGAATTCTCTGTGCGCAAAACCTATTACCCCGAACTGCAGCAGCGTCTTGAGGAGCTGCGCGAGAGCGAGGCATTTCTTAAAAACATCGTTGACAACATCCCCGCCATGGTCTTCGTAAAAGATGCGGCTGAACTCCGTTATGTAGCCTTAAACAAGGCCGGAGAGGATCTGCTCGGTTACTCGCGGGAAGAGTTGCTGGGTAAAACCGACCGTGATATTGTTCCTGAAGAGCAGGCGGCATTCTTCACCGGTAAGGATCGGGAAGTGCTAACGCGGGGCAATCTGGTTGAAATACCGGAAGAGACGGTTAAAACCAGGTCTGGTGAAGACCGGATTCTGCGCGTCAAAAAGATCCCGCTCTATGATAGCGAGGGGACCGCCCGTTACATGCTCGGCATTGCGGAAGACATTACCGATCGCAAACATCTGGAGGAGCAGCTTTTGCAGTCCCAGAAGATGGAGGCGATCGGGCAGCTGGCCGGCGGGGTGGCCCATGATTTCAACAACATCCTGATGGTGATCATGGGTTACGGTCAGATGTTGAGTAGAGACCTTGCTTTGGACGCCCACCAGAAGGAGAAGGTGGAGCTCATTATCGAGGCATCGGATAAAGCGGCTCTGTTGACCCGCGGCCTGCTGACGTTCAGTCGCAAGCAGGAGATGACCCCCAGGGTGGTCAACCTCAACGATGTTGTTCAGCAGGTGCATAAGTTCCTTGCCAGAATTATCGGGGAAGATGTTCAGCTTACGCCAAAACCGGATACGTCCGAGCTGCTGGTTAAAATAGACAGCGGCCAGATCGAACAGGTTCTGATTAACCTGGCCACCAATGCTCGGGATGCGATGCCGAAAGGGGGCCTGTTGACCATAGGGACCGGACTTATGGACGTCGATGCCTCATTTGTTCAGGCTAACGGTTATGGTAAAACCGGGCGTTATGCCCTGATATCGGTCTCCGATACCGGCAGCGGAATGGATGAGAAAACCAGAAGCAGAATTTTCGAACCCTTTTTTACTACAAAGGAGGTGGGTAAGGGGACCGGTCTCGGCATGTCGATCGTGTACGGAATCGTCAAGCAGCATCACGGTTTTATCAATGTATATAGCGAACCGGGGATCGGAACCACCTTCCGCATCTATATCCCTCTGATTGACAAGGGGCTTGCGGAGGATGAGAGTGTTGTCATGCCGACGCCGCCGAAAGGGGGGAGCGAAACTATCCTGGTGGCCGAGGACGATGCCGCCGTGCTCATGCTCACCGAGGAGATCCTTACCAGTTTCGGCTATCTGGTGATTCCAGCCGAGGACGGCGAGGACGCGGTTGAGAAGTTCAAGGTGCACCGGGATACGATCAAGCTCATCCTGATGGATATCATCATGCCGAAGAAAAACGGCAAGGAGGCTTATCGCGAGATCAGGCAGTTAGACGCCGATGTCAAGATCATCTATTCCAGCGGCTATACCCTGGATATCATTCAGAGCCGCGACGTCCTTGATGAGGGGGCGGAGCTTATCATGAAACCGGTTCAGCCGTTGGAGCTGTTACGGAAGGTTCGGGAACTGCTCGATGGAGAATAATTAGGGTTCCGTACCCTTTTGGTTGTAGGGGTGAAGCATGTTTTATCTGCTTCGCCCGCCTTAGATCTCCATAGGAAATAGGGCGAACAGGTGCGGCTTTTGCTTCGCCCCTACTTATTGTATATACGTGTGGTTTTCTGCCGACGTCAGACTGCGCAACTTCCTGTAAAGCGTGTTTCTGCCGATTCCCATTATTTTTGCCGCCGCCGCGATATTTCCGCCGGTCCGGTCAAGTGTCGAGGAGATAGTCCTGGCTTCGACGTCTGCCAGTGACGCATTTCCGCAATTCCTGTCTGATGGGTCGCCGCTCATATCCCTTCCTCTGTTGCCGCAATCGGCCTGTTCCATGAAATCCTCCGGCAGCTCGCCAACTGTTATCTCATTCCCTTCGCCAAGCAGCGCAACTGCGGTCCTGAGTACATTATGCATCTGGCGGATATTGCCGGGCCAGGGATGGCTTTCAAAGATCCGGAGAACCTCCGGACTTATGCCGACCGTCCGCTCCGGACCCAAAAGGTCGTCGAGAATCTTTCTGGAAAGCGGCACCCGGTCTTCACGCTCCTTCAAGCTGGGGAGGGTGAGCAGCAGGCCGTTAAGGCGATAATAGAGATCCTCACGGAAAGTTCCGGCGGCAACCGCATCCCGAATGCGCCGGTTAGTGGCGCATACGACCGACAATTCGACACGAAAGCTTCCGGTGCCGCCAAGCGGCGACACCATGCGATCCTGCAAAACCCGCAGCAGCCGTGCCTGGAGCTGCAGCGGCATTTCCCCTATTTCGTCAAGGAACAGTGTTCCTTTGTCAGCCTCCCGGATCTTGCCGATATGCCCTTTACGTTTCGCCCCGGTAAAAGCCCCTTCCTGATAGCCGAATAGTTCCGATTCGATCAGCCCTTCCGGTATCGAGGCGCAGTTGACCGGTACGAATGGGCCGTTTTTGCGCGGTCCGGCCATATGGAGCGCCCGGGCCAGAAGCTCTTTCCCGGTGCCGGATTCACCCTCAATCATAATGGGGATGTCATGGCCGACGACTTTCATGGCTTTACCGATCAGGACCTGCATTTTGCGGTCGCCAAACTCCAGCTCATTCAGCAATGTCGGTTCACCTGCTGCGATGGCCCGCGTTTTGTTTTCATTTGATGGCGATGTGGTGATGGGGAGGAAGGTGACCGGTGAGATGGAGGCTCCCGGCCAGACCCTGCCGAACAACTCGGCACCAGATTGGAGCTGGAGTTTCAGAACGGGATGGTGCTGAAAGCGCGTCTGTTCCAACAGTTTTGGCAGACTGAGCCTGAACAGCGAAGCGAAACAGTGGCCGGTCATCCTGAAGCGGTCAAGACCGAACTGCAGTAGGGCACTGCGATTGGCGGCTATGAGATCGCCTTGGGGAGAAAATACGGCGATCCCCTCGTAAAGAGTGCCGACAAATTCCGGCTTAACATGAAAGCAGATGACTATGTCGTCGGGAAATTCCGGGGCGAACATCTGGTTTTCGATAATCTGGGCTGACAGCCGCACCAGAGCCATCGTGTGTTGCTGGTGGCCGCGATAGTCACCTGATACATCCAACGCTCCCAGAACTGCTCCGCGCGGGTCAAAGATTGGGGTGGCCGAACAGCTCAAAAAGCGGTTTTTGTCTATGAAGTGCTCGCTGCTGTGCACATGGACCGGTTGCTGTTCCTCCAGTGCCGTGCCGATGGCGTTGGTACCGTTGACGCTTTCCGACCAGATTCCGCCCGGCTTCAGATAGACCTTTTGGGCCTGGTCCACAAAATTCGGATCGCCGATGGAGTGAAGCACAATCCCTTCGCGGTCAGCTAAAAGTACCATACTGGATGTGCCGCAGATCTCATGGTAAAGATTCTCCATAACCGGTTGGGAGCGTATCAACAGGGTATGGTTTTTATCCCTCCGCTGCATGAGGTCGTAGCGCGGGATGCAGCGGGTTTCGCCACGCTCCATGCCGATACCCCGTTCCGCTGAGCGTTGCCAGGAACGGATGATGGTGTCGTTGACAACTCCCGCCGGAATTAAACCGTTGGACAAAAAATCCTCCCGGGCTTTCCTGATGCAATTGAGCTTATCCGTTGCCATGCTTCCCATTCATCCCCCCACAACAGACCGGTGTAGTTGAGCCGTCTGTCCCCATATCAATTTACTCCTGAATTTGTCTGCCATTTCCGTGCCACAAAACGGTGTTACTCTGTTCCGTTTTGGAACAGCCGCCTGCGTTACTGTCACGACATGGAACAGAAATTCTCCGTGCCAATTGAATTGAAGGACCAAATTAATGCCGCTATGCAATTATTTCTAGATACGCCTCTTGGCCAACCATCCAGAATGCAACAACTAATATAAAAACACCAGATGCTCCCGACTGATTTAGAAAAATGTTTTACTCTGTTGGCATGCGCACTGCTCTATTTGAGGTTGTTCGGACGGACAGCTAAATTTCAGAGGGTAGTAAATCACCCCAACTAAAAACAAAGGAGTTAATCATGACAACGGCAGCGCAGGCAATCGATCAGATGGCGGTAAAGGCAAGCAAGGCGTTGGAGGAATTCAGGGGTTTCACCCAGGAACAGGTCAACAAGATCAGCGAGGCCATGACAGTGGCCGGTGTTGCCAGCGAGCGCTATCTTGCGGAGTTCGCAGTCGAAGAGACCGGCATCGGCAACGTGGAAGACAAGGTAATCAAGAATCACTTCGGCACGCAGGTGGTTTATGATTACATGAAGGACGGAAAATCGGTCGGTGTCATTGATGAAACCGACGGTGTTATCTCCATCGCCGAACCGTTCGGTATTGTCGCTGCCGTCACGCCGACCACCAATCCTACTTCCACCACCATGTTCAAGGCCCTGATTGCGCTTAAGGGGCGCAACGTGATCATTTTTGCCTTCCACCCCCGCGCCCAGAAATGCAGCGAGGCCGCTGCCCAGATCATGCTGAACGCGGCTGTCGCCGCCGGCGCGCCGCAACACTGCATTCAGTGGGTAACCGCACCTTCCATAGAAGCCACCGATGCATTGATGAAACATCCTGAAATAGCCATCGTTATCGCTACCGGCGGCGGAGCCATGGTCAAGGCGGCCTACAGCTCCGGACATCCCGCTCTGGGCGTCGGGCCTGGCGGCGTGCCGGTGTATATCGAAAAAAGCGCCAATCTTCGTATGGCCGTGGAAGATGTCATCGCCTCCAAGACGTTCGATAACGGCACCATCTGCTCATCCGACCAGTCGGTCATTTTCGATGATCGTAACATCGCCGAAAAAGCCCTGATACTCTTTGAAAGAAACGGCGCCTATCTCTGCACCGAAGCAGAAAGGAACAAGCTCGAAGCCGTTATGTTCGACAAGGAAAGAGGCGTTCCGGATATGGCCATCGTCGGCAAGAGCCCGCAGGTCATTGCCGAGCTGGCCGGTTTCAAAATCCCGGCTGACCGGAAGTTGTTGATGGTTCCCCTGACCACTACCGGCGGGGAAGACTGGATGAGCCGCGAGAAACTCTCACCGGTTTTGGGGTGGTTCATTACCAGCAGTAAGGAAGAAGCCATTGAGGCTGCCGCAACACAGCTTGAATTCGGCGGCGCCGGTCACTCGGCGGTCGTGTTTACCGAGGACGAAGATATAGCGCATGAGTTTGCTCTGAGAGTACATGCCAACCGTGTTGTCTGGAACCAGCCCTCAGTGCACGGTACCATCGGCGCCCTGTACAACACCCTGGTACCATCGCTTACCCTGGGATGCGGTGCCATGGGCGGCAACATCACCACCGAGAACGTCGGCTACAAGAATCTGCTCAACATCAAACGCTTGGCCCGCAGGAATGCGGCTAACGACTAATAGAACATCACCGTATCGCAACGTTTAATGGATCGCTCTCGTGGTGACTGACTGATGGGGCTCTGCCGGAAAAGGCAGAGCCCCATTTAATAAAAGGAAAACTGCAATCAATTATAAGTATGGATATTGAACCGTTCTCGATTCGCCGAAAAAATAAGATTGTCTGAATAAACTATTCTCGTTATAGTACCGCCATATTTTGCCGCTCTCCGAGTTGCTGCGCCTACAAGGGAAAAATCCTCATGGCGTACAACCTGCGGGTGTCGCCGGAAACGGCGCCGCCCTCCTTTGAAAAGGGGAACCGTGCTTGATGTGCCACCGCCGGTGGTGCGTCCGCGCCCCTTTTCTATCGAGAGAAGGGGCTTTTCGTATTTGTATACTCACTAACCCTGATAAACAGGATAAGTGCGTTAACGAAGCTGTTTTCTGCCTGAAAATAGCAGAAAATAGCTTCTAACTTACTAAAAGGAATATTTATTATGATCAAGCTTGTTGAAAGTCCCATCGATCCTGCAGCTGCTTACGACTCCATCTGCTCGGCCTTTTCCGGTTCCGTGGTGTTTCACTATGCGGTTGTCAAGAAACAGGCCGGTTCAGGCAAGTCCACGACCGCCATCGAATATAAATCTCAAGGGGATACGGTTCGGGAGATGGAAGATATCGCCCGGGAACTTGAGCAGCGTTGGGGACTGGAGGATGTCCTGATAATCCGGCGTACCGGCTCCCTTGCCGTTGGCGAGATCATCTCCCTGGTAGCCGCCAGCTCTCCGAGCAGTGAGGATGCCTTCGAGGCATGCAAATCCGGGATCAGTCGCATGAAGAAAATGTCAACCATACTCAAGACCGAGAAGTTTATCGATATTGCATAACAGGTCGCAGGAAAAGTCCATGAAACACATTTTTCATCTGATGATTGCCATAACCCTGTTTGCCGCATGTTGTTCATCGGCCGGAGCGGAGGAGCGGCTCAGGATGTCCACCACCACCTCCACCGAGAATTCGGGACTGCTGAAAGTCCTGCTGCCTCCCTTCGAGAAGCGGAACAGCTGCCGTGTGGACGTCATTGCCGTAGGCACCGGTAAGGCCCTGAAGATCGGCGAGACCGGGGACGTGGATGTGGTCTTCGTTCATGCCCGCAAGCTGGAGGACAAGTTCGTGTCGAATGGTTTCGGCGTCAATCGCCGTGACGTCATGTACAACGATTTTGTCATCATTGGTCCAGCCGCAGATCCTGCCGGCATCAAGGGGGCAAAGAACGCCGCCGAGGCGCTGAAGAAGATCGCCGCCAGACAGGCGACCTTTGTTTCCCGTGGCGACGAGTCGGGGACCCACCAGAAGGAGAAGGAACTCTGGCGGGCTGCGGGTATCAAGCCGGCGGGCAAATGGTACCAGTTGGCGGGACAGGGGATGGGTGAGGTTATCGTCATGGCGACCGAACAGCAGGGCTACGCCCTGGCGGATCGAGGAACCTACAATACCTTCAGGAATGGCAATAGCAACCTGAAGATCCTCTTCGAGGGTGAAAAGGGGCTCTTCAACCCCTACGGCGTGATTGCCGTCAACCCTAAAAAACATCCACACGTCAAATATGACCTGGCCATGCGCTTTATTGATTTCATTACCAGCCCGGAAGGGCAGTCGATCATCGCCGGCTACAAGGCGAACGGCGACCAGATCTTCTTCATCTACAAGGGTAAATAGCGTCATGGGATTTATCCGCGAATCGGTCTCCACCTCACTCGCCCTCATTCTCTCCCTGGACAGCGAGGTCTTCACGGCCGTATTGACATCTGTCAGCGTGGCCGGTTGGTCGATCCTCATAGCGTCCGTGATCGGCATTCCCGTCGGTCTGGCAATCGCCATCGGCGAATTCACGCTCAAACGGGTGACCATCACCCTGCTCAACACCCTGATGGCCATGCCTACCGTGGTCGTTGGTTTGCTTGTCTATGGAATCATCAGCAGGCAAGGCCCGCTGGGAGGGCTCGGCCTGCTCTTTACCCCCTGGGCTATTGTCATTGGCCAAGCCCTGTTGGCTATTCCTATTGTCGCAAATTACACTCTGAGTGCTGTCAAGGGAGCTGATAGCCGCATCTTGCCGACCGCTCTGACCCTTGGAGCAAGCCAGCTGCAATGTGTGATCCAACTGGTGCGCGAGGTCCGTTTTGGGGTGATGGCTGCCGTTATCGCCGGATTCGGCCGGGTCATCTCCGAGGTTGGGGTGGCAATGATGCTCGGCGGCAACATCCGTGGCTATACCAGGACCATGACCACCGCGATTGCCCTTGAGACAAGTAAGGGGGAGTTCGCCTTTGGACTGGCACTCGGCATCATTTTGATGGTGGTCGCCCTGGTCGTCAACCTGGCCCTGAATTTTATGCAACAGAGGTAATGTCGAATGGTTTCACGATTAACTCTGACATCTATCCGGAAATACTATGGGGATAAGCTCGCCTTGGAAATGGACGAACTCGCTTTGGAGGCGGGACGCCTTTACATTCTTACCGGTCCCAACGGATCGGGAAAGAGCACTCTTCTCAACATCCTTGCCTTATTGGTGAGACCGGAACGGGGTGATATATACTTTGACGGGGAATGCGTAACATGGAATAGAGACACCCTGAACCTGCTGCGCAGAAGGGTCACACTTCTTCACCAGTCACCGTACCTCTTTGTTGGCAGCGTGTTCAGCAACGTTGCTTTCGGTCTTAAGGTCAGGGGGGTAACGGGAGAGAGGTTGAAACAGGGTGTGTTGGATTCTCTGGACAAGGTCGATCTGGCCGGTATCGAGGAAAGGGATGTCAAACATCTCTCCGGCGGCGAGGCGCAGCGTGTCGCACTGTCAAGGGCGCTGGCGTTTCGCCCGGAGATCCTTCTGCTGGATGAACCTCTAGCAAATGTAGACAGTCGGAGTGCGGAGATAATTGAACGGCTCATAGCCTCCCTGTCCGCCGAAGGAACCACTGTTGTCATGTCCACCCATAATCCGCTCCATAATGAACGGTTAGAGGGCGATGAAATACGGCTGCTGGGCGGCAGGCTTGATTAATGCATATCGATTATGCATGTGCATTCGGCATTGGCTGCCGGTTCATCGCCGGATGATTGACTGACTGTATCCCGCTCTCCGTGATTGTCGGCACTTGCAAGTGGGGATTATTTCCACACTTGCAAGTGCTTTATGTGGAATTTATCCACATTGTTGTCGATTGTACTGCCGTCCGCAGCCATTGCAAAACATATAAACTATAGTAAAATTGTTTAGTTATAAAAGTGGCGTGACTTTTGCTAATTGTTTGTAGAACTCCGTTCTTGCAATAAAGCAGCGGGAATAACACCTTGAATCATTCGGATGTAGAGGAGAGCCACTGGATGCGGATCCTGATCAGTATTGACGATACCGACAACCTTGACAGTCCGGGCACCGGCGCTTTGGCGTCCCAGATTGCCGCGGATCTGGAAAGCAACGGCTGGGGAAAGAGCAGCTTTATCACCCGCCACCAGTTGCTGGTTCACCCCGATATTCTCTATACCTCACATAACAGCGCCATGTGCTTTTCGGCAGTAATCAAGGAAGAATGCCTGGAACAGGTAATCAAATATTCCGCCGATTTTCTTGTCCGGGAAAGCGCCGTCGGGTCTGACCCCGGCCTCTGCGTGGCAAAAATAGATAGCCTGCCGGAACCGGGCGAACTCATCCGCTTCGGCCAGTCGGCAAAGGAAACGGTCCTGACCAAGGAATCGGCCTATGAACTTGCCCGGCGGGCAGGGGTCCATCTTTCCGAACATGGCGGCACCGGGCATGGGGTGATCGGAGCGCTTGCCGGAGCCGGCCTGCGCCTTGGCGGCAACGACGGTCGCCTGAAGGGGCAGCTCAAATTCTCCGATCCGGGTGGCGTTGTCAGCGTTGCTGCTCTGTGCGCCCGTAACGATGTCGATGAGGTTCGGGCTCTGGACGGCAGCTCTGTAGCGAACCGGGATATGGTGCGGCTGGGTGACAAGGCGAAGACGGTCCTCCTGGACGGCAACTCGGTCCTGTTAGTTGTCGCGACTGATGGGACAGCAGACGGAGCCTGTTGGCAGACATGTTCCCGGCAGCTGTTGAAGAAGTATTAAAATGTGGATTGGGGACGCCCATGAAAAACTATGATTGGGCAGGAGCCGCCAGAACAGCAGCGACCTGTGAAAAATTTCACCCTGACGAGGAAGATGAGCAGGTCGCCGACGATCCACTATCGTGTTATAATTGCCGTTACCGGCGCTGGACCGCCACCTCGTACAACTGCTGCAAGGGTCGGACTGAAGATTAACTGAAAACCGCATATTTTTCTCCGAGCTGCGCTTTCCTACCAGGGTTTCCCTCATGGAAGGCCGCCATTGGGTTCTGCCGGAAACAGCAGCGCCTTCCTTTTGAAAAGGAGAAACTTCATCCGCGCGCTATAACTGCGTGCCGGGAGGGGTCTCTTCTTATCAAGGAAGAGGCCTTTTTTTATGATGTAAACTGCAGAATTTAGAACTAATGAGGAGATTTTTCATGTCATTTGAAGATGTTCCAATCCCTCGAAGAGTGTTCCTTGCACTCGCGACTACAGCGCTTGCAGCCGGTTCCACTTTACTTGCTGCATCAACATCGGCACATGCAGCGGACTCTGCTGCTGTTACCGGCGCCCAAAGCCGCCCAGGCGGTATTAAACATCCCGGTCTTGTTCGTATTGCCTGTGTACCAACAGCAGTGGAGGGGGGCTTGCTGCCGACCCTGATTGACTCCTTCAAGTCGGAAACCGGTCTTAATGTCGTGTTAACCGAGGATGATGATCCATATAATCCTGCCAAAGAGGGCAAGTTTGATCTCGTTATCTCCCACTTCGGCCATCGTGATGCCGAGGCCTTTATACTCAAAGGGTTCGGCCAGTGGCCCCGGACAGTGTTTTCAAATCAGCTTGGTCTCTTCGGGCCGCCAGCCGATCCCGCCAAGATCCGGGGCATGTCCGATCTGGCGGCGGCCTTTCGCAAAATTGCCGATGCAAAAGCGCCATATGTGGTGAATGAGACGAGAGGGATCAAGTACCTGACGGAAATTCTCTGGAACGCTGCGGGGAAACCGCCCAAGGGGAGCTGGTTTATCGATTCGGGGATCAGCAAGAAAGATGCGATTGCTCTGGCCGCGAAACATAAAGCGTACGTAATCTGGGGACTCACCCCTTTTGACAGTGAACAAAAGGCTTCGCACAGGGAACTCGTGCCGCTTGTCACGGCAGATCCGCTGCTGCAAAGAATCATGGTGTCGGTTGTGGTCAATCCCGAGCGCGTGGCGGGCGTGAACGTTACCGACGCTGCGAAATTCCAGAAATTCCTGCTTTTGCCGTCAACGCAGGCAAAGATTCTAGCGGTTCATTATCCGGGCGCCAACCAGGCCACGTGGGCGCCGGCCGGTCGCAACAACGCGGGGGCGGCCTTGCCGGAGTGATACACGGCCAAGGATTTTAATAATCGAATGGAGAAAAGCATGATTAAGAAAATAACGATATTCGCGCTGCTGGCGATGTTCTCTTGCGTATCAATGGTTGCGATATCTGCCGGGCAACCGGGCACAACCGACACGGTTTTTAACAGGAAGTTTGTCCAGAAGTTAAAGCCGATGATGCCTTATGATCAACTGGTGAAAATTATAGGCATAGAGGGTGCGAAGGTCGGAGAAGATAAACGTTCATCGCCGCCTAAAGCGCTCTACCACTGGAGCGGCGATAGGAAATCGGCTTTGGATATCAAGGTTGTCGCAGGCAAGGTTGTCGATGTCACTGTGACAACACCGAAGAAGCAAAAACTCTCGCTCGGAAAAAATGGCGAATTAGTTGAGTAGGGTGAGTAGGGATTTCCCATGAATAGTGACGTACTTAAAATCGACAGTCTTACCTACCGCTATCCCGGCACATCGATTTCGGCGCTGACGGATGTCTCCTGCGCGGTAAGATCGGGCGAGTTCATCTGCCTGACCGGCGATTCGGGTTGCGGCAAGACTACCTTACTGCTGGCAATCAAGGGACTTTTGCGCGGCAGCAGCTATTCAGAGGCGATCAAGATTGCCGTGCCGCCAACTGTGGATGCCTGGTCCACCTCGATCGGCCATGTTTTTCAGAATGCCGAGTCCCAGATTCTCTGCACTACCGTTGCCGAAGAGGTCGCCTTCGGTCCGGAAAACCTCTGTGCGCCATCCGAGGAAATCGCCCGTCGGGTCCGGAATGCTCTACGGGACGTGGGACTTGATGGCTGCGAAATGCGTAATGTGGAACGTTTTTCCGCCGGTCAGAAACAACGGCTGACCATCGCCTCGGTCCTGGCTATGAATCCGTCGCTGCTGCTCCTCGATGAGCCGACCTCGCAGCTGGACAGTCAGGGAAAGCATGAACTGTGTGCTGTTCTGTGCGAGCTCAAGAGGCAAGGTTATACCATAATCATGGCCGAGCACGATCCACGCCCCTTTGCAGCCATCATCGACCGCTATCTTCTCATGTCGGGTGGGGGGATCGGCGACTCTGTCACGATCCTGCCGAAGCCGGAGCGTTACGCCGCAAAATCCGCCGCCATGTCGCAGCCTGCCGCTGTAGATGGACAATCGGCGATCATTGCCGTAAAGGGACTCAGCTTTTCCTACCCGGAAACCGGTACGGCGCTGGAACAGGTAAACCTTCAGGTGATGAGGGGTGAACTGGTGCAACTATACGGCAATAACGGCGCGGGAAAGTCAAGCCTGCTCCGTTGTCTGGCCGGTCTGGTACGCCCCGATTCCGGTACGGTCGAGATTGCCGGTTTGGCCGGTCCCCGCCCGGAACAACTGCCGGGAAAAGTCGGAGTCCTGTTCCAGAACCCGACCCGGCAGCTATTCGCAGAGAGCGTGCATGACGAAGTGGCGTATACCCTGCAACGTATGGGGCATCCCAGTCGCGAGACAGAGCGGGTCGTAATGGAAACGCTCACACTTTGCGGTATCGGGCATCTTGCCGAGCGGGCGCCGCTCACCTTGAGTTTCGGAGAACAGCACCGTGTGGCACTCGCGGCGGTGATGGCGCCGCACCCCGATGTGCTCCTGCTGGACGAGCCGTTTGCCGGGCTTGATTTTCCGCAGCGGCTGTCTCTGCTGGATATCCTGGCGGAAATGCCCGACAGATACGGCACTACGGTGCTGATCGCGTCTCATGACGAGCTGCCGGATCAGAGCTGGGCGGATCGTACATTGAAGATAAAGGGGGGACACCTTGTCGAAACCTGCCATTAAAAACCCCGGTCACAAACTGCTCCGTACGAGCGACTATGCCTGCCAGTATATGACTCACGACTCGCTGGTTCATCGCCTCGGCGCCGGGTGGAAAATTGCCATCGGCACACTGCTGAGCGCACTGGCCGTGGGCGCGCGTACCCCAGGCGAGCTTCTTGCCCTTGTAATCGTAACGCTGGCCTACTACTTTGCGGCTCGGCTTTCGCCGTTTGACCTCTGGCGCGATATCCGTTTCTTTGTGTTCCAGGCCCTGCTCATCACCGGCCTCTACTGCCTGCTCAAAGGTGTGTCCACGGGGCTTTGGCCCGGCATCCGGCAGTCCGTGCAGATCGTTCTCTTCTATATTCCCGGCGCGGTGCTCCTGCGTACCACGCGCTCCGCCGACATGATGCGGGGGCTGCGCCGGATCGTCCCTTACCGGCTTTCATTCCTGGTGTTCGTGAGTATCAGGTTCGTGCCGTTTTTTCTCCGTGAGCTGGATGAGATAATGGTGGCGCAGCGGCTGCGGGGGGCGCGTCTTCTCCCCCGTCAACTGGTTGATCCCCGCAACTGGGGAGACCTGTTCCACTGTCTTCTGCTGCCGCTCATGGTTCGGGCGCTGAAAACCGCCGACGATGTCTCCAAGTCGGCCGAGGCCCGTGAGTTCGGCCGTCGCGAACAGCGCACCTTCTACGACGTCTCCCGCCAGTACGAACCGGCGGTCCTGACCGCAACGGGGCGTCACACCGCTGCTCCGGTCGTTTTGCAGTCATGCGGCCGGATGGGAGTGGAAACAGGGAAAGGACTCTTATGACGAATTCAAGCGAACAGGTATACCTCTGGGATCGTTTTACCTTGCGGGAAGCTTTGCTGCTCGGCTTTTGCGCCACCTTTATCATCCTGACCAGAGCCGGGCTCAGACTGCATATCCATCTCCCGGGGCACGTGATGTTCTTCACGATGTTTTTTTACCTCCTGGCACGGGGGTGTGTACCGAAGATCGGTGCAGCCACCCTCGTGGGGCTGATCGTCAGCCTGGCGAGCATCCTCCTCGGAATGGGGACCAAGGGACCGATCGTCTTTGTCAAGTTCATCTTCCCGGCGCTGCTTGTGGATCTGGCCGGTGCCATCTTTCCCGGCTTTGTCACCAGCATGTTTGCCTGCGTACTGGTCGGCGCTCTCTCCGCCGCCCTGCGCGCGTTGTGCGACACCGGGCTTGAATGGCTGAGCGGCATGGAAGAGGAGGTTATCCTGCGGAAGACCGTAATTTCGGCAAGTTTATTCGCCCTGTATGGCGGGCTCGGTTCACTGGCGGTCCCGTCAATTATCCGCAGATTGCGGAAAAACGGCCTGATCGACCAGGGGGCGGGTGAAAAGGGTTGAACAGCTACGGAGGGGGCACAGTGCGTTTTGCGCCCATTCTGCTGGCATCACTGCTGCTCCATCTGGTTATAGTTATCGCAGTCACCGACGTAAGTCGGCAGGAAGACATCCTGCGGCGCTTATCGCAGAATATGGTGGTCGAATACCTCGAATCGGGAAACGACATAAAAAAGCAGCCGGATATGACGGTTCCCCGGAATGTTACGGTGCCGACTCCGAAGCAGCAGCCCGCAGCGCCGGCCGCGAGAGAAGCCGCTACGGCGCCGCCACTCCTGAAGAATTCGGCGCTTCGTGACCCGGTACGGCAAAATGCTCCATTGTACGGCGCGCCGGCCTCTTCCCTCACGGTTCCGGCGGAACAGGGGGGGACGACTGCTGCCGGCAATGCCGGAGCGTCGGTAAAGGGGGGCGTTTCCGGCGTGATCTCGGACCGGCATGGCAATACGGGTACGGGAGCGGTGCTGAAAGCGGGCAGCGGCATGGCATCTAGCGCTTCCCTGCAGCGCCGGGGCGCCTATCAGGCTCTGCTGAAGCGGCTCATCGAGGCACACAAAGAATATCCCCTGGCGGCCCGCAGGTCAGGGCGGGAGGGGAGCTGTCAGCGCCGTTTTGTAATCAGCCGCACCGGCTTGCTCAAACGGGTCGAATCGCTTTCGTCGTGCGGCAATGCCTTTCTTGATGAGGCGGCTACCCGTGCCATCTCGGCGGTCGGCACGTTCCCGCCGCTTCCCGACGATTTCAAGGATGCTGAAGAGGCATTCATCATTACCATGACATTCACGCTTGCACGGCAGTGATCTCGGCTCAGTCCGAATAAAACAAACAGAGGAGAAACAGGTATGAAACGGAAACAACTAACAATCGGGTGGCTGGCAGGCGTCTGCCTGACACTGCTGATGCTGACCCTTGCAGGCTGCGCTGGAAGCGACACGACGCCACTCGCCACTAAAACCACTGCCTCGGGAACCATGAACACCACGACCGGCACCACCGCTGCGGTCGTGCCGGTCACCGCCCCGACCGGGGTGACGCTGTCTATTCCGGCAGGCACGGTACTTACGGATGGTTCGGGAAATCCGGTTACCGGAGATATCACTACCACTGTCGGCTATTCAACTACGACCGCCGATCTTCCTACGGCGGCGAGCACGCTGCCTGCCGGTTCCACTCTGGCGACCTTCGTCGATATCAGCATGGGAACGGTCAAACACTTTTCAAATCCGCTCACTATTGCGATCAACGTAGCCTCCAGCGGCGCCAAGGCTGGTGATGCCATAACTGTTTACAGTTTTGACAGCGGCACTAACCTCTGGACCTATGCCGGTACCGAGATAGTGGACACCAATGGCAACATCTCCCCCACCGTCACTCATCTGTCCATATGGGGTCTGTTCAAAAGCTCCACGCCACCGCCAGTCAAACCAACCGGGGTTCAGGCAGCAGCAGGAAACAGTCAGGCAACCGTGAGCTGGAGCGCGGTGACCGGCGCCACCTCCTACACCATCTATTACGGCACAACCGCCGGTGTTACTACCTCCTCCATTACCAAGGCGGCCGGCGCAACCTCTCCTCAGGTAATAACTGGGCTAACCAACGGCACGCCGTACTATTTTGTCGTCACCGCCTTGAACGCCGCCGGAGAGAGTGTCGTGTCGAGCCAAGTCTCCACCACCCCCGTTCCACCCGCACCGGCAAAACCTTCCGGAATCGGGGCTTCAGCCGGTGACGGCCAGGTAACTGTTTCCTGGACCGTAGTGGCTGCAACCACTTACAACATCTATTACAGCACAACTGCAGGTGTTACCACTGCTACCGGTACCAAGGTTGCCAATGTAACCAGCCCGTATGTGGTAACTCCCCTCACCAACGGTACACCGTATTATTTTGTCGTCACCGCCGTGAATGCCGGTGGCGAAAGTGGTATTTCGAGTGAGAAGTCAGCTACTCCGTTACCAGCACAGCAAGTGCCCACGAACCCCACCGGACGTGCGGCTACATCCACAGTGGCTGGCCAGGCAACCGTTTCTTGGAATGTAGTAACCGGCGCCACCTCGTACAATATATATTATCTGAAGTCAGCTACAGCTCCAGCAACCACCAACACCGTGATTAGTACAGGCACGAAGGTTTCGAATGCCGTCTCACCTCAGGTTCTAACCGGTCTTCCAAGCGGCACCTACTATTTTCAGATTACTGCAGTTAACGCCGCCGGTGAAGGTCCCAGTCAGCCAAACGTAATGAATCCAGGGCTCTTAGTTCAATGACGTTTACCGATACTCCTCCGGTGTTGCCGGAGGAGTATCGGTTTCAATTTTTGTTAGCCAGGTGACTACCTATGAAACAGAACGTACTGCTGGTCCTCTGCATCACGGTAATTGGCGGCTTGCTCCCCTGCCAGCGGAACCTCTATGCTGCCGAGGGGGATCGTTCCGGCGTGTACACTCTTGGCGAGGTGGTCGTTTCCGGGCAGGGGCCGGGAGTTCAGTCCACTGAAACGATTCATACCGTTACTGCCGAAGATATCCGGAGCAGCGGGGCCAAAACCCTGGATCAGGCCATTGCACTGTTGCCGGGGATTAATGTCAGGAACGGCGGCGAAGGGGTGCCGCGTATCGATATCCGCGGCTTTCGCACCCGGCATGTTGTCCTTCTTCTGGATGGCATCCCGATGAATTCCGCCTTTGACCAGCAATTCGATCCGTCCATCATCCCCACCGAAAACATCGCCGAGATCAAACTGACCACCGGCGCCAGTTCGGTGCTCTACGGTCAGGGGGGGCTCGGCGGCGTGATCAACATCATTACCAAGAAGGGGACCACCGGTGTGCAAGGGGTGGTGGCAGGCGAAAGCGGCGATCATGCGCCTTATCTCGTCAGAGGAACGGTTTCCGGCGCAACGGACAGATACAATTTTTTCCTGAGCGGCAGCTCGGCCAAGAGTGATGGTTATCCCCTGTCAAACGGTTTCAAACCCACATCGGAACAGGGCTCCGGATATCGGAGGAACAGCGACAATGAAAAGAATTCCGTTTTCGGCACCATCGGCTTTACCCCGAACAAGGACTTGGCCCTCGGATTGACCTTTAACTACACCCAGGGTTCATTCGGCCAGCCGGCCAGCGCGGTTAACGATCCCTTCGATCCATTCGCGGCCCCGGTAAAGTATGCCAGGGTTGACGACTTTTCAGGGGTTTTGGTCCAGCTAGCCGCGGATTATGCGCTGACTGACCGCTTGACTCTCAGGGGGTGGACGTTCATTAATCAGCGTGACGAACGTGACAATCAGTACGACAACAGTAATTTTAACTCCTTCAACCTGGCGGCCGGATCATTTCAAGAACATGTCACAACCTCGATCAAGGGGATCACCCTTCAGCCGCGGTTTGAGATGGGGAGCGCCGGCGTGATCACTCTCTCGCTTGCCGCCGAACGGGACAGCTGGGATAACAGCGGACCGCTGACCGTTGCGGCCAATACTTTTACTTCACTGGCGGCGAGCAGGTCTCTCGGTATCTATTCGGCCGGCCTTGAATATGAGCTGTCGCCGTTGCCGGGGGTGGGAGTCGTGGCCGGTTACGGTCATTATCTGCAGACGAGGGACGAGCTGCATGATGATGACTACAGCCTCCTTGCCGGCGTCAGCTATGACCTCACCACGGAAACCCGCCTGAAAGCATCCTTCAAACGGAACATCCGTTTTCCCGCGCTGGGGGATCTGTATGACCCGTCTAAAGGCAACCCGCAGTTGGCAACGGAACGCTCCTACAGTTATGAGGGTGGGGTGGAACAGAAGCTTCCTCATAACACCCTGTTAGGTGTGACCGGGTTTTACACGGTGGCAAACAACCTTATCCAGAACGATCAGGCGACCGGCAGAAACACCAATCTGGCCGAAGTTCGCTTCGCCGGGGTTGAACTGACGTCATCGACTGTTTTGGCAAAAAAGTTCCTGCTGCGCGCCTCGTACGCCCATCTCTATTCGGAAGACCGGTCGCGAGAGGGGAGAGAACAGCAGCAGTACACCCCCGGCGACAAGGCGACGCTGGAAGGGAAGTACGACTTCGATTGCGGCCTCTCCTCTTACGCTTCATTGCTTTATGTCGGCAGCCAGTATTTTTATACAAAAAACAACGTATCTCCGGTGCAGAAGGCGAAGCTGACCGACTACTCGCTGGTTAATCTCAAGTTGAGCCAGAAGGTATTGGATAACAAGGCGACGATCTATTTCGGCGTCAACAACCTGTTCGATGAAAACTACGAGACGAGCTACGGTTTCCCGCAGGCCGGTCGGTTTATTTACGGCGGCGTCGAGTTCCGTCTGTAAATATTTGAAACATGCGAAGAAAGGTCTCTGGAGTATACCGATGAAATGCAAATGGCAGAAATTCTCACTTTTTGTTTCAGCAGCCGTTCTCTGCCTGCTGCTTGGCGCCTGCAGCGGCGATACGCCGTGGCGATTCGATCCCGGAGCGCCGGACAAGCCTGTCGCTCTTACCGCGACGGCTGAGAGCGGTCAGGTTTCACTCAGCTGGCCGTCAGCAAATAATGCCGCAGCGTATTATGTGTACTTTTCGACATCGCCGAATGTTTCCACGTCTATCGGAAACAGGGTCGCCACCGTGGTTGGCACATCTTATATCCAGACCGGGCTGACGAACGGTACGACCTGTTATTTTGTAATCACTTCCGTCAATTCCAACAGCGAAAGTGCGGCGTCGAACCAGGTGTCAACCGTGCCGGCGTTGCCCGGCCCCTATGCTCAAGGAGATATGACGGGCAGCTGGAACTTCAATATTCTGGTTTCGGGAGCGGGCGCCGGATGGCTGCGCGGCACACTGTCCGTTGACGGCAGTGGGGCGGTTACGTTCAGTTCATTTCTCGACAGTGCCGGAAACAGTCTGCCGCCCGTCGCTCTGTTCCCGGTGCTGCTGATGAACTCTAACGGGCAGGTCCGCAATGTCAATGCCGGTGTCCCGTCGTTTCAGGGAGTCATGGCGGCAAGCCGGAAAATGATCGTCGGCAATGTGTCGCCGGGCATTGGCTCTTATGGCATGGTTGTTCTGCAGAAACAGGTTCCCGGCGTCGCGTTCAGTCCCGGCGATCTGCAAGGCTTCGGAAATACGGGGGGCGGGGGCCGCCGCTTCATTTATAATCAGATTTCAAGCGGTTCGAGTCAGGAGTGGGAATATGCGTCGGGGCAGCTCGGCAAGGATCAAAAGACCCAATATACAGCCATATCCGCGCCATCGAATCCGGTTACACCGGGCGATAAGGCCAGCATACTGAACATAACGGCGGACGGCATCGTGACGGAGAGCCGGACAGCCGCCTTGCCGCAGCCGGCGGTCGTGATCGACAGAGGGGTCATGTCCGCCGACAAGTCGGTTATCATCGGCACCGCCACGGATACCAGCGGTGCAAACCCCAAATATGTCTTGCGGATTTACCAGTTGGTGAATATCGTCTCCAGCGACCCCAACACGTTCAGCCAGGCTGACTTGGCCGGTACGTACGATCTGCGGAAACTCACAGGAGGTGTAAGCATTCTGTCGGCATCCGGCACCGTCATGATTGATGCTCTCGGCGTCGCTACCTATTCTGCGTATGCCGACAGCAACGGCACTGTGACGCTGCCGGCAGGACTCACCCTTGCCATGGATGCTAGCGGCAATCTCATAAATGCCGCCGATGCATCTTTCCAGGGTAAGCTTTCATATTTTAAAGATATGTTTGTGGCTACCGGAACCGATTCACCCGGGACCTACAGTCTCAGCATTGCCCTGAAACGGTGATCGAGGAGAGTATGGGAAGCGATCAAGAAGGCCGAACAGATAAAAAACAGCGCTCTGCCTGGCCCAAGGTGTTGAACCTGCTGTTGCGCAGCGGTCACATCGGGACGTCGAGCGTGCTGTTTGGCGGAGTTGTCTGGGCGGTTCCGTACACGCGTCTTGCAACCTGGCATCATCTGGCCATCGCAACCGGAGTAGCCATGATCATCTCGAACATCTGGCAGTCCCGTCACTGGCCATACCAGGGGCGGGGCGTGATGGCGGGAGTGCATGTCGGCATGGTCTGGCTGGTTCATCTCAAGCCGGATATAATAGTGCCGATGCTCGCAGCCGCGCTGGCGGTCGGGGTTATCGGCAGCCATCTTCCCGGCTTCATCCGGCATTGGTCGCTGCTTCATCGCCGGCGGATCGACTGACCGGAGGTTATCTAAAGGAGTGCGCCATATCCAAGACATGCCTCCTCGACCAAGACAGGACCGAAGCAAATAATTTGGCAACATTATTACTGATGAGCCTCTTGCAACAGCCCCAAAAGTTCCCCCTTCTCTGGCTCTGAGGCGGTATCTTGTACGGTGTAGTCATGGGACGTTTTACGACAGACCACGCAAATTGACCCTTCTCTTTGACATATTTTTTGCAATTTGTTATCACTATAGCTAAACTGTAATCATGGGAGGTGCACTAATGGTGAGAACTCAAATCCAATTAGCCGAACAGCAGGTGTCAATCCTTAAACAGCTTGCCACGTTGCAACATACCTCAATGGCGGAACTGATACGTAGGGCTGTCGATATGTTCACAGCCTCGCCTGATATGGGGAATATTCAGGCTTGTCGGCAACGGGCGTTGGCCGCCGCTGGGCAATTCCACTCCGGGAGGAGTGATTTGTCCGCCAAACATGACGATTATCTTGCCGAGGCATACCAGTGAGCAACATCTTCGTCGACACATCAGCTTTTCTTGCCATTCTTGACGCAGATGACGATTTTCATGCCGAGGCAAAAAGGGCGTGGGGTGAAGTGCTGTCATCTGATTCGTCGCTGGTTACAAGCAATTACATTCTTGTGGAAACATTTGCTCTTGTACAGAATCGGTTGGGGTTACAGGCCATCAGAGTTTTTCAGGAAGATATAGTCCCACTGTTTTCAATCAGGTGGGTGGATTCTGTCATCCATTCTGCTGCAACCGGTGCATTGTTTGCAGCAAACAGAAAGAAGCTCAGTCTCGTGGACTGCACCTCATTTGAGGTCATGCGGAATACTGCTACAAAGTGTGCATTTACCTTTGACAACCATTTTAAACAACAGGGGTTTGACTGCATCCCAAAGTAATGATCCATTTAGCCCACTGCTCTTTTGTCGATAATCTCCACAATCTTTGCCTCCTCCGTAGACATTCTCCTCACTCTTCCTGTTGTTGTTGACTCCAATTCAGCTGTCGCCGTATTTAGTTTATTACAAAACAGCACGTTATCAATTTGGCGCGGCGTTTGCTAACGATAATAAAACACTGCACTGTAATAAATGGACAAGAATACTATGGCTAGCAAGAAAAAAATGATCATCTCGCAGGAAACGATGGACCTCGACTTTGTGCGCAAAGTCGAGGCGCTTGCCGACACCTCGGTCCGGAGCTGTTTCCAGTGCGGCAAATGCTCTGCAGGTTGTCCGATGGCGACATTTATGGAACACCCGCCCAACCGTGTTGTCCGCCTGCTGCAGCTGGGGCAGTGGCAGCGCATTCTTGCCGGGCGCTCCATCTGGTACTGTGCCTCCTGTGAAACC
>CAIYDX010000191.1 GCA_903925005.1 uncultured Geobacteraceae bacterium
CGGTGCTGAGTGAATATGCGACCTCTAACAAGTATGATTATCTCTATAAGCTGAATGAGACATTTGCTTATGCCATAGAGAAGCGGGATGTGACCGATGAACTGGTAAAGGCGTTTAACAAGGCGCACAAGAAGTAGGTTGAGGTGTAACGAGAAGATTGCCACCACATACTTCGACAGGAAAAGTCGCCCTTTCCAGATGTAAAACCAACTTCGGCCCAATACAATGCTGTTATGAACATGACCAGCCGCAACATTAGGGAAAGAGAGCTTTCGGTAAATTCAGCGTGGATTCACCGGTTGACGGCGCTGAGGTGCTACAGGCTATCCGCGTACTCAGGCAGCACGGCATAATTGATCTGGTTAAGCACCACGCTAGAGATGTCGTACCTTTGGTTAAAGCAAACCGGTTCAACCTTGAATTGTGCGCATAATTTTTCATCCTTCTCCGTTTGTTAATGTATGTAAGCGGAGCGGAGTACTGATGGTGTCGCTGCGTACCTCATCGACGGGTTCCGGGCAACATCATCCTCTCTGTACTACCTCACTCAGACCAAAATACGATTCTCCTAAATCCATTCGTAATCATCTATATTTATTTATTGACAAATAAATACGCAGTAGTATTCTTCCTCATTATGGAGGGCTGCTATGACCTGGATAGAACGTTTTGAAGAAACAATGAAAACTCCTGCAATAGCCACAACTGGCTGGTTCGAGTGTATTCCTACGGAACAGCGTGAAGAGGCACATCGGCTTGTCGCTATGGGAGCCCATGTCTGTGTGAAGCCTGCGTCAGGCGGTGGCTGTACGGTGTTGTTTGATGACACTGAGTTTGTAGCCGGTGTGTTTCAGGAAAAGGCTGTTGCCGAGCATTTTGCGGCTGCCTGGAATCAGCGATAGGCTGCATGCCAGATCAGACTGAAAAAAAACCTCGCGGTCGGCAAGTTGGTTGGCGGAAAGCGAATGCCATGCCGAGCCGGATACCGGCTATGCGTATTCCTGCACAGTTGGAAGAATGGCTAATGGCTGAAGCGGAGAAACGGGGATTGAAGGTAGTTGATATGGCACGCATGTTATTGTTGGAGGCGATGAGGAGGGAAGATGGCTCAACAACTAAGCAAAACCCAAATTGAAGCAAATACAGACTTTCAGCAAATAGCATTGCCGCTTGATCCTTGCATCGGTGAACATGTTTTGCAGCGCACCCGACTGGAAGCCGACAGTACTCTGGGGGCCTGGTATGAACTGTATCTGGTAGTTACGCCAAACGGGTTTCTGATTGGAAAACATTCTGGCTCATCGCACAGTCTTAGCCGACAGAAAGAAACCTGGTTCCGACGTAGACGAGGTGATGCGGAACAGAAATAATGCCAGATCCTTAATAATAAACTCAATCCGAATCGACGTAGTCCAAGAAAATACAAGGTTGTGATAGATGAAAACAAAGAATGTCCGAAATTACCATACTGATCCTATCAATGTACTGGAGGCAGAGATCGCCATCACGGCTCTGCACGCTACAGGAGATTATACGGTTCTGCACAAGCTCAATCTTGAACGAGACTCCCGCTTTACCCAGAGACGCGTTACTCAAAGCTCAAAGATTGGACTATGCCTTGATACCGAAACAACCGGTTTAAACCATACTGAAGACAAAATCATCGAACTGGGAATTGTTGCCTTCGAGTATAATCCGATGACGGCAGAGATAATCAGTATTTCAGACCGATATAATGGGTTTGAAGATCCAGGGCGCAGCCTCTCAAAAGAAATCACCGAGATTACAGGCATTACCGATGACATGATTGCAGGACAGACTTTTGATGATTATCAGGTGATGGCACTCGCAGACAAGGCGACCCTTGTGATTTGTCACAACTCCGCCTTCGACCGGAAGTTTGTCGAGAATAGGTATCCCCTCTTCGCCACACTTCAGTGGGCATGTACCTTGGCTCAACTTGATTGGAGCAAAGAACGGATCAGTTCCCGCACCTTGGAATATCTGCTGTATAAATGTGGTGGTTATTTCATCAATGCGCACCGTGCACTGGACGATGCCGAAGGTGTACTCGGTCTGCTCTTGGGAAGTTTCCCAACTTCCGGGACTCCGATCTTTAAGACTCTGTTGGAAAAGTCCGACGAGATGACCTCTAGAATATGCGCTGTTGGTGCACCATTTGACAAGAAAGACATTTTGAAACAGCGTGGCTACCGCTGGAATGATGGTTCAAATAATGGTTGTAAAGGCTGGTGGACGGACGTCCCACAACAAATGGAACAGGATGAATTGAGTTATCTGGGTAAGGCTATTTACCCAAATGGCAATACGGGCAGCGTTGATATCAACAGGATCGACGCTTATGCGCGGTTTTCAGTTAGGGAAGCATAAAAGTCATGAACGATGATACCTTTCGACCATGTACCGAATCTGCTGGTAACGTAAATGATCTGATAGCACTGGCCCAGATGCGCATGCCATATGGAGCTCACAAAGGGAAACTGCTGATTGAACTGCCGGAACATTATATTGTATGGATGGCCGGAGAAGGGTTTCCTCCAGGAAAACTAGGCGAAATGCTGCAGACAGTTTACGATATCAAAGTTAACGGCTTGGAATATTTATTTGTGCCATTAAGAAACAAGCGTACTTACATCGGTTAACGGTGTTGATTCTTAATCTTTTGTATCTATACCTGCTGTATATATTGATCAGAGACGGTAAGAAGGGAATCGCTTGAAGATAATTATGTGAATCACCATCTCTGAAGGAGATCGATCAAATGAAATTTTGGAACCCGTTACAATGTCTGTTTTTAACAGCCGTATTTGTTACAGCAACGACCGTCATCATTCCACGTTCTGTGCTGGCAGCAGACGAGCCTTCTCCGCTTTCCATCACTCTTGAAGAGTATTCCTATCCTTATCCCGTGAGCTACCTGCCACTAGTTATTGAAGGGCAGGATCTTAGAATGGCATACATGGACATATTACCAAGTGGCGGCGGGAACGGAAAATCTGTGCTCTTACTGCACGGTAAAAACTTTTCTGGATCATATTGGAAGAATACCATTTCAGCTCTCACCGATAACGGCTATCGGGTCATTGTCCCAGATCAATTAGGCTTCGGGAAATCTTCAAAGCCCAATATTCACTACAGTTTCCATGGACTCGCAGCGAACACCAAAAAGCTGTTGGATACTTTGAATATCAAAGAAGTAACCGTAGTCGGGCACTCAATGGGAGGGATGCTGGCAGCTCGCTTTGCCTTGCAGTTTCCCGAGACAGCAACTAGACTTGTCCTTGAAAACCCTATTGGACTTGAAGACTATCGTCCATTTGTTCCGTATGTCTCAGTTGATGAACAATACAAAAATGAGTTGAAGGCGACCGCTGAAAGCATCCGTAACTATCATAAAACCTACTTTGTAAACTGGTTGTCAGAGTATGGCGAATATGCAGAAATAGCTGTTAGGCAAAGATTGAGCGGTGAGTACCCACGTTTGGCCATGTCGTCAGCTCTGACCTACGAAATGATCTATGAACAGCCGGTTTGCCATGAATTCTCACATATTAAGGCAAAAACACTATTGGTAATTGGGCAGGCAGACCGCACTGTAGTAGGCAAAGCACGAGTGAAAAAGGAGTTGCTACCGCACGTAGGCCAGTACCCTGAGTTAGGCCGCAAGACAGCCAAGCTGATTCCTGGTGCAAAGCTAGTGGAAATTCCCAAGGTCGGTCATATACCGCACATGGAATTGAAGGACAAATTCCACGAGGCGCTCCTTAACTTCCTGAAAGAGTAAGTATAAATAGGAGATGTCATGAAAACAGAGTCAAAAACACATAATCCTACCTCCGTCTCAGATGAACCTAATGATGATTACTACCGCTTCCATCTTCCACATCTCCATCTTTTTTCTGTCTTTGGAAATGACTGGTTTGCACTGAAAGCAGAAGGTTTTGCCCGTTTTTTTGGGACACCAGTTTTTCTTGTTGCGCAGACGGTAATAGTTGCCATTTGGATTGGACTTAACGTTGCTGGTTACACCAAGTTTGATGTTTACCCTTTTATCCTGCTCAACCTTGCATTCAGTCTCCAGGCAGCCTATGCCGCACCACTCATCCTACTCGCCCAAACACGCCAGGCTGACCGGGACAAGGCACATGCAGATGCCGATGCGCAACATCGGGAAGCTCTTGCTACGGCTGCTGACCAGCGTCAAACACTTGCGTTACAACAATCAGAACAGATGATGGCTCTTCTACAGCAAAATACGCAATTAACTGAACTCGTAAAGGAATTAAGCCAACGTATTGAAACGCTGACAGTCGAAATGCACAAAAAAGTACTAGAGTCTTGAAAATTCTCAGGAGACTTAATGATGCGGCACAAAATCACCAGTAAACAACACAACTCCAAACAGTGCTTTATCTGTGGGCTTAAGAATAGTTCCGGCCTTAAAGCTTCATTTTTTGAAACAGATGGAAATGAATTGATAGCAACGTTTATGCCTACTGAAGAGCATCAAAGTTATCCGGGGAGACTGCACGGTGGCATTGCATCTGCAATTCTTGATGAAACGATAGGTAGGGCGATTTTAATTGGAAATGCCGATCAGATCTGGGGAATAACAGTTGATCTGTCAGTTGAATTCAAGAAACCGATTCCGCTAAATAAGGAAGTAAAGGTTATTGGCAGGATAACCACGCAAAACAGCCGTTTTTTTGAAGGTACCGGTGAGATTATTCTTGATACCGGTGAAATTGCTGTTATTGCGAGAGGTCGCTACATGAAAGCGCCGCTATCAAAAATTGCTGATTTTGACCCTGAAGAAAATGAATGGCGGGTTGTAACCGACGAAAATGACCCAAAGTTTATCGAACTCAACGTCGCTTAAAGCTTAACTCAAACTTCGAGAATAAAATATTCGTCAAGCTGTTGATATAAAGAGGTCATTTTTTGGATAATTCTAAACATATATTCTCCCCGTACGAAAAATTCGTCATCGCCATTCTAGCTCTATTACAATTCACCGTTGTCCTTGACTTTATGGTCTTGTCGCCTCTTGGGGCTATCCTCATGCCAGGACTGGGCATTTCGACTTCACAATTTGGTTTGGTTGTATCCGCATATGCTTTCAGTGCGGGTGCTTCAGGGTTATGTGCTGCCGGATTTGCAGACAAATTTGACCGGAAGAAAATGCTATTATTCTTCTACGTCGGCTTTGTTTGTGGCACTTTTTTCTGCGGCATGGTCAACAGCTATATGCTATTGCTCTGCGCTAGGGTCATCACTGGGCTATTTGGCGGAGTAATCGGCGCAATATCTTTTGCCATAATTACCGATACCTTTTCCATGCAAGTGCGTGGACGGGTGATGGGGGTCGTACAAATGGCATTTGCCGCCAGTCAGGTTCTCGGTATTCCTGTGGGTCTTTATCTGGCAACGCATTTCAGCTGGCATGCTCCGTTCATGATGATTGCGGCTGTCGCACTTCTTGTTGGGGTGGTAATAGCTCTCAAGCTAAAGCCAATCACAGAACATCTAAAGGGCAGACATGACAAAAACGCGTTCATCCACCTGTGGCACACCGCATCAAATCCTTTCTACGTAAGAGGTTTTGCCGCGACGATGCTGCTTGCCACAGGTGGTTTCATGATTATGCCGTTTAGCACCGCATTTCTGGTTAACAACGTTCTTATCCCGGAAACCCAGCTATCAGAGATATTCTTCATTACCGGAGTTGCCTCAATATTTGCTGGCCCATACCTCGGAAAACAGGCTGACAAGTATGGTAAATACAGGTTGTTTGTTTTTGGCAGCATCCTTTCGATGATTATGGTAATGATCTTCACGCATCTTGGTCCAAATCCGGTCTGGGTTGTTATACTGACCAATATCGTTCTTTACACTGGAATTTCATCGAGAATGATTTCATCTTCCGCACTAATCTCAGGAGTACCTGAGATGAAAGACCGTGGAGCATATATGGGAATAAATTCTTCCATTCAGCAAGTATCAGGAGGCATCGCCTCATTTGTGGCAGGGCTTATTATTTTTCAACCGGCAAAGAATGCGCCTCTTCAACATTTTGATACGGTGGGCTATGTCGCCGCCTGCTCAATGCTAATTACGCTTGGTATGATGTTTATCATCAACCGGCAAGTATCGAGAAAGCTTCATGTTGTTAACGCTTGAGATGCAAAATAACAATCTATGCTCACTGAAGAGCTTTAATTTATGAGGAGTAACGATGTTTAATAACTGGAAAAAGCTGAGTAAACCGTCTCAACTACTGGTCGAGAATGAGACTCTGACCGCAACGTACGGTAGATTTTGTGCCGAGCCATTTGAAAATGGTTTTGGAACTATTCTCGGTAATTCGCTCAGACGCGTACTTCTCTCGTCTATTCAAGGTGCTGCCATTACCTCACTGCGGATCAAAGGCGTGTTACACGAATTCTCCGCAATCCAAGGTGTCACAGAGGATGTTGCCGAGATAATATTAAACCTGAAATCTGTCCGGTTTAAACTTCACTCTTCTGACCAGGCAACCGTACATATAAAATGCAAAGGAGCCGGTGTTATCACCGCCGACAGCATCATTACCGGACATAATGTTGATGTAATGAATCCTGACAAATACATAGCTACCTGTGGAGATGACGCAAATCTTGATATTGAAATGACCATAAAAACGGGGCGCGGTTATGTGCCTGCTGAGCGGAATCGAAGTGAAAACGCGCCTGTTGATACTATAGCGGTTGATTCAATATATACGCCGATCAGGAAAGTAAATTTCTCAGTTAGTAAATCAAGTGACGGACAGGTGACCAATTTTGACAGGCTTAATCTTGAGGTTTGGACTGATGGTAGTGTCACACCTGAAGACGCTGTTGCCTATGCCGCTAAGATTCTGAAGGAGCAGTTAACCATATTTGTTAACTTTGATGAGGACTACGTCCCGACAGCAGATGAAGATAATCAGACAGCGAATACAGACTTGGATGAATACCTCTACCGCAAGGTTACTGATTTCGAGCTGTCGGTCCGGTCTGGCAATGCTCTTAAAAACGCCCGTATTAATATTATTGGCGAGTTGGTAATCAAGACAGAATCAGAAATGCTGAAGACAAAGAATTTTGGGCGAAATTCGCTAACCGAAATAAAGGACCTACTTGCTGGTATGGGGTTATCATTTGGGATGAAAATCCCAAATTTTCCGAATCCTGAGTTGATGGAACCGTTGGATGATGAATCCGCTAACGACGAGGAGTAGAAATA
>CAIYDX010000192.1 GCA_903925005.1 uncultured Geobacteraceae bacterium
AATGTCGCACGCCTGATAACTGGTAATACAGTTGAGACTGTGTAATTTAACAAGCCGAAATAATTGGACTATTTGGCCAAAATTGACCTTTCGGGGTTTTAGTCAAAATCACCCATATTGAACGTATTGTACGCATCGTGGCCGGGGCATTTATATTAATTTCGCTTGTTTTGGCCCATTTCCATTCGCCCAATTGGCTCTGGTTCACTGGCTTTGTCGGTCTAAACCTGTTCCAATCAGGATTTACCCAGTTTTGTCCTCTCTTTAATATTCTTGGGAAAATGGGGGTGGCACGCTTCCCGAAGAGTTCCTGTTGCAAATGAGGCTTTTTGGTACTGTGTATTTCTGCAAATACCTCTACTGACGAGGCGGAACACGAGTATGAATAATTTTCTACGGAAGATGCAATCACTCCAACGGCCAATATTTGTTTTGCTGCTTATCGGATCTGCAACGTGCTGGTGCGGACCTGCAACAGCTTTGACAGCCGGCATAGTATTTAGTCTGCTATCAGGTAATCCGTGGTCAAAAGAATGTGCCGTTTGGAGTAAAAAACTCCTGCAATTATCTGTGGTGGGGCTCGGTTTTAGTGTCGGAATTGTCGAAGTCTGGTTAGCTGGACGGGAGGCGGTGCTCTATACTCCGATAAGCATTGTCATGACTGTTGCAGCAGGTATCTTGTTGGGCCGAATGTTTCGCACTCCGGTACGAACTTCGGCCCTGATTTCTTTCGGCACTGCAATCTGTGGTGGGAGTGCCATTGCTGCCATGGCACCAGTTATCAAAGCCAATGACGAAGAGATTGCCATCTCACTGGCAACTGTATTCAGTCTAAATGCAGCCGCACTTTTTCTCTTCCCCCCAATCGGTCACCTTTTGGGCCTGACAGAACGGCAATTTGGTCTCTGGGCAGCGCTCGCAATTCACGACACAAGCAGCGTTGTCGGTGCTACGTCCACTTTCGGAGTATCGGCTCTCGCGATTGGCACCACTGTCAAACTGGCCCGTGCCGTATGGATTGCGCCCGCAGCACTCATTGCTTCTCGTTTTACCAATTCTACGGCGAAATCACGGATACCGTTTTTTATCATTGGTTTTATCGCCGCCGCCTCTGTCCGTTCATTGCTCCCATTGATGCAACATTTATGGCAAATATTTGCAGCAATTGCGCGTCAGGGACTGGTTGTGACGCTCTTTCTCATTGGAACCGGCTTGAACCGCCAAGTACTACAACGGGTTGGTCTTCGTCCTCTTGCACAAGGAGTGATTTTATGGGTACTTATAAGTGCAGTTACGCTGGTAGTGATTTCAGAAAAAATATTCGATAACAATCAACTTGTAACCGTAATTAGTTTGATTGCCCAGACTCAAAATCCCGAAGAACCTTACTAATTATGCATCACCCCTCTTTCTCTGCCTAATGTTGAATTCGTAAGTACCTCTTCATAATGTTTCCTCTGTTTCAACAGAAGGTTAGAGAAGTTGCCAGGAATTTTCCAAGAGTCACCGAGCAGGTTGTTGAAATTGTCCGAAGTGACATGGCCCCGGAGAAAATCAGGCTTCATATTCTGCTTGTAAGCAGCTTTCTTTGCCTGTGAAGGAAACCCGCTCTGAGTCAACCTCTGAAGTGACCTAAAAAATAGAAATAAAACATCCTGCTAGATAAACCCACGGAGCAAATGCAGACAAGTTGAAACAAATTCTCACCGGAATGTGGCATTGCTTGATGGACATTTGGCTAATTGGCGCCGGAGCCGGTATAGCCATGCTCCGGCGCAAAAATAGCGGCAAGTTTTACCTTGCCGCTTGTAAACATCAGGTTAACGATCTATTTTTCGCCAATTACTGCCGATTGATTGGTTATCAAGCCAACGCGTTTTCCGAAGAGAGCAGTGTAGTTACGATCAGGGATAACTTCTGACCCGGTTTTAATGTTAAAGGCGGCATTGCACATAGAGACAGAAATGAGCAACATACATGACATCAGGACAATAACTCTATCGAGATTAAATCTCATCCTGTAATCCATGAAATCACTAAATTTAAACGGAATCATTTTGAAATCATGACAAACTCGTCCCGACGGTTTTTTGCCCAAGCTGTTTCATCATTACCCTGAACAGCAGATTTCTCTTTCCCGTAACTGATGATGGAAATACGGTCAGCTTTGACACCTGTGGTAACAAGATATTGTTGTGCTACTTTGGCACTGTCATTTTTCAAAAGCATTCACCCACCTGAGCCCCTGATTTTTCAAGGGCATTCACCCACCCCATTTTCAAGAGCATTCACCCACCTCGGGTAATCTTTGGCACGGCGCTGACTACAACCTGTACCATGTCTCCTTTCACTATTTGAACGGAGGCAACATGGGGCACAAGGAGTACAGCGTGACAAATATTATCGACATTCTGCGTAGGGCAAAAGCAAAGGACAGTTTTCGGCGGATAGCACGTTCTACCGGAATCGACCGAAACACAATTCGTAACTATCTGCGTCTTGCAGCAGCACATGGTTTTGACGACTCCACATCTGATGATCTGTTGGTCGAGATTGCAACGGCGGTCATCCGCTCTGTGCATGGAGGCGAAGTAAAGGATCCTGAACTGAGTGCCTGTGCCCCTCTGCTGCCTCACCGCGAGCTGCTGTCAGGCTGGCTGGAGAATGACCATTTAACTCTGACCAAGGCTCACATAAAGCTTGGGCGTATGGGAGTGATGGTGACCTACAGCACCCTGTATCGCTATGCCCGCGAAGAATTTGGTTTCGGTGGGCAGAAGATTACCGTGCGGATGGCGGATACTGAACCGGGCGAAGTGTGCCAAGTTGATTTCGGCAAAATGGGATTGGTATTTGACCCGGGGGTTGGCAGAAACCGGGTACTCCATGCCCTGGTGATTACCCTGATCCAGAGCCGCTACCAATACGTGTATCTGACTCACCGTCAGGATCTCAATGCCTTGATCACCGGCATGGAAGAAGGCTGGAGCTTCTTTAGCGGCGTTACCAAGCGTCTCATTTTGGATAACATGAAAGCGGCCGTAGTCAAGGCTGATCGCTATGAACCCATTTTTAACCGGACCTTTCAGGACTATTCGCAACACCGGGGTTTCATCATCGATTCGGCAGTGGTCCGGCACCCGGAAGGAAAAGGTACCGTTGAAAACCAGGTCAAGTACGTCCGCGATAACTTTTTCAAAGGAGAAGAATTCAAAAATCGTGATCATGCCCAGCAGGAAGCGGAGAAGTGGTGCCGCTCCTTTGCTGGCCTACGTATTCACGGCACCACCAGAAAACGGCCGTTTCTCGTATTTGAGCAAGAGGAACAGAAGGCGCTGCTGCCGCTGTCTGATGAGCGCTTTGATATCCCGGCCTTTGCGTACTGCACCGTTCATCGCGATCACCATATCATGTTCAAGAAAGGAGGCTACTCCCTACCGACGATGTATATCGGCAAAGAAGTGGACGTCAGAGGTGATTCTGCTTTGGTACGTATTTACTACCAGAACCAGTTGATCAGAACCCATCCGAAAGTTGCCCCCGGCAAGCGCTCAACAAACTTCGATGACTACCCAAAGGATAAGAGCGCCTATGCCATGCGGGATGTGGAGTATTACAAACGGAAAGCCGCCGAGAATGGAGAAAAACAGGGAGAATTCATGGCCACGATGTTAAGTGGTGTCGTTCCCTGGGCTTTTATCCGTCAAGCACAGAAACTGCTGAGGCTAACCGACAAATATGGTGCAACAAGAGTTGAAGTTGCCTGTCAGCGGGCATTGGCGTTTGGCCTCATGAATGTCAGTCGGGTTGAAGGGATCATTAAACAAGCACTGGATAAGCCGCAGACACAGACCAAACTGGTAGGGACAGTAACACCGATTGCTCTCGCAGCACATTTCAGCAGACCTGCTGATTATTTCAGTCACAACAAGGAGAACGACCATGGAAACGACGTCGGAACTGAAACAGCTTCTGAAGACATTACGCCTCTCTTCGCTCTTGACTACCCTGCCTGACCGGGTAGCCTTCGCCAAGGGAAACAAGCTTACTCATCTGGAATTTCTGGAGATGCTCTTCTCCGATGAAGTGGAAAAACGGAATCAGGGGGCGCTGACCAGGCGCCTGCTGCTGGCGAAAGTTGACCACGATCAGGTACTGGAACGGTTCGATTGGGATGCGAAGATAACCCTTGACCGCGACCGGCTTAAAGCGCTCATTGGTCTTGACTGGATGGACCGTAAAGAAAATGTCATTTTTACTGGTCCGGTAGGTGTCGGGAAGACCTTCCTTGCCAATGCCATGGCACACGCCGCCTGCCGTCGTAACAAGAATGTAGTTGTGGTCAAAGCTGCCAAAATGTTCAAGGTTCTCTATGCAGCCCGTGCCGATAATTCACTGGATCGGGAACTGCTTAAACTGATTTCTCCAACACTATTGGTCATCGATGACTTCGGTCTGGAGCGACTGACACCGGAGCAGGCCCATGATTTCTATGAAATAGTCAGCGAGAGATACGAGCGCGGAGCAACCATTGTCACCAGCAACCGGCACGTATCAGAATGGGTAGCTCTCTTTGATGATCAAATCATCGCAAACTCAGCCTTGGATCGTCTGGCCCATAATGCACATCAAATGATAATTGAGGGAGAAAGTTACAGGAAAAAGAAGGGGGCCATCGGGAATAAACTATGATACGTTACTGAACCAATTCAGCACGCCGTGCCTGGGTGAATGGGTGTGAAAACCAGGTGGGTGAATGCTCGTGAAAAATGACAGGCACGGCGTTCACCAAGGGCAAGATTATATTCAGCTGAGCCTCGCTCGTCACAGTTGCCTTCAATGCGGATGTTGCCAGTGGTTTCATTTGACAGCGACTCTGCATTTTTTGCAAGTGTACGGCGGGATAAATCCGACAGATTGGAGGAGTCAAAATCAAAGTAGATCTTTTCCAAAGCTGAATGCAGTTCATGAACAGATGATGCTTTCTGTGATTGTTGCACCGTTGTTGACTGTTGTGTAACTGTTGGTCGTTGATAACTTACCTGGGTGCTTTGAGATACAGTCGGTTCAGGTGAAGTCACAACGTTCACTGAGTCAGTGGATTTGACAGGCGAACCAGGCATCCTGCTAACCTCTACCGGCACGATTCCCTCGTCCTTCTTGACAATATTTTGCTTTGCACAACCTGCCGTCATAAAAGAGACAGTAATAAACACCGAAACAGCATAAAACGATATGCGCTTTAACATTGGCGATACTCCTTTAACGTTTGAATAATAGGGCACAGATGTGCCACTGCATCTTTTCAGAGCAATGAAACGTGCCGGAATATGGGTTTGTAACTTATGCGAGAGTTGGCGAGACTGGGGGAGCTCGAGAAGGGCTCTGTGATAAAAGAGGCGCTGGTGAATGGATGAAAAGTCCGCCAGGGGAAACATCTTCCGTAACAAGACAGGCGGTCGTCAGTTTAGCTATAACGCAGGGAGCAGTTTCTGTCTTAACGACAGATTGCCGTACATTTTGAGCGGGAGCATTATCCAGAACCGCACGCCGCATCGGTATTGGCTTGTGTGGGCGGGATAAATCAGGAACCCTCATTCCCATAAAAACAAGAAATAGTGGGATTACAAGGATTGTGAAACGAATATAGCCGTGGCAGAAGGTTCAACAAACCTCATATTTTTTCTCAATTAAATTCATCTGCTCCTCAAAACAATGTGGACATACACCATGGCTGAACAGAGCTTCAGAATGACTTGATATATACTGTTCAAGCTGCAGCCAGCTATTCTGGTCATCTCTAATCTTCTTGCAGTAAGAACATATGGTTCTTTCGTTTTTTAGTTGAAGCGTAAATCGGGTGGTCTGGAGAGCTGCGGATAGAAGGAAGTACATCGGATTTGACATTTTCTGTTAGAGTTTTGTTTCCCGACAAAATTAGCAGAAAGGATATCAAATCCAATGCATTACGAGACTATCACAAAGCTGCTCAACCTCCCAAACGTTATTGTGGTTAATGTGCCCGACTGCAAAGACGGCAACCTTCACCTTTGCGTTGCTTTCTCTGACGATATTGCTCCACCGATTTGTTCAGGCTGCGGTGCTGTCCATACATCAATCCACAGCAGAAGTCAGGTACGGATTGAGGATCTACCTTCTCATGGTTGCCGCGTTTTTCTTTATCTGGAGAAACGCAAATGTCGCTGCCCCGACGGAGGCATTCATACTGAGTATCTACCTTGGCTACATGGCCGTTTTACAAAGCGCTTTGCTGAGCAGGTGAACAGACTCACTGCCATCACGACTAACACCGAGGCTGGTTGGTTTCTTGGCCTTGACGATGAGGTTGTTTATCGGATCGACCGGGCAATCCTTCAGGAAAAGGCTGACGATCTTCTGCAACCCACGCCGGCACCAAAGACAATGAGCGTTGACGAAGTTGATTGGAAGAAAGGGCACTCCTACGTCACTAATGTCGTGGACATCGACAAACGTATTGTCATCTGGAACCACGACAAACACGGCAAGAGTGTCCTTGACGCCTTCTACGAAAGCTTGACCGAAAAGGAACGCGCCGAAATTGAAGTGGTGGCCTGCGATGGCGCCAGGGGATTTCTCTCATCTTCCCGCCAGTACGCAGAGAATGCCCTGATCGTCCTGGACCACTTCCACGTCAAATCGTATCTGAGCGCTGCGTTGGATGATGTTCGTAAGCAGGAACTCGCCAAGGCAAAGAGAGATAAAACTCAAGAAGAACTTACCGGGTTACTGCACTGCAAGCAGCGCTTCATCTTGCTGCGCAATAAACCGTCCAAGAAGAAAACCCAGGTACTCAAACGTCTGGAAGAACTTAACGAGCCAGTTTATAAGGCCATGCTTCTCAAAGAGCAGTTTGCAACCATTTACGAATACAGGGAGAAGAAAAACGCTCAGCCTGCCCTGCGAGCTTGGATCGGTGAAGCACTTCATTCAGGACTTGCCCCGTTTAAGGAACTGGCACTGAAGCTCTTTCGCAAGCGGCATTACATCCTGAACTTCTTTGTACGACGGATCACCTCAGCCATCTCAGAGGGGATCAACAACAAGATCAAACGGTTAAAACGAATGGCCTATGGGTACAGAGACGTCGCATACTTTTTACTGAAAGTTCATCAGCACTGCGGACTCCTTAACCCAAGGCGCTTCAACTAAAAAACGAAAGAACCCTTTATTTCCAGCCGTTTCATACATAATTGGCTCAAGCTTATTCTTACGAGCCTTTTCAACAAGCCAGGTAAAAGCAGGAATAACAATACTCAAAACAGTCACAATTACATTAAACCCTTTGTAGCTGAATATCTTGATACTCATCACAGACCTCCTCTTTTAACGGTATATCGCTCTTGTGGCAGCTTGATCCCTTTATTCTGAACAATTCACACCATAGGTGCTCATACCGCCGATAACAACTGCTCCAAGTGTACCGATAGCCGGTATTAGCATGGTAAAAGCAACTAATGCGCCAGAAATGAATGTTAATATAACAGGCTGAATATTAAAGAGATAAACCATATTGGATACCGGGGTAATTTGGAAAGTCGTCTTATGCAACCGGCATATTTAAAAGATCCGCTGTATGTAACGGCACAGCTTGAATAAAGTTTTCCATATTCAACAGAAAACGCCTTCGATCGGTAGACGGTAGCTTGACACGAACTGTGGCAGTGGCAGGTGGTTTGTTGCTGACCTACGCGTCAGTCCTCATTCTCCTGACCAGAAGAAACAACAGTCCCCCCAGGAGCACACTCACGACGGTAACTATACCGGTCGATAACCCTGATCCTGTAGCGCCTGCCCCAATGCTCTTGTCGAGTTCAGCCTGGATCTGATCGGACTCTTTAATGATCTGTTCGATATCAAAACTGTGAAATACCGCATGAAAGCGGCCGCGCAGTGAGTACAGCCGGTTTTCCATCGGGCCGGTTTCAATCCCCTGCACCTTCATATTTTTGATTTTATTCTCGTAGGCCATGAGCATGGAATCGCGTTTCAACATGGCGCTGCGAATAAGTCGGGCTTTTTCAAAGGTGTGGCACTGTGAGCAGTACTTTCTGCCGAGGAGATCCGGTGACGCTTTCTTGATGTCGTGACTGCCGTGACAAGTCACGCATGAAGGGCCGCCTCTGCCGAGGGCTCTGCCATGTTCACTGCGCATGTAATAGGTGGCTATTACGCTATGGCAACCACCACATAGTGCCGGTAGCGCCGTGGCTATCGGCACACCGCGAAAGCCTCTTGCAGAGCTCATGGACTGGACGGAATCCATCGGGTCGCCACCATGACAGGCGGTGCAGCCGATGCCCCGTTCGGCATGAATACTGACCTGCCAGAGTTTAACCGGATCGCTGAGTCTGGGCGTGAGTGCGCTGTGGCACTGAATGCATACGGTAACCGGCTGTCCTGCCGCAGTGGAGTGAGTCACCGGCAGAATACAGAAAAAACTTACGGCCAGGGTTAGTAACCATTTTACAGGCATCATCTCACTCCGCTATTTTGGTTTATCGGCGACAAAAGATTGTGCCGGTTTAAACCCGATAACATATCCGAAAACAGATCCCGGCAGCAGGGACAGGGCCGTGTTATAACGATTCACGGCCGTACTGTACCTGTTTCTGGCATCTGCCATTCGCCTTTCGGTGTTGGTAAGCTCCAGCATAAATTTAAGGTACGCTTCCGATGTTTTCAGATCCGGGTAGTTCTCAGAAACCGCCTGAAACTGTGATATCGCTGACTTGAATCTGGTGAATGTCTGCATATCCATCGCAAGAGTCCCTTTGGCAGCCTGCTCCTTGAATGGTTCAAGAGCATTTCTGACATCCACTGCATGGACAAAAACCTTTCCTTCATACGTCATATAATCTTTGACAACGTCTGCCAACCCCGGAATCAGGGTGTTTTTGCGATAAATCTCCGCCTCCAGCTGTGCCGTTTCAAGGTCCACATCGAATGACTCGGTGATAAACAGGTTGTAATAAAGGATACAGCCGGTTACCAGTACCAGGATACATGCGATGATGACAGTTTTGACGGCTCGGCTCTGCCTGCCCCATGCGTACTTCCAGACATTTGACATCCAGGACTGCTTCTGAGTAACCACCTCCGGTTTGACGGCAATTACGCCAAACTCTTCCGGGTATAATTTTTCAATGATCTCTTTCAAGGTGGACTCTGGCTCCCTGTTTTGATTGTTGTGCTCTGGCGAGAGCCATTGCGTATGTAGACAAGCTCAAAGGTGCGGCCACGGGTTTGAGTTGCAAGCAGAGCGTTGAGACTGGCAATATTCTGAATTTTCCTTCCGGCTATCCGCAACAAAATATCGCCCTGTTGAATGCCTGCTGCAGCGGCGGCTTTACCGGGAATGACACTGATGATCAGCACCCCTTCCGGGTGCAGCATCCGGGCCTGACGACAGATTATGTCATCAACATCAACAACTCCCACGCCGAGCAACGGTTCGTCGTAAACATTCTGCTGTCCCGCACCCAAGTTACCTGCGCCGCGTTGCCCGCGTCCGCCTCCTCTTCCGAAACCATAGAACATTCCGTTCGGAGCAATCAAAGCAGCGGGAGTGGCTGCCTGGGGTTCAAACAGCTGCGGATGGCAGTCGACACAGGCACCGAGTGGACCGTGTGGAGCAATGACAGTCTGGCCGTTCGGTAGACGGTAGTTATTGCCGATCTGTCGTCCCTGGATGCTCCAGACAACCAGCTGGCCGCCTGCGGCACCGGGGGCTGTATTGTTAAAGTCGATGACTCCGCCGACCAGTTCAGCGGCACGATTGATCGGGATAGCAAAGCCGATACCGTTGAATACACCGGTCGGCGCAAAGATAGCGGTGTTTATGCCGATTACTTCGCCGCGAACATTGATCATCGGCCCGCCGCTGCTGCCGCTGTTGAGCGCTGAATCGGTCTGAATAAGATTTTCATACACGATATCGCCCACCTGCATGCTCCGGTTGCGGCTGCTGATCATTCCTGAAGTGACGGTCTGTTCAAAACCGAACGGACTGCCGATAGTCAACACCATGTCACCGGTTCTGGCTGCATCGGAGTTGCCGAGAGTCGCGTACGGGAATGGGCCGGTTCCCTGAATGCGCAGCAGTGCCATATCGCCGCGCAGATCACCCTTGACCATTTTG
>CAIYDX010000193.1 GCA_903925005.1 uncultured Geobacteraceae bacterium
AGCTGAATGCCATCCATTATTTCGTAACAAAGTAAGTGAGCTGCGGAGTGATAGCAATAGAACTTCTAAAGCCGTGATGAACATAAATAAAAACCTTGAAAAAGCAAGGCAACTCTTCCAAAAAGCCGGTTTTGACTTGCCTGAAATTCCCGACAAACTTGCACTGTGCTTGAAACAACGGTCAGAGTTGGATTTTTCCACTCGGACGACCCCAAAATCAGTGAACTTCATTGATTTCTATGTAGACGAGGCCAACAAATGCCAAGTAGATGATTACATAATCCTCTCCAGAGCTGTTTGGAGTCCGTCCGTCAATACGATACATTACTTCCTTGTGTTAGGCCCCTTACGTATGTTCTTACAACTTTGTTGGGGTGGTTTTCGCATCGATGCAGATGTACTTGCTGATGAGATTCAGGAAATCCGGCATTGCTTTTCACTGGCAGACCAAATTGTCCCTTTAGCTATGGAAGTGTGCAAAACTGGCGAGCGACTGACAATAGTTACCCAATCTCTTGGCAGTAATAATTACTGGGTTGCGTCAGGTCAAGACGCTCAGGAGATTGAAAGGCGTTGTCAGCATCCAAAAGAGGTCCTCAGTGAGGTTCTGCAATGGTTGAGAAGCAGCCTATAGGGGAAGGCATGGACTTCATGGAATATGTGCTGAAGCTTGCGGAAGAGATGGATGGAAAGGAAAGGGAAGATTTCTTAGCTATTGCCGAGCAGATTGACCGTGAAGAAGGCGAGTTTGAACAGCGAAAGATCCTTTATTTAAGTGACTACAGAAAACGGCTAAGCAAAAAATAAGGGAAATGGCTGTAAAAACGACGCGGACAAGTTCAACTTCTCGAACATCTAAAGGGCAGCAAACAGTTCTTAAATCCGTAGCAAGGGGACAAGAGTTTGTATTGGATGCTGAATACTATCCTGAAGCACTTTCTTGGATAGAATCACTATTTGAATCTGGCAAATGAAAAACCAATACGTTGCAGACATCAATGATTATCGGAAGTACGGGGGTGTGTACAATCGTTTGTGTAAATGCTGAAATTCGGTAAAACAACCCACAGGAGGGATACCGATGGCTACCACAGACGAACTGCTCGACAATTTGATGAAGGACTACAAGAAACCAGAAGATTTGATAGGTGAAAATGGACTTCTGAAACAGTTGACAAAGCGGCTTTTAGAACGAGCAATGCAAGCCGAGCTGACCGAGCACCTTGGTTATGAGAAACATGCTCCACAAGGCAAGAATACCGGCAATTCCCGCAATGGTGGCTACAAGAAAACCATCACTGGTGATTTTGGCAACCTCGAAGTAACCACTCCCCGTGACCGTAATTCCTCATTTGAGCCAATCATCCTTCCAAAGGGCGAAACACGCTTCACCGGCTTTGATGACAAAATCATTTCCATGTATGCCCGTGGCATGACCACCCGTGACATCAAAGGGCACCTACAGGAGATTTATGGGATAGATATATCACCCGCCCTGATTTCCCAAGTTACCGATGCAGTCAGCGAAGAAGTATTGCTCTGGCAGAATCGACCTCTGGATGAGGTCTACCCAATAGTTTACCTTGATGCCATTCGGATCAAGGTGCGTCACGACAGCAGAGTCATTAACAAAGCAGTTTACCT
>CAIYDX010000194.1 GCA_903925005.1 uncultured Geobacteraceae bacterium
CCCTCCCCCGCAAGGGGGGAGGGGACTTTATAAGCAACTGCGAAAGTTGAGTTATCTACCTGTGCGGCATCAAATTCTTCTATGAGGTTCCTTGTGTCTGTGAAAAGACAGATGTTGCTATAGCAACTAATGTCTTTTTGGACAATGCATCGGATATTATTAACTAAATCCCTTTACCAGGATGCGTCTGTCAACCCACAGGCAGTTTTTAACATTTTATACATATTGTCTGTGTGGATATAACTATCTGATTTATCTTGGATAAAAAATATCTAAAAATGGCACAATTATTGATAATCATCTGTTTGTGTTAGCGAATCTGTCCGACCGTCTGTAGGCGTACCGTATAAGAGTTTCTTATCTTGAAGGGATCAAATTTAATGGCAAATAAAGTTATGGTGCTACTGGTAGCTATTATATTAGCAGGCTGTGCCTCATCAACTTTCCCAGTGCAGGGTATATATAAAAAACCTGCCGATTCGTTTAATGGAGAGGTGACAATTAACCCCATCACTAGAATTGGTACTTTAGCGTTCACGACAGTATCTGGAATAACATGTTCAGGTCGGTACGGAGTTTCGTCAAAATTCAAGAGTACAGGTGAATTTATATGTAACAACAATGAATATGGAACATTCACAGTCAGTGCTGCTGATGGGCGTGGGCACGGGGTCGGAAAGTTAAATGGCGGTAAGACTTTTGTCTTCCGGTTTGGTGAATCGATGACAGGTAATTGTGCCGATTGTCATAATAAATATGGCAATACTGACGACTTCGAAGTTGTGCAAAAATATACTGTCTTGGACAGGCTCTTTTAAATCCACTCCGGTCGATTTTCAGAAGCATGCTCCGAGGTTAAGGCGCGGTTTAACACTCTGTAAATATCAGGATAAGAGGAGTATTTAATGGATCAACAATTTTGCGAAATCTCTGCACCATCAAAAGACATTCTGATCAAAAAGTTTCACAATGAAATCCAAGGTATTTTCTCTGTCATGGTCGGTGTTGAGGATATAATGCCTCTACCTATGCAAGTCGATCCGATAACAGATTTTGAAAACTGCGTAACTGCACTTGTCGGTTTTTCCGGTGTTTCAAATGGTCTTTTGAGTTTGCATGTTCCGGAATCTCTGGCTTTGCAATTTACCTCAAATATGCTCGGCACGGAGACTGCCGAATTAAACGGTGATGTAAATGATGCTCTTGGTGAGATCGCCAATGTAATGGCCGATTCGTTTAAATACCATATAGCAAATAATGGCCATGAAGTTAGTCTTACAATGCCCTCTATTATTACCGGAAAGGAGTACACCATAAGATCCGGATCCTCAGAAGACTCTCTAAGTCTTCTGTACGATTCAAATGGAGAATGGTTTTTGGTCAATGTTGTTATAGAGCAAAACCAAACAGCTGATCTAAACTTTCAGTAAATAGCTTTGATTTATGGAAATGCAGTAGATACCTTCTAGCTTGCTGCAAAGTAGTTGATTGCAACCATCTTTACAAACCTCACAGGTATCTGAGGTAGATGATGTATAAATACAAATTTATGATATTACTGACTGCTTTTGCATTAGCAGGATGTTCTGCGACTTTTCCAGTGAGAGGTTTGCTTAAGAACCCTACCGATCGTTTTCATGGTGAGATTAATATAAGCTCAGGTAAAAGAGCTACTTTCACCTTCACTTCATTATCACGGAAAAAATGCTATGGGGTAGCCAGCTTTTCCGACAGTGGGAATGGCACAGCTGAATTTCAATGTGTTGACAGTAGATCCGGGGAGTTAATGATGGGTAATCTAATCCTCAGTGCCGGCTCATCTAATGGGCATGGGTACGGGTACGGAAAATTAACTGACGGTCAAAAGATCACCTTGCAGATTGGCGAATGGCTGAGTGGCATTTAACCCCTGTGTCGCGCCTCGCTGCGAGGTGATTCACGAGCACTGTTTTTTCGTAGCGGATCAACTCGCTAATATATTAAAGGAATCAAATGCATGCATCCTAGTAATCAAGTAATTCAGAAACCGCATTATGATCATGCCCTTTGGTTTAGTGCGGAAAAAAGTCTAAATGGTGCGAATGTTCACCGCCTCAGATGTGCAATGACACAATATAGACTTTTGTGGGAGCTGACTGCAGAGTTTGACGAAATTAACCGGATCCAAGATATTGAACAATCTGCGCGCAGATTGAGAAGAATGGTGAAATAAAATGGAACAACCGGACTCGCGCAAACTCTGCCCTATATTCCTGGAGGGATATAGTCAAAATACGCCATATGATAAACGATTTAAACACACGTGAGACGTATTCTGAAAAGAATCATAACTCTGAACAGCGATTTAATGATGATGTTCAGGTTATAGACTATCTGAATGACCTGTTGTCGACGACCCCCTCTGTGAATCATAGCTCTAATGATATCCAGCAGGTGCAGCTCGCAATGGCGTCCGTTTGGAAGAATATGGAAGAGAGCAAGAGCGCTGGAAAGTCTGTCTACCACTTTGAAAGTGAGCAGGTCAAGGTTGAAGTAGAAGAGTTGCGCATTGTAAATAAACGACTGAAGTTTGAGTCTGAACTTGCGGACATTGATGCACAGGTTTCCAAAACTGAACATGCACTCATGAGAACAGAGATTGGAATGCTTAAGGAAAAAATGTGTGACATTCAAAATGTATTTAATGCAAATCCGTTGGCAGAAAATGTCAGGTCGATGGAAGCTGAAAATGAAATACTGAAGTCAGATATTGTTGAACTGACTCGAGAACTTAATCGGATGAAAGCAGATATTATCTCGATGCGGAAAGAATGTAATGAATTAAAGCCACTGGCGGAAAACAGTTTAAACCTGCAATCTTTAATGGAAATACCTGTTGATAAAGTGGTCGAAAAAAATGATCCAGTTGTGCTCGAAGCAATAAATGAAGATATGGAATCGGGAAATACTGCATCAGTATCCACTGAAAATATTGCGATGGCTCCGCAGGGAATGTCTACAGAGCCGCCGGCTGAGGAACATCAGCTCCTAACAACTGCAACCGAGCTTCTTTCTTCGCCTGTAACAGGCCAAGAGCAACCGGCTATGGACAGTTCTGCATCCGACATCATTACTAATATGCATATTGAGCTTAAAAAAGAGATTCAGAGCAGCGTTGCTGATAAAGAGGAACTACCCGCCAAAGAGACCACAAACAAAAGGGGAGCGGAGAATCCGCTTTACAATAGGGCAAAGGCAAATCCAAAAATAATCAAGGATATGTATGAAGGGGGAAAACCGGTTCTACCGGAGAGGATTCGCCCGGCACCTGCCGCAAGAGCCAAAATGGTGTTACAGAGTGCCGATCCTTTAGAAATTAAGTTGAAACTTGGTGATACTGAGTGTCCGATTGTTGTCGAACCGGAAATCACTGGCAATGCCGACACTAACACAAATAAGAATGCTCCGCATTATAATGTTTTGGCTGAAATTGTGATGGAACCCGCTGAAGTACCAAAAGCAGTAGTCAGAAAAACAGTTAAACATTACGAGGAGCTCCAAAAAGAGGGAACTTCCCAAGACGTCGCCACCCGTGAATCCAAAAGCTACTCCTGAACGATGCCGGTAAAAGTAACCGACGTTCATCAAACAAGAAGGGCAGGGTGCATTGCACTCAGCGACAACGGCGATTTAGTGAGTTTGAAAATCCAGGGGTAATACTGTGAACACTGATGAGCAGAAACGTGAATACCTTAAAACACTAATCCTGCTTTACATCGAGGACGAAGTCGATGTTCGCGAGCAGTTCTGCATATTTTTTAAGCGTCTTGTTGGCACCCTAATAACCGAAACAAACGGTGTGGAGGGTTTGATCGCCTATCGGAAACATCGTCCTGATATTATAATTAGCGATATCTGGATGCCCGTAATGGACGGATTACATATGGTTGGTGAGATTCGCAATTCCGACAAAACAGTTCCGATAATTATGCTGTCAGCTTTCGAGGACGCCGAATACCTGAAAAAGTCAATTAACCTGGGCATAAATGGCTATTTAACAAAGCCGGTTAATAGTAAACAGTTTGAAAAACTTCTTCTTGAGCAGGCCAATAACTTGAGAGTTGAGGCAGAATCACAGATGGTCTGGAAAACATTGCAAGCAGAGCATACAAAAAGCAGTCATAAACTGGAAGCGGTCAAGCGAGATGTTACAAACATATCCTGTTATAGTTGTCCATACAAGCCTCTGTTCTGAGCCAGTCTTTCAAAGAACACGGAGCCACAAGGAGCTTTAAAGAGACCCAATAATGTTCTCGCTCAGAAAACAGCTCTGGCAGCCAGGTCTTGTAAATGATTTTGTGTAGTGCGCCGGGAGACCGGCAAGGAGTAAGGAGTGAAAGTCTCCGCCAGTAAAGGTTTAGCAAACCATACTGTCCCCGAGTCATGGCTGGTATATCGCGAGGTGTACCTTCAAGCGTTGACAGGGGTGTGTGTAGGCCAGCCATTGAGCCGCGAAATACTACCTCAGGGTGCCGACGTTGTTACACAGACGGAAGGCAACACGGACAGGAGCGTTACTGCGAGCGCCTGTACGGCCCTGCGTGGTCTGAGACCCTGGCATGCGCATACGCTTCTTGTTTGGGAACCGGGAGATCTCCTGCTTGACCATCTCTATGGGGTGGCCCGCGTCGGGAAGGTGAGGAGCCGAAGCCGATGATGCACGAGCAGGAGAAGTCAGACCTCTCCATAGTAGCTATGAAGTTGGCGAACAAAGGCGGGCAACCGTCTGCGGAGTCAATGGAGCAAAGGGAGAGGGCCGAGGGAAACGCGGGAGAGAACCGCATGTGCCGGACACCGAGCCGGGTTAGCGTGTTCCAGGGTCTTGAACGTGTACGGCAGGCAGCAAAGGGAAGGAAGAAGGAACGGTTCACCGCTCTGCTCCACCATGTAACCGTCGATCTGCTCAGGTCGTCCTATTTCTGGCTGAAACGGAATGCGGCCGCGGGGGTAGACGGAATGACATGGAAAGATTATGAGCAACACCTTGAGGCCGACCTCACTGATTTGCATGCTCGCGTTCATCGGGGTGCTTATCGAGCACTTCCGTCACGTCGGAAATACATTCCGAAAGCGGATGGGCGGCAACGCCCGCTCGGCATAGCGGCTCTGGAAGACAAGATCGTCCAGCGCGCTGTGGCAGAAGTGCTCAATGCAATCTATGAGGAGGATTTTCTGGGTTTTTCGTATGGATTCCGACCGGGGCGTGGTCAGCATGATGCACTTGATGCACTCGCGGTTGGTATCAGCTCTACGAAAGTGAACTGGATACTTGATGCCGATGTTTCGAGCTTCTTCGACTCGGTTAGCCATGAATGGCTTATCCGCTTCGTGGAGCATCGCATTGGTGATCAGCGTGTAATCCGCCTGATTCGCAAATGGCTGAAGGCTGGGGTGATGGAAGACGGGAAAGTTATTCCCACGGAGGTGGGGACCCCGCAAGGAGCGGTTATATCGCCCTTGCTGGCCAACATTTACCTCCACTATGTCTTCGACCTTTGGGCAGACCGATGGCGTCGTCATCATGCCAAAGGAAACGTCATCATCGTGCGCTATGCCGACGATAGTGTTGTCGGTTTTGAGTACAAGTCCGATGCCAACCGCTTTCTCGTGGATATGGTAGCTAATCTCAGGCAGTGCGTGTCTCAGTAGTTCCGGAATTGCCCGGCTCTTAAATTCGTTCCCCACTTTACCTTTGCGTCTACTTGTTATGATTGCTCCGATAACCAGGCCCACAAAAGCTGTAATCCCCAGAACAAACCAGTGCATATTGATAACTAGCAGCCACCCCATAACTGTCAAAGTGAGGCCCGTCACCCACAACAAGACAGTGCGATTTTTCCCCAGCATCTGTTGCCGACTTTGTTCCAAATCTTTAACGATTTGATTTAAACCATTATCCATAGCCTCAACTACGCATTCTGCTGCTGTCATGACCACATCCCCTTTACATTGAGGCTTTGCCGCTCATTGTCAGAGATCTCGAACCAGACCTTGGTCTTGTATCCCAGCATACTGGCGAAGATATTGAGTGGGAACATCTCGCAGCCGTTGTTATAGTCCGTCACCGCAGCGTTGTAGGCACGCCGTGAGGCGGCAATCTGCGCTTCGACTTCGTTCAGCGAACCTTGCAGGTTCACAAAAGTTTCACTTGCCATCAGTTGAGGGTAGTTCTCCGCTTGGGCAAATAGAGTTCGCATAGCCTGGCTGACCTGATTATCCAATGATACGAGGGCATCATTGGTAAGCGTACCGGATGCAGCCTGTGCACGCCACCGGGTAAGTTCTTCCAGAACCTCACGTTCATGTTTCATGTAGCGCTCTACGGAGGACACCAGATTGGGTATCAAGTCGAAGCGCATTTTCAACATTGCGTCAATTGAGGCAAAGGCGTAAGACACCCGGTTTTTGCGCCCTACCAGGGAGTTAATCATCATGATAGTGGTAAGAATCGCGAATCCAACCGTGGCAAGCGTGATTATGGTTTGAGTCTGCATTTGGTTCTCCTATTCATCGTTTGTTGTGATGATTCAACTCTATCGGAAGGAAAAAAAGTGGTGCGGAAAGAAATGTTGCAGAAACGTTGCTTTTGCAGGTAGATGATGCCGCTGATGGTATTGCTAAAACCATGGGAATGCTTTTGGATGGTAGAAACATCGATATCTGATGTATCATCATTTTGAAGTGAACTGTAACCTTGACATTGATACACCAAAATGATACGGTTTTCAAGAATTAATTAATATTGGAGTTTATTTCACATGAGATTGTTTTTTACTACTGAAGAATTTATTTACAAAGGGAAACCGAGTGTTATCCGGAAATCGCGCGCTTTTGAGACTAATGAAGGTTTTAAATTGTATGGTGAAGGCACTTGTACCTGTGGATTGGTTTTTGATGAAATTTATGGGAAAAATTCAGGTCTTGGCAGTGGACTACTTCCTGGGATGGTTTCAAGGGATTGAGAATAACAGAGCTATTACTGGCAGTAATACTTGAAGGATTTAACAACCTAACCAACATTTAAAATTATGTGCGAATTGAAGGGAGCAAACTGGTGAGCGAGATTAAAACTCAAATATTCATATCATCGAGATTTGGGGAGTTTTCAGAACTAAGGAAGCATTTATGCGATCGTATAAATGCTTTTCCTGTTTTCCCGCTAGAAGCTATTGATTTCGATGACGGCAGAATGAGTCATAAACCGCCAATTGAAAATTGTATAGCTTCAATACGTCAATCTGAGTTGATGATATTAATTTTGGGCGAAACTTATGGCGGCATACCAAAAGGGTATCAGTTAAGTTATACGCATTTGGAATATAAGGCGGCAGTTGATGACAAATCAAATACAGTCGTTCTACCGTTTTTTATTGGGCCTTCATATCAAAATAGAAAACCACCATTTACTGATCATGAGATGCTTCGCCAATTTCATGAAGAAGTATTGGATAATCATACACCAGGATTTTTTGATAGTGATGAGGATCCAAAACAACTAGCTTTACGCATATTCGAGTGGGCTTGGAAAACACTTTACGATGCACGGGCCAAAACGGTTCAGCAGCAAATGGAGTTGGAATATAATACCGAATTGATTGATGGCACGGTAATCGGCGATGAAGGTGATTTCTCTGTTGGTCTGCAATCTGATGAAATAGCATTTCTTGAAGATAGAATTGATCATGGAGACGGAGCAGCAACCGCGGTATTTGATGCTTTTGCAAGAAAACGATTTGGTGCTGAAGACGTAAATCTTGTTCCTGCATGTGTCGCAGCATTTGAACAATATTCAGAAGCACTAAAGGCAATAGAAATAGGGGAACGTGCTCTTGCAATTAGTCATTTACTGCGATCAGTTGAGTTGAAGCCGCTCGAATACCAGTCAGTATATGAATTGTCAAAGCAACTATTATTAAACGGAAGGAAAAAAGATTGTACAACTGCACAACTGTTAGCATTACGGGCCGCTAAAATGGCACATCATGACAAACGGATGATCCGTACGGTTGATTGTTATATTTTAGCTTCAAAAGCTGCGAGGAAATCAGGTTCAATTCAAAAAAGCCTTGAATATGCGTCAGCAGCTGTAAATTTAACACCTTGGCTTGCTTCGGCTAGAATTGAATTGGCTTGTGCAAACATATTAAATGGAAACTTAAAGGAAGCATATAATGATGCTGATTTTGCATTTAACCTTCAATCCGCAAGTATATTGAAGTTAAGTGTAGACCAAGTTTTTATAGAGCATAAAGAACATTTAACGGCTATTTATCGGCACATCGGAACCAGAATAAAAAAATCCCTAGATACTCTTTGTAATTGCATTGATGAAATTGTAGAAATCGGAGGGGAAATAATTGACGAAAATATTATAAAGTCGATGAAGACAATTAAAAATATAACGGTTTATAATCAAACTGAACTGTTACGCTTATTTGCTTTCGCGCGATATATTTCAAAATCGTGTCTTGTGATGCTTCAAAATTATTCGCTTGAAAAATTTTCTGAGAAAAATATCCAAAGAAAGTCGAGCCTCTTGCAAAAGTATA
>CAIYDX010000195.1 GCA_903925005.1 uncultured Geobacteraceae bacterium
CTATGAAGTGATAAAACTGGCTTTATATCATACACTTGGAAAACTACCCGAACCGGTAGTTACCCACAGATTCTGCGGATGAATCGAATTTCTTACATGGCTCGAACAAACTGTGGTCATAAATGCACAAGAATATGAGCATGATGCATACAGTTACCTTGACTCACTAGATGCCTTCCTCATTGTTTCTATTCAAGAAGTTGAAGAGCTTCGTCAAAGTGAACTTATGCAGGATCAGCTTGAGGAGGAGCTTACCAGGATTTGGCAAAGGACATACGCTTTTGCTGCCGACCAAGAAGAGGAAAGACTCGCCGCAATTTGGCTTTCAAGAGGTCGCACAATCATTGATAGATACCCCGATGCAGCACAACGTCGACGCATCTATAAGACTAGCTTGACGCCACTATCCGCTAACAGTCTTCTCGACATTGAAGAGGCCGTCCGAACAAAACTTTTAGAAGGCGCAGGTTACGCATGCTGGACAACGGATGATCAATTCAACTTCATTCGAGATGTTTTATCACTCTTATCCCTTGTTCCATCATTTCGGATTAAGACGAATCTTGGTCGTAGCCGAAATTTTCGTGACTGGCCGACAGTGCTCAAATGGTGGCTAGCAAAAGGGATGTTGCGTACTCAGCCTCCCGCAAACAAAATTACCCAGTGGTTTGATTTCGTCTCTCAGAACTTTATTTACCGTGGCACATGGGGTATTGGCAGCATTCTGGGACTTCTTCTTAATAATGACGATGGAAACCAGCCAATTCAAGCTCTTGAAATTGGCGATTGGCCTCGAACCGGCCTCCCTTGGATTGCGTTCTGGATTAAGGAACTTATTACGTGGGGTACGCTTGACCCAGTTGCTGCTTTTCTTCTTGCACGTAGTAACGCAGTCAGTCGGACTCAAGCCGAAGCAGATGCACGCAACTACTACGAAGAAATACAAGAAGGCACTTCAACCAACGACGTTCTCGATCCTCGTCTGATACGTAACTGGGTAGATGCAAGGCGTACTCCGGTAGAAGTGCCCTTTATTACCCGGAAATATTCGGTCGATGCAGTACTGGCGCGACCCTCAACTACGTTTCTCAACCGCTACTTTACAGTCACGCCTATTGAAGCTGATAACAGCTTGTATTGGATTGAAGCCTCAGGCTACAAGGTTGCGCATAGCGAGAAACCCTATCATTGGCCAGACAATCCTTCGATTTTTGAATTCGAGTTAGATGTGGAGGAATCCTCTATTGTTGGCAATATGTATCTTCAGCATGCATAAATTGAATGTTTGAGCGGCGGAGCAATCGGCCCAACTTCACCTGATACACTCTCCACATTCATGTAACTGGCAACATTTTCGATAAGTATACCTATCAAGCGGTAATTCACAGATAATGCGATTAAGTGCGCATTCAATATACTTTATTTACTTAGTATATGTAATATGCTAAAGTTCACACTATCTGCGAATATTAACATACTGGATATATCATGAGTAAACTTACTGGAATAGGCAAACTTTCGCGAGAGCGGCTGGCAGAAGTCCTTAGGGCTACTAAGGGAACAGCTTCGGTCACTCAGGTAGCCGATATCCTGGAAATCAATAATACTGAAGCGGCAAAGATTCTCTCTCGGTGGCATGAAAAGGGATGGGTATCGCGGGTGAAGCGCGGCTTGTACGTGCCTGTCCCGCTGGAAGCCAGTTCGGTCGATGTGCCGCTTGAAGATGCCTGGTTGATCGCTGAAAAACTTTATGCCCCCTGTTATATTGGTGGCTGGAGTGCGGCAGAGTACTGGGACCTTACCGAGCAGATATTCAGAACGACAATTGTCATGACAAGACAGGTTCCTCGTGATCGAAATCCGGTCATTAAAGGAACCCGTTATCTTGTTTGCACTGTCAATGAAAAGAAAATGTTCGGCTTCAAGTCTGTCTGGCGGGGACAGGTCAAAGTTTCAGTTTCCGATCCTACCCGCACAATACTCGATATGCTGGCCGAGCCGCATTTGGGCGGAGGGATCAGGTCGGTTCAGGATATGCTGCTGAACTATCTTCGTTCAGATATGAAAAACCTTGAACTGATGATTGAATATGCTGACCGCCTTGGCAACGGCGCCGTGTTCAAGCGACTTGGGTTTCTCCTTGAACGGAACGCCCCTGACGAGCATGACACTATCGGGAAATGCACTCAACTGCTTACCAAAGGAAACACCAGAATTGATCCGAAACTCAAGGCAGAGCGACTGGTTTCTCGTTGGCGACTCTGGATTCCGGAGAACTGGTTGAAGGAGAGTGTATGATCGACCGCCAGGAATTGAGTGATTTTGCCAGAGAGCTTTCGCTATCCCTTAATATCGTTGAAAAGGATTACGTTCTTGGCTGGCTCTTGGCCGGAATCGCTGCCAATGAGACACTGACCGGGCACTGGGTATTCAAAGGTGGAACCTGCCTTAAGAAATGCTGGTTTGAAACTTATCGTTTCTCGGAAGACCTCGATTTCACCATTATAGAAGAATCACACATCAACGAAGATTTTCTACTCCGTACATTCCGGGATATTTCTGATTGGATATACGACGAGAGCGGCATTGAGATTCCTGCCGATCAGATCAAATTCAAGATTTCCAGGCTTCAGGGTGGCTCCTATGCCGAGGGGCGGGTTTACTATGTCGGCCCAATGCAGCAGCGGCGGAACCTGGCACGAATCAAGTTCGACCTGACAACCAAAGAAAAACTGGTTATGGAACCTGAATTGCGGGAAGTACATCATCCATATTCTGATCGACCCGCAGCGGGGATTCGAGTCAGTTGTTACTGTTTTGAAGAGGTTTTCGCAGAAAAAGTCAGGGCACTTTCTGAACGGGAACGGCCACGAGACCTGTATGATGTCGTACACCTCTATCGGCATGACGAGATTCGACCCGACCGAGCGGTGGTAATGCAGACATTGCAGGAAAAGTGTGCATTCAAAAATATTCCGGTGCCGACCAGAGGCTCACTTCTGACCGAGAGCGCACGGGATAAACTGCTGGCAGAATGGGAAGACATGCTCGCTCACCAGTTGCCGGTGCTTCCGTCGTTCGATCAGTTCTGGGCAGAGTTGCCAACGGTCCTTGATTGGTTGCATAACGTTGCCGAGAAACCTGTACTCGTTGGTATTAAGATCAGAGAAGCCATCGACGAATCTTGGCTTCCACCCTCAATGGTTCATGCCTGGCATGCGCCAGTTCCACTTGAGTCGGTTCGTTTTGCCGCTGCAAACCGACTCTGCGTCAACCTGCAGTATCAAGGAAGTTGGCGTTTGATAGAGCCTTATTCTCTGAGAAAGACAAAAGAAGGAAACTTGCTTCTGTGCACGATCAAGCATGAAACCGGAGAACCGAGGTCATATCGCGTTGATCGCATTGAAGGTATTGAAGTCAAAACCATACCTTTCAGTCCTAAGTTCCTTGTTGAATTGACTCCTTCAGGGCCTCTTCACGTCCGAGATACTGAGAGATCAATTTCAACCATTACTCGTCCAGTTCAGGTAAGAAGTGGTGGAAGAAGTGCTGCCATCAGGTCTTTGAGTACCGGTCCTAAATACATTTTCAAATGCACAGCTTGCGGAAAGCAGTTTACTCGAAAATCCTATGACAGCACCTTGAACACCCATAAGAACAAGCAAGGAACTCCTTGTTATGGGACTGTCGGAATGTATGTAAGAACGGAATTTTGAGGAAATTATCTATGCTGAGAAGTGTATTTCAGGAGGACAGACTGGCGTTGATCGTGCTGGATTGGATGCAGCGGTTGTTGCAGGGTAGGCCCAACCCTCGTCGCGTTAAAACTGGGGTTTCCGGACGAACACTACTTAGTATTTGGGCGTGACGGTGGAGTGGTAATCACAAAAGCAAGTTGCCTGTGACTTTCAAGGATTCAGGCATACGTGAACGGCCTCAAGGTGAACGTTTGCCGAGGATTTGAGCGGTCTGACGTGAACGTCTCACTGGGAGGCGATATCGCCTCCCAGTAGCATTTATTTCTTCTTAGAAATTGTCTCCCTCGAAGAAATTAGTGGAGACCTAAAACAGGGATAGATTCTGTTCTGCCGTCCTGGTTGAATAACTTCAGAACTCCTGATCTCGACCCTTGACTTGAGAGGCGATTGTTTTACATAACCTTATTGAATCTCCGATAGTTATAAGTTCTGTTTGCTTATATTGATATATTTTCTGGCGAGTATGCGCGGATTTTGATAAGTCACCTGACAAATCATTTTTTTAAGTCAGGAGGATGCCATGCCACAGATGATGCTGCCGATTTTCCCTGCCGGTGTAACCGAGATCAACGATAAACTTGCCTTCAAAAAAGAAGATGGTGTGGTGACCTATTTCAGTGCGACCATGCCGGTATTCCAACACTCGGAAACGGATATTGCCTCGTTCAAGATGATAGTAAGCCAATTTTACGTATTGGGTATGGCGAAACAGTCTGAAATAGTATCTGCGTTCGGCTTAAACGCTCAATTACTAAAGCGTGCCGTGAAGCTATTCAGGGAGAAAGGATCCCCAGGATTCTTTGAACCAAAGAAGAATCGTGGTCCCGGTGTATTAACTGAATCAGTACTGAATGATGCCCAAAACCTGTTTGATCAAGGGATGCCCCCAAGTGCTGTTGCACAGCAATTGGGGCAAAAGGCAGATACGATACGCAAAGCAATAGCGGCTGGTCGCCTTCATCGACCTTCTATTTCTCCAAATCGTGGTAATAACCGGGAAGCGAGCAGCAAAAGTGAGCGGAGCGCAAGTGACAGCGATGGTGAAATGGGGTAGCTGCGACCAACGTCATGGCACGTTTGGCCGTGAGCGTTGGTCTGGGAGGAGAAGAGGGAATAACTCCTGAGTTTGTTCCAGCGCTGGATGTTACAGGCGGCGGTGTTTTGCTTGCATTGCCAGCACTACTGACAGTGGGTTTGCTTCGTCATGCCGACCGGCACTTTAGCCTGCCACGCGGTTATTACAGCCTGTTCAGCATTTTTTTGCTTTTGGGATTCATGGCGCTGGGGCGGGTCAAGAGTATTGAAAAGCTGCGCTATGAGGCCCCCGGCGAATGGGGCAAGCTGCTGGGGTTGGACAGGATACCGGAAGTACGCACTCTACGGGAAAAGGTGAACCATTTGGCGGAGTATGGCCAACCTGTGCCGTGGAGCGCCGCGTTGTGTTGCGACTGGATGAACGAAGCACCGGCACAAGCTGAGGTCTGTTACGTTGATGGCCACGTTCGTGTCTATCATGGTGAACAGACAAAGTTGCCAAAGCACTATGTGTCGCGCCAACGTCTATGTTTACGTGCATCAGTCGAATACTGGGTCAACGCCATGGATGGGCAGCCATTCTTCGTTGTACACCAGGATGTTGACCCCGGCTTGATCAAGGTGCTGGAAACGGATATTATTCCCCGACTGTCACGAGACATTCCGGGGCAACCCAACGCAGAGGCTTTGGTTGCTGACCCTTTCCTGCACCGCTTTATCGTAGTGTTCGACCGGGAAGGTTATAGTCCCGACCTGATGGCCCGGCTGTGGCAGCAAAGAATTGCCGCCATGACGTATCGGAAGCGTCCCGGCGATGACTGGTCGGTGATAGAGTTTACCAACCATGAAGTTCGCCTGGTGGGTGGCGAAATAACGACAATGCTTCTTGCTGAACGAGGGGTGTTTTTAGGTGGCACCATCTGGGTCAGAGAGTTTAGGCGTCTTACTGCCACCGGACATCAGACTTCCATCGTGACCACGGTCTACCATGGTGAAATGACACAGTTGTCAGCCACGATGTTTGCAAGATGGTGTCAAGAAAACTTCTTTTCCTACATGCGGCAACATTACGGATTAGATAAGCTTGTCAGTTATGGCACCGAACAGGTGCCTGATACTACCCCGGTCATCAACCCGGAATATCGCCGCTTGGACGGCGAAATCAGAAAGAAAACAGCACAATTGAGTAGACTGGCGGCACAGTTTGGCGAACTTGGTTTGGAAGGAGACATTGAACCGGACAAGGTAAAGAGATATGAATCAAAAAAGGGAGAACTTCAGGCTGCCGTGGAACACCTCCGGGAAGAACTGATTCCACTCAAAGAACAGCGCAAGAGCATCAAGCGACACATCACCTTTGGGGAATTACCAGAAAATGCCCGCTTTGAACGCCTGACCGGCAACAGTAAACATCTGATAGATACGGTTAAAATGGTGGCATATCGCGCAGAAACTGCGATGGCTCACACGTTGGGAGAAAAGTTGGCAAGAACTGATGATGCGCGGGCGCTGTTGCGTTCCATTTACACCACCGAGGCGGATCTGATTCCCAATGAAGCTGCGGGTACTTTGACGGTTCGTCTGCACAACATGACCAGTCGGATTCATGATGCAGCAGTAACTCATTTGTGCAAGGAGCTTAATGATACAGAAACTGTATATCCGGGGACAAATTTGAAGCTGATTTATGAATTGGTATCATCGCGAATTCCGGGAAATCAGGAGTTCTGAACTTCTTTTTGCGGCATCTACAGCTTCAATAGCATTCTTTTCAACAAGTTCAACAAGCTCAGGCGGCGGTGGCGTTTTGAGAACGATTTCCGCTGCTGCTGCAATTTCGATACTGGTACACCGTACTTCATCCATATCCAGGCCACGCCGAGGTATAAATATATTATGCCCTGGAATTCTTCTATTTGCGTCTGTGAGCTTGATATTGATCAGCGCCGGATCTCGCCCACTCAAAGATAGATATGCTGCGCCACGTTCGAGTTTATGGAGATCATCCGGAGTTACGACAAAGCGTTTGCGGATTTCACGACCATGATTTTCGCCGCCACTTTTGCCGTCTTTGATAGTGTAGCTGGTGGATGATTGCCAGTACTCTTCCTCTCCCAGACTCTCCGATACGACCTTCCGCGTGCTGCCATCCTTCAACCTCATGAACATCTGCGTTGCACAATTGTTCATGATGACTTTTGTATCTTCCGGACGATAAATTGATTCGAGACGTGCCATCTCCTGGACACTAATAGTGACGCAGCCGCCCCGAGAGCGTGATTCCGACATGATGTCCAGCAGAGTTGGCATTTTCTGAAAATTGCCCAACTCATCAAAAATCATATAGATGTTTTTTTGAGGATTGTCATTTTCCGGCAGAGAGTTAATCCGCTTTCCCAGGAGATCGGCAAACAACGACAGATATGGTTTTAGCGTATTTTTAACATCGGCATGATTACGCAAAAAGATAGTGGAGCCGTCGTTATTCTGTATCCATTTCCGCATCGAGAAGTCGCCATCGTTCGCATACTCCATCCAACTGACAAAACTCATCAAGACAGAGCAAACCCCTTGGGCTTGCTTGGAGCTGGCATCCTGAACAAACGTGTATCCTGCCTTACCTACAGCAGTGACCTTGCACATTTCCGCAATTTCATTGGTCGGAGCGGTCAAGGCCTTCCATAGATCACTATTTTGCTTTGTGCCCTGATTCCAGCAATACCCCATCACGCCTCGCAGCACCGCCTCTGCCGCCGCCTGCCAAAACTTCTCATCACCATGCCCAGGCGGTATAAGTGAACCGGTAATTGCATGAAGGTCAGGTTTGGTAATTACCTCGTTTTTCAGAACTGTCCATCCGATACCTCGTTCATCGAGCGGCTGAAGAATAATGTCCTTTTCTGGTCGGTAGTACCGGGCCATGAATTCACCTTTATTATCAATAATCAGGCAGCGTCGATTCGCCCTCTGGATTGAATCTAACTGTTGGAACAGGGCGGTTGATTTACCAGATCCGGTTTGGCCGGCAATGAATATATGGGTACGTTCCGTTTCGTGAGATAGATGTACAGTGCCGAATTTAAGAATTCCGGTCGCTGGCTCGCTTTTGGCGAGCGCTTTTTCCGATATCAGTCGGGCACCGCTGACATGTTCATCCTCTTTGATGTCCTTAGTCACGCTACTGAAATATCTCAAGCCAAGAGGAAAAAGTAATGGTGCGTTGGTTATCGTCTGGCCAGGGAAATATCGCTGTAAAAGAAAATCAACATCCTCATGTGGCACATCATCAAGGGAAAATATAAAAAATGCCTGTTTCGCCTTGAAGTAGCCAATTTGCAGCAGGCAATATACTTGTGCCAAGAAGCTTTTACGTCCCAAAGCCAAGGATCGCTCAGTGTCAGTCATGGCAAAGAATTCAACCCGCTGGAAGTCGTCGAAAGCTGGAATGCCATAGAGGGCAATCTTCTCGGCCTCTGAGAGAATGGTCAGTCGCTCGTTGCTGTCACCACGCATATTGGCCCATGATACCACAAACTTTATTTTTGTTCTGGCAAACCGACTCGATTAAGGGTTTCAATCAATGTGGTACGCTTTACCCCAAAGTTGCGACATACAGCCGCTTTAGACATGCCGCTTTGAAGTGCACTGATAATGGCATCTAATTTTTCACCAGTAATTGAGAGGGGGCGGCCACCAATCCGACCTCGTCGGCGTGCGGCCTCCAGTCCTGCCATAACTCGCTCCTGAGTCAGGGCTCGTTCATACTGGGCCAGTGCTCCAAATACATGAAACAGTAGTTCTCCAGATGGTGTGGTTGTATCCATCCCCTCGGTCAAAGAGCGAAAAGCAACCTGCTTATCCTTCAGCGATGTCACTATTGATAGAAGGTGCACCAGCGACCGTCCCAATCGGTCCAATTTCCAGACTATAAGAACGTCTCCAGGTTGCACGAATTCCATTATCTGGGTTAGCCCCAGGCGGTCGTCCCTTGCTCCGGAGGCGTGGTCTTCAAATAGATTTCGACTATCAACGCCTGCAGCAAGCAAAGCATCACGTTGTAAGTCAGTGGTCTGGCGGTCCGATTCGGATGAAACTCGCATATAGCCGACGAGCATGCGGAAAACCTCCAAAACAACATTTTCGTACAGTATAGCATAGCGACATGGTTTACCGCACATTTTTTATATTGCAAAGTAGATGTTTTTTGAATATTAGTTGCAGGTGTCGGAAAACATTTGTTTTCCGACAGTATAGTTCTTGGATTTAGACTGCTGCGGAATGTATAAGTGGTGAACCCAACATTCATGTCACCGGGTATCAAGTATCCCGATGAATATCAACCCACTTGCCATAACCTCTTATAAGTTAACATTCAAAGATTGCCGCAGCCTCGCCGACAGAAAAAAAACCCCGTAAAACCTTGGTATGCAAGTTTCTACGGGGTTTTTGCAAATATCAACTTTTAGGTATAAGTTTAGATTGGCTCACGGTTTATCACCGCCAACTCTCGTGTAAGTTACCCCCGTAATGTTACTTATCAGTAGTCACCTCAGCCTTGGCCTCAGCAAACTCGGCGGTCGCCTGGGTGCTGCCTTTGGCGGTTAGCTTGACCCCACGCGTGCCGGTTGCGACATCCTGCGGTTTGGTTTTGATTTCGTACACACCGCCTGATGCAGTTGTTTCGATGTCGCCCAACTGTGCAGTGGATGCATAGACGGTCACAAATTCCTTGCCGAACGGTGGTGTAACTTCCAAGTCGTAGCGGTCGCCATTACCCGGCAGTTCGTAAACTACACCGCCGTTGAAGTAATTATCCGTGCGATAGGGATTGGGTAGTAACTGCACCTGTGTACCATCTGCGTCCTTGTAGACAACTCTGCCGTAGAACGGCCTGTTGGCCTTGAGGTATACCTTGATTTGCTGCCCCTTGCTGTATTCCTTCTTGTCGGTCCAGACCTTGATGTTCAGCGGAGCGGTCGGATCATCGACCACAAATTTTTCAGCTACCTTGGCGATGGCTCTCTGGTCTGGTACTACTTCAACCTTAAGTTTGACCTTGTAGCAATCCCCACTGGACTGGTCCTTGTACCATGCTTTTTCCAACTCCTGGAGCACAGAAACCTTAGCATTGGCATAGGCGCTGATAAGATCGCTCTCCAGGGCTGAGTCCTTGACGACTGTTTCACTCTTGACATAGGTTGCGGCGTATTCAGCAGCACGTCGAGTTGCTTCCTTGTGGGCCAACTGTTCCGTATCCTTACGGGATTTGTCGTCACCCATACATGCCGAACCGTCCGTTTCGGTGATGATGGATTGAGAAGCGTGGAGGCTGGACGCTAATATCAACAACATTATGCCGGCAAGTGCAACGTTCTTCATGGTTCTCCTCGTGCTCCTTATGCAGTTGATGGAAAAACGAAGCCTTTATTATCAAATATAAATGATGTTACCATATAATTCCCCCTGCGGAGCTTCCGCATAACCAATCCAGGCAGCTCACGGCACCGCAGGGGGTGTTGCGCTTTTCGCCCCGTGTCGGGGTCAGGATGTCGTCCTGTCCAGCGGGCGGTATCCACCGGCCCGGTGAGCTGGGGAGGCAAGGCGGAAGCCAAGATTGTTGTTGCGATTGTCAGGCGAATTGTTGTTACGGTTCGCTGCTCGCGCGTTCTCGGCATCGTTGTTCCAACTGCCGCCGCGATTCACGCGGTTAGAGCCCTTCCGGACGGCACCCCCTGTCGCATGATGACACCACGTCTAAATCCGGCGGCATCAGCGATAGAGGTAAAGGATACCAGAGACGATACTCGGCGGGCAAGTTCTGTTTCGGACATGGTTCCTTCATGATGCGCCTGTTCGTACTTTTCCAGCTTGTTGGCGAAGCGAGCCCGGCTGCGGGGCAGGAGCAGCACCCGGCCCGGCA
>CAIYDX010000196.1 GCA_903925005.1 uncultured Geobacteraceae bacterium
CGAATCTCCGGTGGATAGGAAAACAACGGAATGATCCGTTCCCAGTTGTTATGCCATGATTTCGCTATGCTCGGGTGGCTGGCATCCCATTTCTTCGCAAAGGCTTCAAGGCTTGCCGCTGCCATATCTACTGTCGGTGCCTGATAAATCGCCTTTAGATCAGCAGCTACTTCTTTACGCTGTTTCCAAGAAACGAAGTTCAGACTGTGGCGCACCATATGAACGATACAGAGTTGAATCTGAGTCTGAGGGAATACCGATTCAATTGCTTCAGGAAAACCCTTGAGCCCATCAACACAGGCGATGAAGATTTCTTTTACCCCACGGTTCTTCAGTTCTGTGACAACCTGGAGCCAAAACTTGGCGCCCTCGTTTTCAGCAGTCCACATGCCAAGAACTTCTTTTATTCCGTGGATGTTGACGCCTATTGCTAGGTAGACTGCCTTGTTGATAACCTTGCTGTCGTGGCGTACTTTGATCCGAACAGCATCAAGATAGACGATGGGATATACTTCGTCCAAAGGCCGATTACGCCAAAGCGTAACCTCTTCACTGATAGCGTCGGTGACTTGGGAAATCAGACTAGGTGATACATCAATACCGTAAATCTCCTCCAGATGTTTCTGGATGTCGCGGGTGGTCATCCCGAGGGAATACATGGAGATTATCTTGTCATCAAAGCCAGTAAAGCGGGTTTCGCCTTTCGGGATGATAACGGGTTCAAAAGTCGAATTCCGGTCGCGAGGGACAGAAATGTCAAGATTGCCGAATTCTCCCATGATAGTCTTCTTCGATGATCCATTGCGAGAATTACCGCTGTTGTTACCGGCAGTAGCATGTTTGTTGTAGCCAAGATGATCCGTCATCTCGGCTTGCATCGCACGTTCCAATAGCCTCTTGGTTAGTTGTTTCAGAAGCCCGTTTTCACCAATTAAATCTTCGGGTTTCTTGTAGTCTTTCATCAAAATATCGAGCAGTTCGTCGGTCGTGGCCATCGGTCCCTCCAGTGATTTGGGATTTCAACCGATTTTGGCCATTTACACAATCTATTTTACAGGCTCGGCAGCCATGAATTTAAAATAATTCCTGTCGCAATTTTGTATATGGTCAAGTAGCCAATTTTTGAGAAACCTCACCATTTCCATAGCCAGCATCGAATTGCCATCTATCATGTCCTGCTGAAACTTGGCTACCTGACGTGTGAACATGTCATGCTCTTTTGCATGCTCCCTTTTTTCAGGGTAGTCATTGATCTCCATCAGATGGTCTTCATTAGAAAAATGCTGGACGGTATAGTCAAATAGCTCTGCCAAGGGACGGTCTAAAGAATTTTCAGTATCCTCAAACAAGTAGCCGTTGATATTATCCAGCAAGCCGATCAGGCATAAATGATACTCGTCAATCTGGTTGATTCCAGGTTCCGCTCCGTGCTCACTATCAACTATAGCCGCCGCAGGTGTGTGGTCACCATTCAGGCCTGCCCGGAATCCCTCGACTATCTCCGCCAGCCGGTTACGCTCATCCAGCAGCAATTCCTGGACTTGTCTCAGCTCACGCTCAACTTGCAGGCGCTGTGCCAGTTCAAACAGGATTTTCTGAAGATGTTCGCAGTCAATCGGTTTTGTGATGTAGCTGGTAACGCCGATGTTTATGGATTTTTTTAGATAATCGATCTGCTCGAAAGCCGTTAGAACTATGATGGGAATAGATTTGTTAGTGTTCCGGATTTCGCGGGCCATGAAAAGTCCGTCCATGACCGGCGTCTGTATATCGGTAATTATAATGTCAGGGGTATGCTCGCGATAGGCCACCAACCCCTCCGCACCGTTAATTACAGTTACTAGGTTCCCGACAAGACGCTGAAGGAATTGACAGAACTGAGAGCGGGTGTCCTCGTCGTCCTCAATGTACAACAACGTAAGGGCTTTAAGATACTCCCGATCCTGGATGTCGCTATTCATAAGGATTCTCCTTTTCATGGAACTTTTGACACTATCGTTTTGCGGATTCAAGGCCGGAGGTGGGGCGGCCATAAGGTGAACTTTAAGCTCTAGCCGGTCATCTCGTAGAACTTGGTATTGGCAAATTGTACTTTACGATTTACCGTCGTTACTATACCAATTGGTACTAAATTGAGAATGGACTGATGCTGGAGCATCAGATGCCTGAACGGCTCATTATTCTCTTCCTGTTTTTGTTCGTTGCTTTTGCGTCGGGTTGTATTTTCAAAGCGTAGTTTCTCTTCAATAAGTGCGGCATTTATCCTCATAGACTCATCTACCTGCATCTCCTGTTCAATTACACTCTGCTGCAGTTCGTGGAGGCGTCGCTCTGCTTCCGAGTATGAATGCTGCAGATATGGCTTTACTCCGTCATGTTGAATTTTCTCTTCAGCACACAGGCAGAGTTCTTCATCGCAAATCTCGTCAATCCTGTTAGTGCGTTTTTTCATCAGCACTCTTGTTCGCTCGCTTCTGCCAGAACACTTTTTACAGTTGTGATCAGTTGATCAAACTCAAAAGGTTTCGCCAGCCCGCTGTCAGCTTTCAACATTTTCGCCATATTTAAAAGCTGAGTGGTGTCGAATCTTGCTCCACCGCCAGTCATGACAATAATTTTGGTAAGAGGTTGCTGGCGATTAAGCTCAATGATGACACCAAGTCCATCCTGATCAGGCATGAAAATATCAGTGACAACCAGATCATAGTGGTTAAGTTCAGTCAGTTCTAATCCAGTTCTGCCGTTAATTGCCGTATCCACTTCATAACCACATAATTCAAGATGCTTTTGAGCTATCAGGCGAATGTGATCATCATCGTCAATTATCAGAATTCGTGACATGAGGTACTCCTGTCGATCATAGATTTAAATCTGGGTTTGTATTTCGTTTTCAGAGATATCTTCCTCTGCTGCGGCATCATCAAGACTTTCGGCTTCAATATCAGCTTCTTGCACCATTAGATTTTCCCCGGTATGCGATAAAAAGCTAAGTAAATAATCGGCCTCATTTTCAACTATGTTCATCGGACCAATTAGCTGGTATTCAGTTGTCTTTTTTAAATTGCCAATAGTTATACGAACATTTTCATATAGTTTTGACTCGACAATTATTCTTGCATTAACTGGAGGTACCGCCTTGGGGCGGATTACATCCAACTTGTCACTCATACTTGCAGCCATCTTACGTAATGGAATTATTTCTTCCAGTGAGCGGGTTTCCCGAATCGTGGCATATAGCTCCGTAATCTTTTCCAGCATCATTTCCAGCTCTTGTAGATAGCGGTAATCTACACCGACAATCAGGTTAGTGTGCACCGAAGATGGCGCACCAATTTTATTTGACTGCACCCCGCCGCGAACTATATAGGTGCCGCCTTTTATCGTGTCCTTTTTGACTATTATCCGACCAAGTGTCTTGACGTTGCAGTTGTGAAGTTCAGTTTCCACAATTATGTCGCCGGTGCATACTATGGTAGTATCGTGTATGAAGCGTGCGCGCAGTGTCCCTCCGCACATTATTTTACCTTCGTCCGCACCGTCCATCCCGTTAAAGGTTATATTCCCGCTGCTTGTAATCAAGCATTTCCCAATATTCCCTTTAACGTTAATTCCTTTGGACGCACGGACGTTAAAATTGTCCAGAACATCCCCGCTTATCTCGACTACACCGATAAGATTTAGATGCCCAGTCTTGAAACCAACATCTCCTTTAACTGTATACGATTGTTCGACAGAAAACTCCCCGCGTGTATGGCAGAAACGACCGGGTGCAGAGGAAATTAGTAGGAGTGTGCCATCTTCATCCTCAAAACTAATGTTTTTGCCAATTGTAAAAATCAAATCTTTCCCAGGTTTATGTGCGACTGGCTGGCCAGCCAGATTTCGTCCAGGAACTCCGGATGTGGCTGGTATAATACGACCGAGCTGGGTGCCTTCTGAAACATTGACAAATTTTTGGATCGAGCGCAGGTCAACTTTTGTCCATAGCGTTTCCTCTGTATTTTCCTCAGTATCAGCGGGAGGATCAGCGTAAGAAAAAAAATACTGGTCATTTCCATCTATCGGGGGTGTGCCGGAAGCCACCAAGATGTTAGCAAGCAGTCTTCCTGCGGCAGCATCAACCGCAAAATTTTCAACTGCCTCCTGATCTATCCCTTCGAGTACCTTATTTAACCTGAGGGCATCTGTCAGCTCCTCCCTGGTGATCATTGAACCTGATTTGCGGGGAACGTAGCTGCAGCGGCACTCCATAAAATCACCATGAATATGCAGATAGAGGCTATATCCCAGCCTTTTAACTTCAATTCCTCCGAAGATATTTGATTCTTCGAGCGTAGCCTCGCCACCGATGTCTGGTGCGCTAATCGCATCGGTCTCAATTGGCTCAATTAGCTCAATTTCAGTCGCGGCTATGTTATTGTTGTATAGCATATTGCCACCGGTTTTTTCAGCACGCTCAATAAGGAAATAACGTTTTTATAGACAGTTACTAGCCATTGATTTCTGCCGGCAACCATACATTGAAGGTAGTACCTCTCCCAATTATTGATTCGGCTGTGATTATCCCGCCGTGACGCATGATAACAGTGCGGCACATTGCCAGATTCAGTCCTGTACCTCTTTTAAGCGATCTGTCCTTGGTACTGAAATATGGCTTGAAAATATTCTGCATTACTGAGGCATCAATGCCGTCTCCGCTGTCAGATACAGAAATAACAGCATACATCCCAGGAATGAGTGGCACGTCACCATCCTTTTTTACCTCCACTAATCGCACTGACAACAGCAGAGACCCTCCCGACGGCATCGCCTCTTTTGCATTGGCTGCCATACTTTCAAATACCTGTTTAATCTGTTGTTCTACAAACCGGATGCATGGGAGGTCCTCGGGCAAATCAAGCTCAAGTGTAATTGTTGAGTTGTCCAGCAGATGCCTAACAGAAGTAATTATGCTCGGCATCAACTGTCTGCACTCAAAATC
>CAIYDX010000197.1 GCA_903925005.1 uncultured Geobacteraceae bacterium
CTTAAAAGGATTGGATAACTGGAAAAAATGGCTCTTTCTGATGGGCAGATTGAGTCAAACAACCTGAAAGCGGACTGAGATTCTTCTGTGTCTTTCAGTGTCGGGAATTAGAGTTATGAAACTGTTTGACAAGGACAATTACCAGAGCAACTTCAGTGGCGTCCTGTTTTAACGAGCAGAGGTAGTCTTACTGACCCAGACTTTTCAATCGCAATTTCTGGATGGAGTGATGATTCAGGGTGTCCACTGCGTGGCAATATAATAATTGAAGGTGCGATAATCACGATTGGTCAAAAGCGATCCCTACTTTCAAAATCAGCATGGGAGACTGTTTGTGAAGTAGCATCATTCCATCGTAGAACGGCTGAAGAGCGCAATGCTGAAAATAACAGGATAAAGTGGTCTTCCATTCGTCAAAGTGCTGTTCGTGCTGGTGCAGGACTATCAGACTTTTTGAAGAATACGGTAGTTTTAACACCAGAACTGCTCAATTTGGGTTTGCGTAAAATCGATTTTGGTGGAACAAAAACTGTTGAGATAATTCCGGCATTTGACAATTGCCCCGACCGCTGGCTTGAAATGTTTGACCGGTTAAGAATCCAAGATCGGTACGATATTCCAAGCGGTGAGGGGCTTGTCCATATTATAATTTCTCCTGAAGTAAAAACGGTTTTAAATGAAATCAAGCGGATGCCGGGTAGGCGTGTTTCTGGAGAGCGTGCTGAAGCATTTGTACGAAATCCTGGTGCATTGCTTGGGCCTGATGCACATAAGGTGCTAGTTCCAGAAGCTTTCGAGCGGGCACGTGAAGATGCCGGTATATCATACTCAAGCTTTACGGCTCATATTCTACATGATGAAAATGGATTCCCTTTTGAAGTTTCATTATTGATTGAAGAAAGTAGCCATGGAGAAATTAAATCCGAATACTGGCGCTTTGAATCTCCTGAAAAACTCGAACTCTTCATTAAAAAACTTGATGGGCGCATTAAGCGCAATGCACAGTGCTGCATTTGGGAAGGTTATGACCTTGAAATACTCGGTGATACTCATGATCAGCTAATAAAACTTAAAGCGGCACTTGCTGCTTGGATCAAACAGAATATTCATACACATTCCGAAATATTTGACCTCTCTCTTTATTCCGACAGAATAGAAGGTTTTGGAGAAGAGAAACCATATTATTCAGCATTTATTGCACGTAAATCAGATGACAGTAGTTGGATTCCTGATAATGTTATGTTTGGAATTTCCTTCACTCCGCACGGATCCAACGAGTCTATTGCTATTGCAATGAATGATAAAATATTAGAAACGTTTCGAACTAAAGTTGAGCAGGCAAGTAATACAGGAAAAGCTGAATTTGATTTTCCTGGGTGTCCCAAACCAATACCAACTGATCAGGCTCAGGATATTCTCAAAATTTTTGATGAAGTACGTCAGCAGGTTAGTAAAGGTGAATTTTCTCCTAAAAAACAATCAGAAGATAAAACAGTAAAGCCAAAAATCGGTTTAGTAATAAAGCCAAATATTGACGATATTGACTACATTGAGGCTCGTAAAATTCTTTGTTCCGATGGAGTTGCGCCACGCCTACCGGTTGCACTTAAAACACGTCAAAAGTTAAAACAACACCAACTTGATGGTGTCGCATGGTTACAACACCTCTGGAGTCACACTCCTGATCGTTGCCGTGGTGCCTTACTTGCGGATGACATGGGTTTGGGCAAAACGTTGCAGTTATTAACGTTCATAATTCGTTGTTTTGAGGATGATCCCAATCTTAAACCCGTCCTTGTAGTTGCGCCGGTTTCTTTGCTGGAAAATTGGTTGGAAGAAATCGGAAAATTCTGGTTCTTCCGCAGAATCCGTGGGTAGATTTCAGAAAATATGGAGTCTAAACAGCTACCCGGTTAACGAATAAAGAGCATCCCGTCTTCAAATCCGGCATTATGGGTTTCGACCAAGAAAACCACTGCTGTAAAAGGAGAA
>CAIYDX010000198.1 GCA_903925005.1 uncultured Geobacteraceae bacterium
CCGCGACTACACTCTCATTTTACACTGGCCGGATTGCATCGGAATAGTGGACGCAATCAAATCGGAATGCTGGCCGGATTCACGCCGGAACGGTGTCCGGTATCACGCCGGAATGGTGGACGGTTTGGGTCGGAATACGCAACAGATCAAGCCGGGAGATATTCAGTCATGTTCAAGGGAAGTATTGTAGCCATTGTGACACCGTTCAAAAAAGACGGAGCGGTAGATTTTGACAAACTCCGGGAGTTGGTCGAATTTCAGATCGAGAACGGAACTGATGGTATCGTGCCGTGCGGCACTACCGGTGAAGCGTCGACGCTTGATTACGATGAGCATATGGCCGTGGTCAAAACTGTGGTCGAGCAGGTCAATAAAAGGGTTCCCGTTATCGCCGGCACCGGCTCCAACTGCACCGCCGAGGCGATCGAGATCACCCAGAAAGCCAAGGATGTCGGGGCTGATGGCGCCCTGCTGGTGACTCCCTACTACAACAAGCCTACCCAGGAAGGTCTGTATCGTCACTACATGGCTGTCGCAGACGCCGTGGCGCTGCCGCAGATCCTCTATAATGTACCGGGACGCACCTGCATCAATCTGCTCCCCGAGACGGTGGCCCGGCTGGCGGAACATGCCAACATCGTCGCCATCAAGGAAGCGACCGGTTCCCTACAGCAGGGTTCGGAAGTCATCGCCCTCTGTGGCGACAAGATCAACGTCTTTTCTGGCGATGATTTCATAACCTTCCCGATGATGAGCTGCGGCGCGGTGGGGATCATCTCAGTTCTGGCCAACATCATGCCTCGTACGGTGGCCGACCTAGTGGACGCATACTTTGCTGGTAACTTCGATAAAGCCCGCCATCTGCACCTCCAGACACTCAAGATCGGCAGCGCGATGTTCATCGAGAGCAATCCGGTGCCGGTCAAGACCGCTCTGGAACTTATGGGCAAAGCCCCGGCTTATGTCCGTCTGCCGCTCTGCCCGCTGGGTGATGCGAACAAGGCGAAGCTGACCGCGATTATGAAAGAGTACAAGCTGATTTGATACAATAGCAGTAAAATATAATTGGAATATATCTTATTAGGGAGGTTAATCATGGCCGATAAACAGGTGCAAACTCTCGATCGCTCACTGGATATTTTAGAGACGCTTTCGAAAAACAAATCAGCATTGGGAGTTACAGATATCGGAAAGAAAGTCGGTCTAAGCAAAAGTACAGTACATCGAACACTACAGACATTGGTTTGGCGAGGATATGTTGAAAAAGATCTTAACAACGATCTCTATAAATTAGGTCTCAAAATTGTCGAATTGGCAAGTACTCTTCTCAACGATATGGATCTTCGTAAAATAGCCGGACCAATACTGGAGCAAGCAGCAACAACGCTTGAGGAGGCTGTCCATCTTGTCCTCCTCGACAACGGAGAGGTTGTTTATATAGATACTAAAACAAGCTCTAACAAAATCATTAATATGTATTCAAGAGTTGGCCGTAGAGCGCCAGTGCATGCAACTGCGGTTGGAAAGGCTATGCTAGCTTTTCTCCCTGAAGAAATGGCAATTGAAATTATAAAAAGTAAAGGTCTTAGAAAGATAACAGACACCACAATTACTGATGCAAATAAGTTAATGGAGCATCTAAAGAAAATCAGAATCGACAAAATTGGACACGATGATGAAGAGAACGAGGTAGGAATTCATTGCATTGGAACACCGATTTTTGATTACACGGGATTAGTTGTTGGTGGAGTAAGTGTATCTAGTCCAGCCAGCCGAATGATTGAGAAAGGCTTAGAGGAAATAGGAGCCATCATCAAGAAAGTTGGTGAGGAGATATCAACCCGGATGGGGTATGTCGGGAAGCGGTGAGGGTGTCAGCAGAACATAAAACTAAATTACAGATATGCGTTAGCAAAGACAACGGTTTTAGGTTGAAACTTGATGCGAAAGGTATTCTGAGGAGATTGATATGGATGATTTGGTAATTGCAGGTCGGCACTTTAAGTCTCGACTTATGGTCGGCACTGGCAAGTTTGCTTCCAACGAGGAAATGGTTGCCGTTCTACAGGCAACTAGGTGCGAAATAGTTACCGTGGCTCTGCGACGTGCGGATTTTACCAATCTCTGTGATAATTTACTTAAACATATTGACTTGGAAAGATACCTGCTGCTTCCCAATACTAGTGGTGCCCGCGATGCTAAAGAGGCAGTACATCTTGCTCGTTTGGCACGGGCGGCAGGGTGTGAACCGTGGGTAAAGCTTGAAGTCACCCCTGACCCCACCAATCTTTTGCCTGACCCCATCGAGACTTTGAAGGCTGCCGAAATCTTAGTTAAAGAAGGATTTATAGTGCTTCCCTACATCAACGCCGATCCTGTGCTTGCCAAGAGGCTTCAAGAAGCTGGAACGGCAACTGTCATGCCGTTGGGTGCCCCCATTGGCACCAACAAAGGGTTACGCACACGTGATCAGATTGCGATGATTATCAGTCAAGCCATTGTTCCAGTAGTTGTTGATGCAGGGCTTGGTGCACCCTCCCATGTTGCTGAGGCAATGGAAATAGGTGCTGATGCCGTACTGGTTAACACAGCCCTGGCTGTATCACCACATCCTGTGCAAATGGCAGCAGCCTTTAGAAAAGGAGTTGAAGCAGGCCGTGAGGCATTTCTGGCTGGCTTGGGAGATCAGCGTGAAGGAGCTGAAGCATCAAGCCCGTTGACCGGTTTTTTGAGGAACTAAAATGAGCTTTCTTGACGAAATAAATAAGTACGATCCGAATTGGGTGTTAGAGCAGATCGAAGATAAAAAAAACATCGATGTGGAACGAGCATTGCTGCGCGAACATCCTCGGACTGAAGACTTAATGGCTCTTCTTTCCCCGGCTGCCGAGGATTATATTGAGGAGATTGCGTCTCGTGCGCACCGTACTACGGTACAACGTTTTGGACGCACGATACTACTATATGCCCCCATCTATCTGTCAAATGAATGCACCAATGGTTGCCTCTATTGTGGGTTCAGCGCCCATAACAAGATTCATCGCCGTACCCTTAGCCTTGATGAAGTGGAGAAGGAAGCTGAGTATCTGCATTCCCAGGGGTTTCGCCACGTCATTCTATTGACTGGAGAGGCCCTACATGCTGCAGATAATTCATTGATTTTAGCTGCAGCCAACCGCATCCGTCATCTTTTCAGCTCTATCAGTATCGAAGTCTATCCCATGGAAGTGGAAGAGTACCAACAGACTATTACTGCCGGTGTGGATGGATTGACAATCTATCAGGAAACCTATGACAAACGTTTGTATGCCGAAATGCATCCTTTTGGCAAAAAGCGCGACTACAATTACCGGATCCTTACTCCAGAACGAGCCGGTAAAGCTGGTATGCGAAGAATTGGTATTGGAACGCTGCTTGGCATAGGTAACTTTCGAAGCGAGGGGTTTTTCACCTGTCTTCATGCAATGTATCTGGCCCGCCATTACTGGCAGACACAACTTTCTGTATCTTTCCCCCGTATCCGTCCGGCGGATGGTGGATTCAATCCATTAAATCCAGTTTCGGACAGACACTTTGTACAGTTAATCTGTGCGTTGCGACTGATGTTTCCAGATGTCGGTCTTGTCCTTTCTACAAGAGAAAGCGCCCAGCTACGCGATGACCTTTTACCATTAGGGATAACCCAGATGAGCGCTGGCTCCTGCACGGCACCTGGGGGGTATCAAGGAAAAGATAGTGGAGCGCAGCAGTTTACTATCGACGATAGCCGCACCCCCGAGGAGATGTGTGTTCTGATTCGGAGTAAAGGTTATGATGCAGTATGGAAAGACTGGGATCGGGCTTTTCTTGATAAGATCGCCGTCTAATTGTCGCGAAAATAGGCGTGGTAACGAGCAGAACAAATTTGATTTTGGGAGGTTCCTATGAAAATGAACGGTGCAAGAATTCTTCTTGAATGTCTGAAGCTTGAAGGCGTAGATACTGTTTTTGGGTATCCCGGAGGGACTGTAATCAATCTTTTCGATGAGCTCTATAAATTCGGAGAGATACGAAATATCCTTCCACGCCATGAACAAGCCGGTGTACATGCAGCTGATGGCTATGCCCGCGCAACCGGTAAAGTCGGCGTGGCTATTGCTACTTCTGGACCGGGTGCCACCAACACTGTTACAGGGATCGCAACCGCATTCATGGACTCTATTCCGATGGTTGTTATAAGTGGTCAGGTGCCGACCCCCCTTGTCGGTAATGATGCTTTTCAGGAAGTCGATTTCATAGGGATCACACGTCCATGCACTAAACACAGTTTTCTTGTCAGAGATGTCAAGGACCTTGCTGGAGTAATGAAAAAGGCCTTTTATATTGCCAGATCAGGTCGTCCTGGACCAGTTGTTGTCGATCTTCCCAAGGATGTCCAGATGGCTAGCGTCGATTTTCATTACCCTGAAGAGGTTAACATTCGTGGATATAAGCCAAACCTTGAAGCGCATCCCAAACAGGTGGAAAAAGCCGTTACAATGATCCTCGCTGCAAAAAAACCGGTTTTGTATGTCGGTGGTGGGGTAATACTGGGCGATGCTTCGAAAGAATTGACCGAACTGGCCAGATTGATCTCTGTTCCCGTTACTACAACCTTCATGGGACTTGGCGCTTTCCCCAGCGATGATCAAAATTCCCTCGGCATGCTGGGCATGCACGGCTCTTATTATGCGAACATGGCAGTGACGAACTGCGATCTTCTGGTTGCCATTGGTGCGCGTTTTGATGACCGGGTTACTGGCAGACTAAATTCTTTCGCACCTCATGCGAAGGTTATTCATATTGACATTGACCCCACTTCCATAAAGAAAAACGTTCGCGTTGACGTCCCAATCGTCGGAGATGTGAAGAACACTTTAGTAAAGATGATGGGGGTGCTCGGGAAGCACAAAGAAGATATCCCTGCTTTCATAAAGGCAGTTGCACCTTGGCATGAAGAAATTGCCAAATGGAAGGGAAAGCATCCCCTTACGTACGTACAGTCCAAGAGCGAAATTAAACCGCAATTCGTAATTCAAAAGTTGCGAGAACTGAGCGATGAAAACGCCATAGTTGCCACTGATGTAGGTCAACATCAAATGTGGACGGCACAATTTTTCAATTTCATCAAACCCAGAACTCTACTTACCTCTGGAGGCCTTGGCACAATGGGCTATGGCCTACCTGCAGCACTTGGTGCACAGGTCGCATTTCCCGATCGACTGGTCATTTCAATATGTGGAGATGGGGGGGTAATGATGAATATACAAGAAATAGCGACCCTTGTTCAATATAACCTACCGGTCAAACTTTGTATTTTGAACAACAATTATCTCGGTATGGTTAGGCAGTGGCAAGAGCTTTTCTTCGATAAACGATATTCTGCGACGCGCATGGAAACACCTATCGATTTTATCAAACTTGCAGAGGCCTTCGGCGCCAAAGGGTTCCAAGCAACAAAACCTGATCAGGTTGAAGATGTGATCAAAAAGGGATTTGCTACTCCTGGACCGGTTATTATGGAGTTTAAAATTTCTAGGGAAGAAAAAGTGTTTCCTATGGTACCGGCTGGAGGTGCAATAAACGAGATGGTTTTGAACGCATGAAGATCGTCATTGCTCCTGATTCCTATAAAGAAAGCTTATCGGCTGCGGACGTTGCAATGCAGATCGAAACAGGTTTCCGTGAAATTTTCCCTTTTGCGGAATATGTCAGGCTGCCTATGGCCGATGGAGGAGAAGGGACTGTAAATGCCATAGTAGATGCTACTTGCGGCAAGCTCATCAATATTGATGTAACGGGTCCATTGGGCGAAAAAGTTGACGCATTTTATGGTTTGACCGGAGACGGGCAGTGCGCTGTTATCGAAATGGCGGCTGCGAGCGGACTTGTTCTGGTTGCTCCCCATCTTCGCAACCCTTTATTGACTACGTCTTATGGTACTGGTGAGCTTATCCTTTCAGCGTTAGATTCAGGTGTTAACCACATTATAATCGGCATTGGAGGTAGTGCGACCAACGATGGCGGAGCGGGTATGCTTCAAGCATTGGGGGCACATCTGCTGGATGAATACGGGAAGGAAATCGGTTTTGGAGGAGGATCGCTGGCACAATTGCATTACATTGATGTGGCTGGCTTGGATCCTCGCCTGAAAAAATGCAGGATTGAAATAGCCTGTGATGTCGATAACCCTCTAACCGGACCAAAAGGTGCTTCAGCTGTTTTCGGGCCTCAGAAAGGGGCAACGGCGGATATGGTGAGGCAACTGGATGCAAATCTTATTTATTATGCCAACTTGATCAGTCGCGATCTGGGAGTAGATGTGGCCAATATTCCGGGCTCTGGAGCTGCTGGTGGTATGGGAGCAGCCATGCTTGCTTTTCTCAATTCAGAACTGCGGCCTGGAATAGAAATCGTTACGGAAGTAATAGGGCTAGAAGCTGTTTTGAAGGATTCCGATCTGGTGATTACAGGCGAAGGACGCATCGATAGCCAGACTATTAGAGGAAAAGCGCCAATTGGAGTTGCCCGAATGGCTAAGCGATATGGCAAGCCGGTAATCGGGGTTGCTGGTAGCCTGGCACTGGATGCCGCTACGGTACATGAACATGGTATAGATGCCGTATTCAGTGTTTTATCCCACATCTGCAGCACAGATGAAGCCTTGTCTGATGCAGCAGAAAATGTTCGAGTAGCATCACGAAATATTGCCGCAACTTTGAAGCTGGGGCTTGAACTACGATCTTTGTAACGTGTAAGCGCTCTGAGCGCGCTGAATTCCATCGTCAGTCCGACTTTATTGTTAGCTCCTGATTAAATTTATAAATTAATGAAATTATGGAGGTTCAGTCATGAAACATACCATTACTGTTTTGGTTGAAAATGAATTTGGTGTTTTATCTACGGTTGTTGGTTTGTTCTCTGGTCGCGGCTTCAATATCGACTCACTATCGGTTGCTCCAACAAACGATGAAACCATCTCCAGGATAACTATCGTAACCAGTGGTGATGATCAAATTATTGAACAAATCACTAAACAGCTCAACAAATTGATCAGCGTGATTAAGGTGATTGATTACTCCGATCAGAGTGCAATTGAACGTGAAATGGCACTAATAAAAGTATCAGCCAAAGACGAGAGCCGGGCTGAGGTCCTTAGAATTGTCGATATATTTAGGGCTAAAATTATCGAGGTGACTCCTAAGTCTTACACCATTGAAACAACTGGAGCACCGGGAAAAATAGAGGCCATTCTTGAGCTGCTTTACCCTATCGGTGTTCAGGAGCTTGTCCGGACAGGTCCTGCGGCTATCGGCCATGGTGCAAAGGGTTGGAATGGATAGTTTAAATATTTTTTTACAGTCACAATTTTAAAGGAGGCAAAAATGGTTTTATCCGAAATAGCGAATATTTTTCCAACGTTGGAAGAAGTGCTTAAAAGTTGTGGCATGCCATTGCCAATTGAACAGCGAGAATATCTTATAAATGGCGTTATTCATCGTTGGGAGGGAGAAACTCAGGAAGTATTTTCTCCTGTTTGTATAAAGGATAACGATCGATGTGAACGCGTCCGAATCGGTAGTTTTCCTCTTATGACCGAGAAGGAGGCGATTTCTGCCTTAGATGCTGCTGTAGCAGCTTATGATAACGGTCGGGGTTTATGGCCAACAATGGCGATTTCAGATCGTATTAAGCATGTACAGCAGTTTGCTTCCCGAATGAAGGAACAAAGGACTGAAGTCGTACGTCTTATCATGTGGGAGATTGGTAAAAATATTAAGGATGCGGAGAAGGAATTCGACCGCACAGTCGATTATATTGCCGATACTGTAGATGCACTGAAGGAACTTGATAGAGTTTCTTCACGTTTTGTAATTGAGCAGGGAATCATAGGCCAGATTCGTCGTGCACCACTAGGGGTAACGCTCTGCATGGGACCGTACAACTATCCTCTGAATGAGACATTTACGACTCTTATTCCGGCGCTTATCATGGGAAATACCGCCATCTTAAAACCTCCGCGTCATGGTGTACTTCTTTTGTCACCAATGATCGAAGCATTTCGCTCATCATTCCCTCCAGGCGTCGTAAACATACTTTTTGGCTCTGGGAGGTCATTAACTCCGCCCCTAATGACATCAGGCCGAATAGATTCACTCGCTTTTATTGGCACGAGCAAAGCTGCCAATGCACTTCTTAAAGAGCATCCAAAACCATACCGGCTTAGGTCCATTCTTGGCTTGGAAGCAAAAAACCCAGCCATTGTCCTGTCTGACGCTGATCTAAATCTTTCGGTAGAGGAGTGCATCGCCGGGAGCTTGACTTTTAACGGGCAGCGTTGCACCGCAATAAAAATTATATTTGTTCACGAGTCAATAGTTTCGGATTTCATAGCTCTTTTCATCAATGCAATAAAATGCCTAAAAATTGGTATGCCGTGGGAGCTGGGTGTAATGTTAACGCCACTTCCTGAACAGGATAAGCCGGGCTATTTGACCGGTCTGGTGGAGGATGCCAAGAAACTTGGAGCCGAGGTGATGAATGTAGGAGGAGGAGTGGTAAACGGGAGTTTCTTCTATCCTGCTTTGGTCTACCCTGTTAACGAGCAAATGCGTCTTTATCGCGAAGAACAATTCGGACCTGTTATTCCAATTATTCCTTTCGCTGAGATTGGAACACCGATTCGCTACATAGAGGAGTCTGATTTCGGTCAACAGGTTAGTATCTTCGGACGTGATCCGCAGCTTTTGGCTGGTATGATTGACCCGCTGGTCAACCAGGTCTCCCGCGTGAACGTTAATTGCCAGTGTCAGCGTGGTCCCGACAATTTTCCCTTTACCGGGAGAAAGGACTCAGCAGTGGGGACATTGTCGGTTTCCGATGCACTGCGTGCTTTTTCAATCAGAGCACTGGTGGCTGCAAAGGACGTTGATTTGAACAAAAGTATTATTAGCGACATTGTTCGTGAGCATCGGTCGAATTTTCTGTCCACGGATTTTATTTTGTAACGACTGAACCTCTTGCAAAAAGGCTTTGAATCACGGGCGATCCCCGTTGGGGGTCTGACAGTTGTTCCAGATAATTTACGTTCCGCCGTAACCAAAACCTGCCGCTATGAGCCTGATATCAATCCGACCTATGCCGAGCTGGCTGAACACTATGGAGTCGCGGTTGTTCCGGCCCGTGTCAGAAAACCAAAGGACAAGGCCAAGGCCAAGGCCGGTGTTCAGATCGTCCAGCGCTTTATTCTCGCAGGGCTGCGCAAACGGACCTTCTTCTGCCTGGCGGAAGCAAATGCCGCCATTCGTGAACGCCTTCTTCTCTTAAACAATCGCCCATTCAAAAAACTGCCAGGCACCCGTACCAGTCGTTTTGAGGAACTGGATCGCCCCGCCATGCTCTCCTTGCCTGACAGCCATTATCAGTTTGCTCATATCAAGAAAGTCAGGCTGCACATCAATTACCATTTCGAGGTGGAAGATCACTTCTACAGCGCCCCACATCGTCTGGTACGGGAACAGATGGATGTTCGCTATACCCATCCTGGAAAACATCATTAATGTGAAATAGACTTGAAAACCAAACTAATACTAATCTATTTCCTGTAGAGCGCCTCACTGGCTCGGTAGAACGGGTAATCTTACACAGTAAAGAGTCCCGGCTTATGCGACCTGCGGGTCAAGGCCAAAGGGCTTAACTTATAGTATATAACTTCTCTGCCAATCTAAAAAACAGTTCTACATCTCGCTGGATAAATACGTTAACATTTCAGCCTGTTGTATGCGGCTGTTTTTTTTATTCATAAATTAAATAAAAAATACTTGACACACTTAGCTTGAAAATATATTTTTATAAAAAATAGAACTGCGTTCCAAATAGTGGAACGCTTATTGTTTTTAAGTTATAACGGAACCGTGTTCCGTATATGGGAACGCTTCTGATGTTTTATTTTTTTATGATTATAATCGGAACGCTGTTCCGCTTATTGGAACGAGTTGTGCTGTTAGTAATATTTAGATGAATAATCAATCTACGAAGAAGCATCATCACACCAAGAAAGGAGAATTGAAATGTTGTGGATCCAAAAATACACCCCAGTAGCAGAAAGTCTCGGAATGTCGGCCCTTGTAGCTGCCATCCCACTCGTTGTCATCTTCATTTGTCTGGCAGTCCTGAAAATGAAGGCTCACAAGGCTGGCCCATTGGCGGTAGCCTCGGCCATTTGTATTGCCATTGGGGTCTGGGGGATGCCGGCTAAGCTAGCCGGGTTGGCTTTTGCTCAAGGAGCGGCCTTCGGTCTCTTCCCGGTCTTTTACATCGTCGTCACAACCCTCTTCCTTTACAACATAACGGTCAAAGGTGGACAGTTCGAGGTTATCAGGGCCTCCTTGGCTGGCGTTACCGGTGATCGGCGCATCCAGGCACTGCTGATCGCCTTCTGCTTCGGCGCTTTCATCGAAGGTGCGGCAGGCTTTGGTACTCCTGTAGCCATTGCCGGAGCCACCCTGGTGGGCCTTGGTTTCCGCCCACTGTATGCAGCCGGTGTCTGTCTGATCGCCAACACCGCACCTGTTGCTTTCGGCGCCATCGGGATTCCGGTTGTTGCCCTGGCCGGCGTCATGGGCTACGGCGATGTTGGGATGATGAAGCTTTCCACCATGATCGGACGTCAACTTCCCTTTATATCTGTCTTTATACCGTTTTACGTAATCCTGATAATGGTCGGTTGGAAAAAGACCATTGAAGTGTTGCCGGCCATCATTACCTGTGGTGTTACCTTTGCGGTCTGTCAATGGGCCACTGCCAGCTATCTCGGCCCTTACCTGCCCGACATCATTTCATCATTGGCTGCCATGGTTGCCCTAGTTTCTTTATTGCAGGTCTGGCATCCGAAAGAAACCTATGTTTTCGATCATGAGACGCATTCAGGTTCGAAGGAACAGCATCATTATACTTTTGCGGAAGTCTCTCGCGCCTGGTCTCCATATCTGGCCTTGACTGTCATGGTACTTTTGTGGGGGATCCCCTCCATCAAGGCTGAATTAGACAAAAGCAAGGTGGTTATTACAGTGCAGGGCCTAAATGATATGATTGTCAAGAAGGTTTCCAAGCCCGAGGACGGTCTCAAAAAAATTGCTAAGGTGAACGATGAGATAGATAAGCAGCTAGCAACTCTCTTGCTGACTGATCCGAAACAGGTCGAGCTGGCTGCAAATCTGAAAGAGCTGAAAGGGTTGGAAGAAGCCTTTCAGCCAGTGGAAACAGGACTGGCAGGTAAAGGCGCGATCTTGACCGATGAACGTCTCAAGTCATGTGACCTCGTTTCCAAGAAGATGACTGAAACCAAGAAGCTGTGTGGTGAACTGGTCAAGATTAATGTCGCAATGAAGGATCAATTCAAACCTCTGGAAAAGGCGGTTGCTGATCAGCTACCAATTATGCTGGCTGCAAAGTTTAACTTTAATTTCATGTCAGCCGCCGGAACTGCCATCTTGATCGCCGCCTTATTCTCTGCTCTGCTTTGCGGAGTAGGTTTTGGTGATGTTATGAAGCTGGCCGGGAAGACGCTGTATGACATGCGTTTCCCTGCTGTTACTGTTGCCTCTGTGATGGGCCTTGCCTATGTCATGAACACCTCGGGTATGACGAACTGTCTCGGTCTGGTCTTCACCAAGACTGGCCACTGGTTCCCGTTCATTGCACCTTTCCTTGGCTGGCTTGGGGTCTTCCTGACCGGCTCTGACACTTCAAGTAACGTCCTCTTCGGTGGTTTGCAGAAGGCTACCGCCGAACAGCTTGGCCTCAACCCGATACTGACCGGCGCAGCCAACACCAGCGGCGGAGTCATGGGCAAGATGATCTCTCCCCAATCGCTTGCTGTTGCCACTGCCGCCTGCGGTATGGTGGGCGAAGAGGGCACACTGTTCCGCTTTACCTTGAAACACTCGATATTTTTGACTGTCGTAGTTGGGGTAATGGTGTATATCCAAGCCTATTTCCTGCAGTGGATGATACCGTAACCGTATAGAATTGTCGGGCGGCCCTGAGGTCGCCCGACAACCACAAAAGTCAGTCTGGGAATTGTACTAATTACAAATATTTTAATACTAAATAACGGTGTCCAACGTAAAGTGTGTACAGGCAAGTGGTAGGAACAGTGAACATAAGGGGAGAGCAGTATGGAACTCTTTAAAGAAATTTATACGTTTCTGGAAAAGAAATTCTTCAACACTTTGACAAAAAAAATGGCTAGCAACATTCTGTTTCTAATGTTGCTTCAGTCGTTAACGCTGATTGTTGCACTGCTTCATATACATTCGCTGCAATCGGCCGTCACTGCTCAGAAGATTAAAGTCGCTAGCCAGATGATTTTCATAACCGCACAATCTGGCCAGTACATCCTTATTGCTCTCTTTATTGTATCGGTGCTGGCTTCAATGTGCATTATTTGTCTTTTGCGCCATACACTAATTCAGCCTCTTTCGCAGTTTGCCAAAACTTTGGGGAGTAGAGACTTGTCTAAAGATGCCCCCCTGGTATCTTACGACGAGACACGAACTCTTATGGCAAATTACAATCTGCTATTGGCTGATTTTCGCGATATTCTCCACAACACCAAACAGATGTCATTGCGTATCGCGCTGGACTGTACAAAGGTGAAGAAACAGGTCAACGGTTCACAGGACAATGCTCGTAGGCAAGGCGAGTTGGCAGATATTATACTCAAATCGAGTTCGGAAGCCAATCAGGCTATCAGTGACATTTCCCAGAGTACGCATGATATTTCCAGTTCAATAGACAGTAATTACAAAACAGCTGTTGGTTCCCTGAGCGAATTGAATGATGTCTCATACAATATCGAGCAAGTTGTTTCAAAGCTGTGTGGTTTTTCTGACACCGTTGCCAACCTAAATACGAATTCAGAAAAGATTAGAGACATTATCTCTCTAATTGAAGATATCTCAGAGCAGACAAATCTGCTTGCTCTGAACGCAGCTATTGAGGCTGCAAGGGCTGGAGAGCACGGTCGAGGTTTTGCCGTAGTGGCCGACGAGGTGCGCGCACTGGCTGGACGGGTCAACCGGGCCACGCGTGATATCTCCTCTAATATCGATGACATGATTAAAAACGTCAGAAACACTCAGCAGGAGACCGCTGAAATCGGCACATATATCAACCAGACTCGTGAGGTTGTTGAAAAGACTTCCCAGCATTTCAAACGCCTCGTTCTGGACTCTGAAAACAACAGTTCCCAGCTCTCTCGTATCGCTGCTGCCTCAGAGGAAATATCGGTTACAACCATGGAAATCAACCGTCAGGTTGCAGATGTTAATTCGCTCAGTTCCATGGTTGTTGTTACGCTGGAAGACTCCAACAAGTTGTCAAATGGTCTGCAGGAGATGACCGAGAATATGCTGGAGAACGCTTCGCGAGTTAGGATTGGCCGCGGACAGATGGAGGAGTTGATTCAGAAGGCTGCGGAATATCGGGATTTACTACAGACTAAAATCGAGGAAATATCCAGACGCGGCATCAATATCTTTGATCAGAACTACCATCAAATACCGAATACAAATCCTCAAAAATTCAAGGTTGCATACAATGACGTATTTGACCGAGAAATGCAGCCGCTGTTAGACAAGGGACTAGAAGTCTTTTCAGGCGGTGCGATCTATTGTCTGGTTGTAGATATTAATTGTCCTTGTCAAACAGTTTCATAACTCTAATTCCCGACACTGAAAGACACAGAAGAATCTCAGTCCGCTTTCAGGTTGTTTGACTCAATCTGCCCATCAGAAAGAGCCATTTTTTCCAGTTATCCAATCCTTTTAAG
>CAIYDX010000199.1 GCA_903925005.1 uncultured Geobacteraceae bacterium
CTTGCTGTGCAAGGGGTGACGGCGTTTCTACTAATATCAACTTTTAGGTAATAGTTTAGATTGGCCCTAGGTTTCCTTTGGCAAAGCGGCCGATAACCGGATAGAGATCCTTACCGTTTTTTATTCTTTTTGCTACTTGGGTGTTTATTACTTGCATCACTTACAGAATTTTGTTTAGGTTTGACTATATTAGGTTTAATCAATTTAACATTTTCAAGAATTTTATCAGAAAGCATTATTGCTGTTTCAGGGCTGAGTAAGAGTTGAGTCACCATTTCGCCAGTGTTATCGTCAGTTACTCTGAATAACACGTTCTTTTCGTATGCACCGATTGTAAGCATTTGTTTCCTCCATTTAATGTCCTTCTTCTTCTTCAATGAGCTCAAGCATTCCAATACAAGTCTTTCGGATATCACTCTCAGTGTAATTTGCGCTTTTCAAGGTTTTCATCAAAGTAGTTGCCAATGCAGTAGGAGCTGAATGTTCTTCAAATGCGGCACTAATTCCTTTTATGTCTGGTTCCAAGCTAATTCCAGTCAAATCTATAGTAATCACACTAAAACCTCCTACCACAATTATAGTGGCTTATTTGGGTATCCGTATTTCCCTGAGTTATTCCATCGCAAAAAATTCATCGTTCGACATAGCCAGCAGTGTGGGAATGTGAATTCCAAGTGGGATCAGATCGTACTCGACTACATCCCTTCCAGTTGAAAAAGAAGTGGTTCTGCTGAACGTGCTGAAACTATCACCGCTGAAGCTCTTCCGGTCATACCGCTGAGTACCTTCCAATTTTTGCATAGGCCTTGAGACAACAACTATTTTCCGCGCAACACTTCAAACGAATACGACCGCCATCGTCATACGACTCACGGATCCGGCTGTTCATCGTTTCCGTTGGGCCGTTGGTATACCCAATTTAAACACGGCGTGGTACGTCAGGACTAAGACACCGAGGCCAAAAAAGCATTAAACTCTTCCTCGGCTTGGATCTTAATCAACTCGGTCCGACAATCATCCATCTGGGTTTTATAGCTATCCGTCTGGGTTTTACGGAAATCACCGGTAAAATTATAAATCCTGTTGTTGAAAATATTAATTGCCGATTCATAATCGATGATTCGACCTCGCAGATAATCCTTCCTTACATCTAAACCCTTGTAAATGTTGTACATAAGAGCCTCCAGATGGACAAGACTTAGAGACGCGGATGCGGCGAAGCTATTGAAGCCGCAACATCGATCGCAAGATCCGAGTAGCCCATGTTTTCTGTCCCGGCATTGATCTTGGCACGTATGCGGGCATTGACCTGAGCTAGATCGAGTCCAGTTTTTACAGCAATTTCTGAGAGAATTTCTTCTGTAGCTATTATATGGTACGCCATACTGGCGGCTTTTTGAACGAGCATTTCAATAGTCTCACCCAGCGAAGAAACCGTGATTGAAAGAGCCATAAGATTCTCAGCTACCAACGCTTCAGCCGATTTATCCTCATTGTCACTTACACAACAACTACCTTTACGACCGGATGCCAAAGAATCACTTTCTTTGTGAAATTTCGCACAATAACCTGAATCTTCGCTGTGTTTAGCGCCATGATCATGATCTTCGTGGATCGCTCCACCCGGGTCGTAATCTTCGTAAATACCTTCAGCTGGATTGTGGTCTGCGTGGTGGTGGCCTGGGTGGTGCTCTATGTGGGGCGTCATCGCGTTTTCTCCTTTGGCAATAATGTTGCAATAATATCCTATTGCTTTCAGAGCAACTAACATGCCAGTGAAATCTCAAGAACATTATAGCCGGTAAGCCAGTAGTAATAAGGGGTGGGATGCGAGCCTATAGTAGCCACCAAAAAAACTGTTTAAAAAAACCACCATAACTGTGACATAACTGCAACATACGACGGTTTTAACAGCTTTAACAGTATAGCTGAGGACTAATGGATGGAATATGCCATAGACAAGGTACTGATATTATGTTGTGTTTGATTGTTGGTGCTTGCAACTTACTGATTTTGCAAGATTCAGGTTCTTGTGCTCGCAAGGGTGTGCTAGTTCGAGTCCAGTCCCGGGCACCACAAACAAATAAAGGTTTTCGGCAACTGCCAGGAACCTTTTTTTGTATCTAATTATCTCTCTTCAGCAAATTATCTCCTGTAAAAAGTTAACTTTTACCGAAACAAATATTGAAGCATGTTTACATAAAACTATAAATAACGATGGTGTTGTTTTAGTTTTGGAGTAAAATCTAAAATAGTCTGAACGCTTATTTTACTTTCCTAGGCATGGAGCTCCCCATTGAGTTTAGATATCCTGCGGATACGTACCAATATCATCTGTTACATGTGGGTGGCCACTTATGCCTAAAATAGAAATTACGGAAGAAACCCGCTTCGGAATGTTTTTTTTGCTGGGGCTGTTGGTGATACTTCTTTTGATGATAGTGTTGAACTATTTCTTTGCCGGGAGCGAAAAGTCGATCATCGCCGAGAAGGATAAAGAGAAAACCGTTATCGTGACCGAGGCGAAACAGGAAACTACGCCTCAGGATATATCCTCCAAACCGATCGTAAGTTCTGTCAGGGAAGCGCTCAAAAAAGGCAACTATTCAACGGCATACATGGAAGTCGGCCACGTCTCCAATAGCGCTAAAGGGAATGAAGAGCTCAATAAAGTTATCGCGGAAGAAGTTAACAAACAACGCAAGGCGCCCGGTCTTCGTAAGGATGCCGGCGCATCCGCCAGTTCGCCCATCCGGTATTTCGACGAGTCGACACCGCGCAACAGGACCGCCGATGCCCTGTATATCTATTTTGTCGATATATCAGGCACTCTTATTCCCCGCTTTTGCATTCAGTCCGCCACGAAGCACCCTCTTGGGATTACTGAATTCATAATTGCCGCCGACAGCAAAAATATAAGAATCAATGCGTCGGCCGTAAAGCTGGAGAACACCGAAAAGGGGGTGGCGGAATGGTATGATATCCCTCTCGATCGGAATACATATGAAGCGGTACAAGCAATAATCAAGGCAAAGAAGGCTTCCCTGACCATTATCGGCAGTAAAGGAAAAGGAACTCGCAATGTAACCGACAGTGAAATTAAAGGAATCCGTCATATACTGGAGGGGTATGCCGCCCTGGGTGGTAATCTGAATTACATGCAGGAAAGCAAGCCGCAGCATCCCCCGCAAAAGAAGCGATAATCCCGATTATTTCTCTGTCAACCGCACAACTTTATCCGGATCACATTCTACTATGACCGTCGCCGCTTCGGGATCGAGCGGAGTGAGAGAGAATATCCCGACCGGAGTATCCTTTCCCTTGACGATCACTCGCTCCTGACCAAGTATCGAAACTCCGCGAAACTGTCCGGCGTCAATTAATGGGCGCAACTTTGCCAGTGTGTACTCCGTCATAAGAACTTTGGCGCCGTAACGTCTGGTCAGCCCCTCAACCCTGGCGCCCAGGTTGACATGGTCACCGATCACGGTGTAGTCCATCTTTTTCCCTTCGGCGCCGATGTTGCCGACAATCGCTTCGCCGCTGTTCAAGCCGATTCCGGAGGCAAGCGGTGCCCGCCCTTCGGCTTCCCATTTCAGGCGGAGCTGACCCAGTCGCTCCTGCATCTCAAGCGCGCAACGAGCCGCCCGTTCGGCATGATCATCCTGTTTCATCGGAGCTCCCCAGAACACGACAATTGCATCGCCGATGAACTTGTCAAGAATCCCCTCCCACTTCAGCACGATGTCGGTCATCTCCCCCAGATACTCGTTCAGGATCGCAACAACCTCTTCCGGCTGATGGTTTTCCGAATAGGTGGTGAAACTCACCACATCGGAAAAAAGCACGGTTATTTCCCGCTTATGGCCGCCAAGCTGGGCCATTTCCGGATGGCGGATCATTTCGTTGACCAGCCGCTCGGTAACGTAGCTGGAAAACATCGCGCGGATCCGGCGGGAATATTTTTCCTCGGAAATCCAGCGCAGGATGACACCGGAAGCGGAAATGAAACCCATGTTGAGTAACGGGTACGTGGCGTTGAGCCAGAAGTTGTAGTAGATGAGAGATACGGTGCTGGGGATGATATAGCTCCCGATCAGACCGCAGGCGAGAATAACTCCCGATTTCGCTTTAAGTCTCGGGAGAAAAATTATGAGTATCAGGCTGGAAATAATAATGACGCTGATTTCAACGGTATAGGGGCTTCTCCTGATGAAATCATTTTTCATGATGTTGTCCACCACAGTGGCATTTTTTTCCACACCGGGAAAACTGGCGGAAAAAGGGGTGACTTTCTGGTCGAATGTGCCCTGTGCGGACGTTCCGACCAGGATGATCTTGTCCCTTAATGTATCGGGAGATACCCGCCCCTTCAGCAGATCGGTCGCGGAGATCTGTTTGTAGGTATTCTCCCCGCCGCGATAGTTGATGATATTTCTGCCGCTCAGGTCGGTACGGATGATACGACCGCCAAGTTCCACCGCCGAACCGCCATACAGTATAAGATCCTGCATCGGGAGCTTCAGTGCGATACGGGCGATCTGAAGTGAAAAAGACGGGTAGCAGTCATCTCCGTAGTTAAGGTAGAGGATTTCCCTGCGCAGCACCCCGTCCATATCATACAGATTGGATACCTGGCCGAGCGTGGTGCCCTTGGCAAACTCGGCAAGCGAGGGGGTGACCTTGACCGATTTGATCGCCTGATCCTTCCACTTTATGCCGGGGACGGTTCTGATGGTCATGAAGGCTGAATCTTCAAGGAAATCGGGAGCGGGGGGGGGCGAGGCCTGCGTTTGACGTAAGTCAGTCACGTCAAATTTGGTTGCCAGGACAACATTCCCGGCGTTTTGGATCGCAGCCGCCAGTTTGCCGTCATTGACACTGTTTTCCCGTTCGGGAAAAATGATATCGATGCCGATAACTTTCGGTTTACCGGCGGAAATTTTATTCACCATATCGGCCGTGATGTCGCGTGGCCAAGGCCAGCGCCCGATTTCGGCCAGGCTGTTTTCATCCACCATGACAATGGCAATATCCTGAGCCGGGTTCGCTTTTTTAAAGTAGTTGCGCAGGTTCAGGCGTGCGTCGTATGTCTTACTTTCCAGTTTTTCCTGGATGTATTCCGGGTCAATAACCTGGAGAAGTGAAAACAGTAGAAGAGATATTGTGGCGATCAGGTAAAAAACGAGGTTCTTTTTCATGATGTTCCTGTCGGGGATACTGTGTCCCCTCTCCTGCTACGAGAGGGGACACGTTGACGGCAAACGGTTAAAACTTCACTCCGATATTGACCTTGGTCGGTTGTGTTCTTGCTGGCTGCTGCTGGATTTGCGGGATTACCGGAACAATGGCTGTCACTGGAATAACGGGTGCCACCGGGGCCGTTGGCATCGATTGTGTGGGGGGTTTGATATCCGCCACGGAGGTGCTGGTGGCTGCACTCAGTTTTGCAATTTCTGTCGAAGAAAGTTGTTCCACCTTCATTACAGGAGCTTCCACTGTCTGAGCAGGCGCCTCAACCTTCGTTGCCGGCGCATCAGTCGTCGTAGCCGGTGCGGAACTCTTTTCCGATTTTGACGATTTGTCATCCGCCGGCGCCGACTTCTGTTCCGTAGCCGCTGGTTTCTGTTCAGCCGTCGGTAGTTTTGCCGTGACAGTAAGCGATTGGCCGGGAGAGAGCAGGACCGGTTTTGTTCCCGGCGGCGCCGTAACGGCGCGGACATCGACAATTCCCTCAATGCAGGTGACTCGGGTAAAAGATTTGCCATTCAACGTACCGACATCGAACAGGATCACCGTTCCGCGAGCCGCGGCAACCACGGTAGGGGTCTTGACCTCAAAGCGGGTTTTGCCAACTACCGCTCGCATTTTACCGTCAAGCAGGTTAAAGAGAGACGAGCCCCGGTCGGAGCGGGAGTGGACAAAAGTGTCGATATTCATGCGCGATTTTTCCGCCAGCGTCAGTACGCTGTCGTCGATAAACAGGAGCTTGGTCCGTGCGCCCTCGGCCGTGGCCACCGTATCTTGCAGTTCAATCCCCAGTTTGGTTTTGGCGTCAAGCGCCGCCCCTTTTCGCTCGACGGTTGCCTTGCCGCGCAGCGCAACAACCGATGCGACCGTTTCGGCAAAAGCCGCGCCTGCCAGCGTGAAAACAAGTCCGCTGCATACCGTTGCAATGAGTGTTTTCATATCAGTACCTTCCCTGGAACATGATGCTGGTTATGCCCCGGTTGTTTGAATAACCTTCTATGTTCGAAGTGGTCTTGCTGTATTGATATCCAAGCGACAGGCCGAGATGTTCTGATGCCTGCCAGATTAAGGTTGCCCCACCGGTAAGGGTGGTATCAGAGCGGAGCTCGGTTGCCCCGGTCAGGATGTCGTCATAGTTTTTGGCGGCCGCTTCCATGGAAAGGTCCAGCAGAAGCTTGTACGGCAGAGAGGCGGCAAGTCCGGCATTTCCGGTATGCGAACTGGAACTCCAGGCGGACACTTTTGCGAATTCCCGGTCAAATGTATATCCCACACGCAGATTGAGGGTTTCGGAGAGCGGTTGGTGATAGCTGAGGATCATGGAATGGATGTTTCCGTTCCGGTCCGAATTGGTCGGAAAAGTGTCGGAATCCTGATAGTACGAATCACGGAATCGGTAATCCAGGCCGATGGCAATTCCGTTAGGCAGCGTGAGCAGAACGCCAGGTGTTATGCTGTAGTCATTGACAAACGGTTTTTCCCCCAACCGTACCATTTCGAAGTCGCCGCTCAATTTTGCGGAGAGGAGCGGAGTGATGTGGCGTTTATAGGTAACATCAAAACTGTTCTGGGTGAGGTTGAAGTCGCTCAGATGCAGGTGCACTGTCTGGTAGAGCGAATAGCTGCCGGTCAGCTCCTGCTGGCTGTCTCTATAGGCAATGCCATTCAAGCCGAAGTTGACGACCCATTTCCAGTCGGCCATACGGTCGGTGCCGACCGGAAGCAGCGACGGGTCGGCAGCCAGCGGCACGTTGGTGTCATACTGCATCCCCCCCATCAGTGTTACTCCCCACCTTTTGCCGGCACTCTGCCCTCGAATGTTGGCAAGATATCCTTCTGCCGCCGTTTTAATCTCGGGGTCCGGTTTCAACGTCAGCAGCGTATCAAAATAGTCGCCGGCCTCTTCATACATCTTGCGATTATAAAAGAACGTACCGAGCTCAAGGTTGATGCGCGGGTTGCCCGGATCCAGACGGAGCGCGGTTTTTAAAGCCGATTCCGCTTCCGGATCATTGGTCCGGTTGAGAGCAATCGCAAGATAGAGCGCCGCTTCCGGGTCAGCGGGATGTTCCTTGACCGCTTCCCGATACTCCGCCTGAGCGCTGACCGGGTCACCCGCTTCCAGTGCGACGGCACCGCGCGCCATCCGTTTTTCAAAGTCGGCTTCGGTGGCAAAGGCGGGGGTAGACAGAATGCAGATGGTACATATAAATATAAGTTTTCGGAGCATGGTTCCTCCTGCCGGTTATTGGATGGTGGTCGTTAAAGTTGGATTAAGCCCGGTTACCGGGGCGCCGTTGATATCGGTGGCAACAAAAGAGAGCAGCTTAAAATCGCTTTCGACCGGGAACGTTCCGTTGGCTATGGTCAGGTTGATGGTAATCTGGTCGTTCGCACTGAATCCGACCGCCACTATGCCGGTAATCGCGAGCTGTCCGGCTGTGGTTGCCGTGGCCTGCGTGTAAACAACTCCGGACAGCACATTGTTCGTGGCTGCAGTGCTGGTTATCGTCACGGTGGCAGGGTCACGGGTGACGCCGTCCGCCAAAAGTGGCGGAGAGACGCCAAGCGGTACCGTTATGGCCAGATCTATTCCGGCGATATTCTGATTTGCGGTCAGTGCCGTCGATTTAATAACCGCCTTGAGCGTACGGTTAGCGGGAGCCTGCGGGCCAGCTCCGCATGCCGACAGCGTAACAATGAACAGCAGAATTAGCAGGTGTGAGAACGGTTTTCTCATGGTCAAGGCTCCTTGGTGGTTGTTACGATTGCCGGTGTTGTCGTTTGCCATAATCCCACTACCCTGCGTAGTATTACGATGGTGTCGCCAGTGTTAAGCTCGGTTCTATTTGTGTCAGGCTGCGGAACGCCATTCACCAGCGGCGCGACTTTACCGTGCAGAAACTGCGTAGCCGTTGGTGTTTCGGTCTTCATGGCAAATTTGAGCGACTTTTGGGCGTCCGCAAGTGTGGGTTCCAGCTTTTGCGGCGAGCCGTCCGGCGCCGGAATAATGACTCCGTCGACATCGGAATTGGTGCCGATATAGATACGATTTGACATAGGCGCCGAAATGTTGCCGGCGGCATCTTTCGCGTAGGCGTAGAGTGTGTGGTTGCCCCAGTTGTTAAAGGTGTATGTCGTCGGCGCAGCGGCTGCCCAGCCCGGGTCCGTTGCGATTGGAGGAACGGCGCTTTCAAGCAGCAGGTAGCCGGTGACGCCGAAGTCGTCAGTTGCGGTCATGGTAATACCTGTTACTGTTGCTGACTCGGTGGTGCCCGATACGGATACAGTCGTAAAAGTCGCCGGAACGGTAAATCCGGTAACAGTGGGTGCGGTCGTATCTATGGTCGATTTGAATTTGGCAACCGCCCAGAGGGAGAGATGCCCTACCAACATATCGACGGTGCCATCCTGTTTGACGGGTGCCGTGCCTTCCAAATGCCATGTTGTGCCGTCAAAGCTGTAATACGACACCGTTGCCTCAGGCGCGGCGAATTTCGAAGATACTGCCAGGTTAACGGTCATCGCCGGAGCGATAGTTTTGACTGTCGAGGCCACGCTGGCGACCATTTTGGCAGTTGTACTCCCGTTCGAGATTGCTGTCGGGCCCCCGCTGGAGATCGTTATGTCGATGGCGTTGCCGAGAACCGACAAAATCTGCCCATCCGGAGTTAGGGCCGTTATCGAGCCGGTCGGGAGGGCGTCAATGCTGCTCATTGTCGATGCTGTCACATTTAGGGTGCCAATGATCGGACTGCCGTTGGCATCGGTCAGCAGCGTACCGGCGGGGATTGTGAGGGTTGCGCCGGATGTTGTCGAGATTGTTGAAGTGGTAGTCTTGCCGTCTTCGCCGGTAGCCACCTGGAGAATGGCCGGGATGCTCAGAGTGGCTTGTGCCGCGGCGCTGTAGTTTGCGCTACCCTGCTGGTTGGCAGCGATGATACAGATGCCGGTTGATACTTGTGTTACCGTGGTGTCGCTGATTGTACAGACGCCGGGTGTTGTGGAGTTCAAGGAGACAGGAAGGCCGGAGGTCGCGGTTGCGCTGATATTGCCGGTTGCTCCGCCATGCGTCAGGCTCGGCGCCGTTCCGAAGTTGATGGTCTGGCTGATGGCGGTTACGCTGATTGGTACGGTCGCAGCCGGCGGAGTGTTGTAGTTGGCACTGTCGGTTGGGGTGAAGGTGACCGATAATGTTTGCGCAGTTCCGGCATTAAGGATCGTACCCAATGGTGGTGTGTAGACAAATGTTCCGGCTACGTTGCCTGCTGCGGTAGCGTTAAGCTGAGTGGCCGATAGCGGAGTTCCGTAAGTTATTGCGGCAGGGTTGGACCAGGTAATAACCGGTGTGAGGTTGAATTTTGCCGTGCAGCTCTTATTGGCATTCATGGTCAGGCTGAATGGATTGGTAGTGCCGCTGCAATCGCCGCTCCAGCCGACGAATGAAGAGTTGCCTGACGACGCTGCGGTAAGCAGGACGCTGGTTCCGACAGCATACGGCCCCTGCGCCGGATTCGGTAAAACGGTGCCGGTGCTGGCTCCGGTGCCGGTAGTTGCCGTGGTCAGCGTAAAGCTGGTGATCGGATTCAGTACATGGATCGCAGCCGTGTCGCTGGCGGTTGCCGTGCCGTCATTGGCCGACAGTGTCAGATGACCGACAAGGCCGTCTGCAACCCCTGCCGGGATCGTCAGGTGGACCAACACCTGCTGTGAACTGCCTGACGCAACGGCAAGTGTTGTGGGGGTTGTCGATGCCGACCACCCGGTCTGATCCGGTGTCAGCGTCAACGTGACATTAGCCGTGGTAATGGTGCTGTTGGTGATTGTATATGTCAGATCGCAATTTGCGCCGGCGTTACATGATACAGTTACCGGCGCGGTCACTGAAACCGAGCCAACCTGAACATCGGCGAATTTCTCGAAGGCGCTGATGGTCCATGCTGTTCCCGCCGTAAGGGTGGCATTACGCCATTCCAGCGCATAGCCATTGTCGGTGGTTTCAAGCGGATCAATGGTGTTTGTCAGGGCGCCGTTGGTGACATTTGAATATACCGTGCCATAGTATTCACTGTCATAGGCAAAGGGCACTGTTACCGCCTGCAGCGACATCCGCCGCAGGTCGGTCGAATTATAAGTCCTTTGGACACCGATAGTGTTATTGGGCGCATCCCAAAATCCGGCCCCGTGGTCATTACCTAAAAAGTAGGTGTCCTCGCCATGGAGGAAACGGAGATTGGTCATGTCGCCGGTGCTTTCGTTGGCAATCTTCCAGGTGAGTCCGTAATAGGCGGATCCGGGCAGGTAGGTCAGCGTCTGGGTAATGCGCAGGCCGTTTGCGGTAGTCCATTCCGTTTTTGTCTGGGTTGCACTCGGTTGAGTGTTGCTGACAGGTGTTGGAGGTGTACCACCGCCAAAGTACCCCATTGGATAGCCCGTGCCGTTTACCTGCAGCTTGGAACCTTTGTTAATTCCGGCATAAACCTGCTGCTGCCATGTACCGGAAATATAGCTATAGACTCCGATTCTACCGTCACTGGTAGGGGTGAGCCGCAGATTTCCTTCAGTTGCAACGCCGCCGAGTTCCGGATTCGTCGTGAAGCTCCAGCTGAAATTAGCCGTCATCGGTGTTCCGGCCGAATTTTGCACCCCTGTAGTCACGGTAACTGAATAAGTAGTTCCGCCGGAAAGCAAATTGGTCGGAGTAAAGGTTGTCTGACTGCCGTTAGTAGAAAATGTGCCGGGCACCAGGTTGTTTCCCTGGTCCTTTACGATAAAAGTAGTCGCATTGATGGTGGACTGTTTCAGCGCCACATTGAAAAATGCGGTTATAGTGGCGGAAGTGGCTACGCCTAACGCTCCGGCTGTGGGAGTATTGCTTGTTACCACCGGCGCCGGCAGTGGAATGAAGTTCGCGGTGCAGCTCTTGTTGCCGGAAATATTGAAGGAGTAAAAACTGGAGGTGCCGCTGCAGTCGCCGCTCCAGTGGTCGAACGCCGAAATCGAGTCCGGAGTGGCCGATAAAGACACAGAGCTACCGGCATCAAAAGTTCCGCTTGACGGCGAAACAGTGCCGCTTGAGCCACCGGTTCCAGTTACAGAGGTGGTGAGTGTGTAAGTCTGCAGGGTCGTAGCTGTCGCCGTTGCTCCGGTTGAGACGTTCCCGGCTGCGTCGTAGGCGCAGACCCTGTAGGCATATTGGGTGTTTACAAGAAGCGGAGTATCGTACAGAAAGGTGTTCACATCCTGATAGACAGCCGTGCCGCTGCAGTCGGCAGGCGCCGTGGCCGTGCCGTTGGCCCGTACGACCTTGTAGGTGTTGGTGACGGCAAGCCCCGAACCGGCATCACTGAAACCGCTCCAAGAGAGAAACATCTGGGTACTGCTGTAAGGTGACGCACTTAGCGTGCCATTAACCGGTCCCGTCGTATCCTGAAAAACTGCTGAACAAGTGGTGTTGGAATTGACGGCGACGGTAATTGAGGCTGCTGTGGTAGCGGAAACGCAGCCGCTCCATCCGGCAAAAGAGGCGCCGCTTCCGGGCGTAGCGGTCAGCGTTACACTGGTCCCGGTCGGGTATGACGCGACACAGGCGGAGCCGCAGCTGATTCCGCCGCTATTGCTTGTAACCGTGCCGCTGCCGGTGCCTGACTTGACTATGTCTAGTTGCCCCCCTGTCTGCAGGATGGCGCCGAAAAATCCGACGGCGACGTAACGATCATTCACGCTGTCGCAGGTCGCGCCGTTAAAGCTGGCAAATGCTCCCCAGTTCTGGATTGACGACCAGTTGGTACCATTCGTTGACTTCACCATCGTTCCCGTGCTGCTGACAGCCAGGAAGCCGCTTGTTGACCCGTAAGTAACGCCCATGTATTGGTCTGTCGTCGATGCGGAAGGGAAGTACTGGGCGGTCCAGCTGGTGCCATCGGGAGATGTGATTATCGCCCCGCTGTCACCGACCGCAACGAAGTGGCCATTGCCATCGTACGTGACGCCGTGCAAATAATGGGAAGAATTTGGGTCGAAGTAAGTCAAATTTCAGGTAGTCCCGTCGCTGGAGGTCAAAATATGACCCCAGAGTCCCACTGCAACAAACTTGCCCGCTCCGAAGGTAACGGCATTAAGCCGTTCCGTGGGATTGTTGGCTGAAATGGACCATGTTGTTCCATCGGAAGACGTCGCAACTGAACCGATGTCGGTGATTGCCAGATAAATCCCATTGCCGTAAGTTGCCCCGACCAGAGTATGGGACGAGTTCAACCCCGTGACTGTATGGGAGGTAAACGAAACTCCGTTGGCAGAGGTCCAGACCGTCCCTTTGTCCAGAACGACAAAACCGCCGTTCAGATAGGCCACGGCCTTGTGTTCGGAAGAACCGGCAGGGGTAGCGTTCGTCCAGACCGCGCCATTCGAAGAGGTAAGAACCGCTCCTTGGGCTCCGACGGCAACATAGGTGCTATTTCCGTAGGCAACGCCGTTAAGCCAAGTTCCTGAGCCGGAATAGACGGAAGAACTCCTGGCATTCCAAGAAACCCCGGTAGTAGATGTGAATATCACACCGAAATCGCCTGCCGCAGTATATGTCCCGTTCCCGTATGCAATCCCCCTTAAATTGTTAGTTGTCCCGGAAGTGTCCAGAGCCCATGATGTGCCGAATGTCGAACGTAATATTGTGCCGCCATAACCTGCGGCAACGAAGCCGTTGGTGCCGTAGGTAACCGCGAAGAGTTCGTTCGATGTATTCGAAGTCTGCGAACTCCAGAATGTCCCGCTTGACGAAGCCAGGATAGCTCCTGAACCACCCGTGGCAATGTATAATCCACTGCCGTAGGTTACGGCATCAAGGTTCTCGGTCCTGGCCTGTTTAATCCAACTCCCAGCATCTGACGATGTCCAGATTGCTTGTGATCCGACAGCAACAAAGCCGCCGTTGATACCATATGTAACTCCGGTAAGGTAATCCGTGCTGTTGGGAGTATGGGTCTTTACCGTCCAGGCAGCGCCGTCAGGGGAGGTCACAACTGTCCCGTTCGCCCCCACCGCCACGTAGAGGGCGTTGGCGAAGGTAATTGCGGTCAGGTCGTTTGTCGTGTTTGATGTTGCTGGAGTCCAGGTGATGCCATCGGCGGAGGTCACTATTTTACCGCCGCCGCCGACAGCCGCAAAACCATTGCTCCCGAAAGCGACAGCTGATAATTGGGTAGAAATCCCCGAGGAGCGCACCGCCCAAGAGCTGCCGTCCGGCGATGACAATATGGCCCCGAATTCTCCCACGGAAATGAACTGACCCTTGCCGTATACCGACCCGCGCAGGTTGTTCGACTGTGGCAGCGGATTGCGCCAGACCCAGCTATCCAGGGTTGAGGCTGAGACGGATTGACCGCCTGGCCCAAGAACCGCGAAAAGTGCCGAGAGAATAAGCAGAGTCGGTAGCATCAGTTTCTTAAGTGGCATGGCGAACCTCGCAATCTGGTTAATACATAGTTTTCTTTCGACGCAGCAACACTCCATGCATTTCGCTCACGTAGTTTCTGTTTCCACACGAGAAATTTGGAGTTTAATTAACAATTACAGACTATTGTTCTATGTATTTTACTTTATGCTATCACCAAATTCAACAAAGTCAAGAGTATAAAACCCCATTCTATTACAACTGCTTATCGATGTTACGTTTCCGAAGCTACAAAAAGCCGGTCAAACACATCCCGGATTTTGCCGGTCATCTCCTCATAATCGCCGATCAGGGCGGCACCCGGACTCTTCAGTTTGGGATCATACCCCAGCCGGCGCGCCAGTTTGTTCAGGTAGATTTTAGTTCCCGAGAGATCATTGACCGAATAGTCGTGGATAATCCGGAGGCGGTTTTCAAGTTTACGCAGAAATTTATATCCGGAAAGGAGCGTTTGGGCGCTCTCGGCTGGCAAGAGCCCCAGCGTGCTGATCTCCTTGAGTGCAACAATCGTGCTGGGTGTGCGGAGTTCCGGAGAACGAAACCCCTCCCGCAGCTGCAGATATTGTACGGCAAACTCCACATCCACCATCCCGCCACGGCCTGTTTTGATATTGTAACTGCCGTCTTTTTCCCGTGCCAGCTCGTTTTCCATTCGCATCCGGAGGCGGTGGATTTCCTGACGACCCTCATCGTCTATGGTCGTGCCGTAAATCGTGTGGCGGATAATGTCGTGCAGCTGGCCAGCCAGCTTCACATTGCCCAGCACGACACGGGCTTTGGTAAGGGCCTGCCGCTCCCAGATCTGAGCTTCCCTGCGGTGGTAGTCGAGAAATGATTCCAGTGACGTTACCAGCGGACCGGCATTCCCGGATGGCCGCAAACGGGTGTCGATTTTATAGACGTATCCTTCACGTGTCTGCATGGTCAAAATCGATATGATCTTCTGGGCCAGCTTGGCAAAATATTCGTGGTTGGAGATCTGTTTCTCGCCGTCCGTATGCCCCTGATGATCATAGACAAAGATAATGTCGAGATCCGAGTGGTAATTGAGTTCGCCCCCTCCCAGCTTTCCCATGGCGATGATCGCCAGATGCGACTCGGCGGTGTTTCCCATCGAGTGATATGTCGGCCGGCCAAACCGGTGCAATTCGGTTACGGCCAAGCGGAAAGCCGTTGCCAGACAGACTTCACCCAGAAGGCTGAGCTGCGAAGTAACTTCCCCCTGAAGCAGGCGGCCGTGGATATCGTTCAGACCGATGCGGAGAAATTCCTCGTTGCGGTAACGCCGCAGAATATCCAGGTGATCTTCGAAATAGTCACTCTGTTCAAGCAGTGTCTCCAACTCATCCGCCATGGTTTCTTTTGATTTAATAACCGATGAACCACTCCGGGCAACCAGGCTGTCCAGCAGTTCCGGATGGTTGATCAAAATTTTGGAGAGAAATTCGGACATGCCGAACAGTGATACCAGTAACTTGATCGTGGCGTGATTTTCTCCCAACAGAGCGTAATAGGACGACCTGGTGGCTATGACCGCCATGAAGCGCTCCAGGTTGATCAGCGCCAGATCCGGATCGGGCGATTCAAATAGCTCCTGAATCAGCAGAGGGGTAATCTTTTCCAGAATACGGCGGCTTCGTTCGGTCAGATTGCCTTTTATCGGCCCTCTCCGGAGTGCTATCAGGTTGTCATAGGCCCGGTCAATATCTTCAAAATGGCGCTCCGCCAGCATATCCTTGACCAGATCGGAATCCGCCTTCGGATCTAAAAGAAAAAGTGCCTGCGGATGGACTTCATGCTCCAGTTTTTCATCGCGCGAATGAAAGAGGGTGCCGTAGATGACGGACACATGGCTGCGGTGCTCTTCCAAAACCTGACGGAACCGTTCCAGCCCGTTGGCGCGCAGATAACCGCTCCGCCGTGCCAGTGCCAGCATCTCCTCTTCTTTAGACGGCAGGTTGTGGGTCTGGCGTTCCTGCACCACCTGAATCCGGTGTTCGACCGATCGGAGAAAACGATAGGCTTCCCGCAGCTTGCGATGGTCGTCTCCGCCGAGCAGATTGTCCGACAGTAACGTGTCAAGGGCGAGGAGCGAGTTTCGTTCCCGCAGCTTCGGGTTTTTACCGGCATACACCAACTGCAGTGCCTGGATGAAAAATTCGATTTCGCGAATCCCCCCCCGACCGAGCTTGAGGTTGATCTCCCCTTCCCTGGAACGGGCCAGCGAGGCATCAATTTTCTGCTTCATCTGTTTCATATCCTCGATCAGGTTGTAATCGAGATATTTGCGGTAGATAAACGGTTGCAGGGTTTTCAGAAGCTGTTCGCCCACCGCCAGCGAACCGGCCACCGGCCGGGCTTTCAGCATCGCGGTGCGCTCCCAGGACTGCCCCCATGATTCATAATAGATCTCTGCTGAACGGAGTGAAACCGCCATGTCGCCCGATTTCCCTTCCGGGCGCAGGCCGACATCGACGCGGAAAACAAACCCGTCCTCGGTTACTTGTGACAGAGCTTTACTGATCATCTCTCCCAGTTTGTTGAAAAAAGCGTGCAGCGAGATAACGCCCTTTCTCCCCCCGGAACCGCTCTCTATGCCGGCGGTCTCTCCGTTGTCCGATTCATAAAAGTAGATGATGTCGATATCGGAAGAAAAATTCAGTTCCCGGCCGCCCAGTTTGCCCATGCCGATCACGGTCATTTCCGCCTCGCGGGCTGTCTCGTCATCTCCTGCAAGCAGCGGTACGCCATGGTCGCGTATCAGACAGCGCCGGCAGACCTGGTAAGCTATCTGCAACGTTGACGATGCAAGGTCGGAGAGTTCCCTCATAACCTCCTCAAGCGAGGCCAGGCCATTCAAGTCGCGGGCGGCGATCCGTACTATTTCGCTCCTCTTGAAACAGCGCAGCGCTTTTTGCAGTGCGGCAAAATCAGTCGATTCATCGACGGTGGCCTGTACGGCGGCCTGCATACTTTCTTGAGAGCGGGAAAGTTCGATGCCGTTCTCCAGAAACAGCCACTGCACGGTATCGGGAGATTTGTACATTAGATTCACCAGAAAAGGTGAAGAGCCGCAAAGCAGGATGCATTGAGCCAGACTTTTTTTCCGCTTGGCCAGTTCAGTCAGATTTTCGGGGGAGACGACCCCAGCCAGCCGTTCAAAGGCATTAAGCGCCAGATCGGGCGAAGGGGTGAGAAGCGAGTCAACGACAATGCGGTGCAGCGTTTCAACTGTAAAAAATTGCTGAAGCAGCCGTATGTTGTCGGCGGAGCGGGCACCGTACTGAAACCCGTGGGAATTCAGAAGTGCGGTCAATTCCAGTACTCTGGTGTCTGACTCTTCAAGGGCTGCTATGCGGTTGAACTCATGAGAGAGGCGACCTATGCGCATATCAGATGCTCGCAACCTTGCGCAGCCCGGTGCGGTAGTCGCCTCTGACGATGCCGTTTTCGGTGATGATGGCCGTGATATACCGGGCCGGCGTAACATCGAACGATGGGTTGCGAACCCGTATCCCTTCCGGCGCGATCGCAATCCCCTTGATGTGGGTTACTTCGCTGGAGGGGCGTTCTTCAATAGGTATTTTGCTGCCGTCGGAGAGGGTCAGGTCCAGAGTCGAGACCGGAGCGGCGACGTAGAACGGGATGTTGTTCTCTTTGGCCAACACCGCAACGGAATAGGTGCCGATCTTGTTGGCGGTGTCGCCGTTGGCGGCGATCCGGTCGGCGCCGACTACACAGCAGGTTATCTCGCCGCGATTCATGAAAAAACCGGCCATATTGTCGGAAATCAACGTCGCAGGAATCCCGTCTTTCATCAGCTCCCAGGCGGTCAGGCGCGCTCCCTGCAGCCAGGGGCGGGTCTCGTCGGCAAAGACCTGAATCTTCTTGCCCGTTTCATGCGCGGCGCGGATAACGCCCAGCGCGGTGCCGTAACCGGCAGTTGCCAGCCCGCCGGCATTGCAGTGGGTCAGAACCGTAGCCCCTTCCGGAATCAACGTTGCGCCCCACTTACCGATATTCTTGCAGATGGTCAGATCTTCCTGTTCGATCCGGATCGCCTCCTTTTTGAGAGCTTCCCGGATGGCATCGAGAGTTGCGCCCCGGTTGGCCTCGGCGACCCGCTTCATCCGCTCCAGACCCCAAAAAAGGTTGACCGCCGTCGGTCTGGTGCGCCCCAACACATCGCAGACGTTGTCAAGTTGGCGGAAAAAGGATTCGTGGGTATCGGCGATGATCGCCCGCGCGCCCAGCGCAACTCCCATCGCGGCAGCCACGCCGATAGCCGGGGCGCCACGAATGATCATTCCCTTGATGGCCTCGGCCACCGACTGAAAATCGGTGTAAGTGTTATAAATCTCTACTCCCGGCAGCCGGGTCTGGTCGATCATGATCACGGTGTCATCTTGCCATTCAATGGTGCGGAAGGACATTGGAACTCCTTTGGTAAAGTAATGCCCTCTGTCAGGAAGGACTGTTTTGAAAGGGTGTCTGAAGCTGACCTAAGATGCCATGTTTCCTCATTTTTCACAACAATGATGTCAATATGGCGCTGTGCGAAAAAACCCTCCGGAGTTTAAAGCCTCGGAGGGTTTGCGGTGAGAAAATCCAAATCGGTGCAGACGGTGTTATTGCAGATGCCCATCGTGCCTGAAACAGATGAGGAAATACCTACTCCTATTTTGCAGATTTAATCTCCTTCATGGCTATAATCCCTGTACACCCCACAGCATATAACGATATCATACATCCTCAGAAGGTAGGTCGTCTTATGCTCCATCTCATTTGTTTCCGGATTCAGATATTTATAATCGACCCACCCGGACCCCTTCGACTTTGCCTTTTCCACGATCTCCTTGCGGAACAGCTTGCCATCACTGTCCGGAACCGCATACAGATTCGTACCAATCAGTGTCGGATCTTTCGGATGGGCAAGCATAACGCCCTGAAGATCGTAGGCAAATACATACAGTTCTCCCTTGACGAACATCCCCTTGGGCTTTTTGATTTCCGCAATCGCCTTTTCTTTTCCCGCATATTTTACGTAGGCCGCCGTTTTTTTTACCATAGCCTTCGCATCGTCTTTTTCGGAAGCGTACGACAGACCGGCGGATGCAAACAGACCGATCAATCCGACTGTAAAGAATACGGTTATGAATTTCTTCATGGTTTATTCCCCCTTTTCTGAACTTGCTGAAAGCGTATCAGGAAAAGTAACCTTGTCAAATGGGCCGGCGGCAGCGGGACCATCAAGCCCCGGCACGACACTATTTCCGCTTGCCGCAGATTCTCCCTTCCTGCTATAACATCGCCATGAAAATAAACACTCATAAAGTTGGTCTCACGGAAATATTCCTGACTTTTGCCAAGATCGGCCTGACAGGTTTCGGCGGCGGCATGGCTATAGTCGCCCTGGTGGAGCGGATCTGCGTACGGGAAAAAGAGTGGATAACTTCCGAAGAGTTCCTGCACGGTCTCGCCTTCGGTCAGATTCTGGGCCCCTTTTCCCTGAATGTCTGCACTTTCACCGGCCACCACCTGCGCGGCATCCGTGGGGGAATCATCGCTGCCGTGGGCTTTATCCTGCCATCTTTCCTGCTGGTGTCACTCCTCTCCTGGATCTACTTTACCTATAACAAACTGCCCGAGTTGCAGGCCGCCCTCAAGGGGACGAACCCTGTCATTATCGGCCTGATCGTCGTTGTTGCCTTCGATATGGGGCGCAAGCAGATCAAGGGAAGCAATGGCGCTCTTATGGCGCTTGTCGCCTTCGCTGCTTCGGTATTTCTCAAGTTTAATGCCGCCTGGATTCTCCTTGGGGCCGCGTTCTGGTCGCTCTGTAGCGGTTATTTCCGCCGGAGGTTCACCTGATGGCCTCTCTGCTCACTCTGGCCTGGATATATTTCCGCATCGGCTTGATTTTTGTCGGTGGCGGTTACGTGCTGATTCCGCTGCTCAACCACATCATGGTCGAGCAGTACCACTGGCTGACCCTGCGGCAGTTTCTCGACGGTCTGGCTCTTTCGCAACTGACTCCAGGCCCGCTGGCGATGCTGGCTACCTTCACCGGGTTTCGCGCCGGCGGCTTTATTGGCGGGCTGGTGGCCACGGTCTTCATCTTTGTCCCCTGTGTTGTTTTGATGCTGGTTGTCGGCCGCAATTACCACCGGCTGAAAAAAATAGATTTCATCAAAAGCACTCTGGACGGCCTGCTTCCGGCTGTAGTCGGCCTGGTGGCCGCGGCGGCGTGGAACCTGGGGGTTTCATCCCTTTCCGGCCTGAAGGAATTTTTGATCCTGGCGGTCGGATTTGCGATCTTCAAATGGACAAAAATCAGTCCGATGATTGTCATTCTGGGAGCGGGGCTGCTCGGGACGCTGATTAATTAATTTTACGCAAGAGCTTGGGAACAAGGAAATGACTTCACCGCCGCCAATAAAGAGGAATCTGCAGATAGTGCGACAACAGCCGCTCCCTGGGATTAATCCGAATCCGAAGTATCGGTTGCTGATAGAGCAGAGCGGGTATGGCAACAGCATTCGCGGCGCCATCAAGCGGGGCGACGAGAGTGTGTACGGCTGGACTGCGCACGGTCTGCCGCCTGATTTGGCGCGCTTTATGGCGTCGCACTATTACTACGATTCCACGCAGCGCTATTTCGAGATGTTCAATCACGCGACCGGCGGCGCATATCCGATTGTTTTCCGCGATGCGAACGGGTCTGAAACGGTACTCGCCTATAAAGGTGACCATCCCTGCGTTGCCGGGATCACTTTCGATATCCGCGGCAATGAGGTGCATATCTCCCGCTCCTCTGCAGATGGCGTCCCCCTTCCGGATAACGCTATCGTACATGGGGAGATGTTGCTGGATATTGCCGCCGGTGTTGTTGTGCCGGTGACAAACCGTGGTGCCTGGCAAAGCTGGGAGGCGGTTTTCGAAGCGCTGGACGGTGCTAACGACGATTTTGACGATGATGAGTGGGAAAGTGAAGAATGGGATGATGAGGAGGATGGCGAGCCAGCAGACATCAACCCGGAACTCCGGTTTCTTCGCCACACCGTAATTGCACCGCTGGAGTTATTTAACAGCTCGGTCATCCGGCTTTTGCCGGAAGTTATCAATGATCCGGGCTTGCACTGCCATTTTAAGTTTAATGGTATTTCTGCGGAAGAATATCCTGTAAACGCACAGACATATCTGCTGGATATTCCGCACGGCCTGGCCGGTACAACAACATCCTTGGAGCCGGTCGGCCAGTATGAAAACGGGATATTCCTCTTTTTCCAATTACGCTTTCCGGCTGTTCAACCCGTATAGCCGCACGAATCTATCGACTCCGATGAAGACAAAAAAGCGGATACGAGCGGTTATGGAGGCGGCTTTCGCACTATTGGATGAAACCAAAGCCACGGCGCGAAACAGCATTATCCGTTCCGTGACCTCTTCCTCGGATTTCTTGAAAAGGAATGTGAAACGTGAGGCCAAACAGCTAATTACTCATCTGGCTGAAGCATGGAATCAATCGATGATAATCGTCCTGGCAACACCCGATGGGTGGCGATTGCTGAAGGATGACGTCCGCAGACAGGCGAAGCTGATGCGGATTCTGTTTGAAATGTTCGGGCTGGATGCCTTTGTCGACGGTTTTGTTCCGATAAAGGTGGAGCTTGCCACCAGCAAGCTGCTGAAAGAGCTACCGCAGTTGTCGATGCGTTTGCAGGCGGAGGGGTTTTCGCTTAGGATCGGCAGTGAGCCGTTGACAGCCGCGGCGTGGGAATTTTTGCTCGACGCCACCAGGAGCAGCCAGGACTGGTTCGAGCTGAAGCCTGAGATCCGCTGCAACGGCGAGATCCTGACGGATGAGGAGCTGCGCGGTCTTATGGACGGCAGCGGTCTGTTGCGCCGTGACGGCAAACTGCTGCTGCTGGATGATGTCAGCGCCCAGGTGTTGGCAATGTTTGCCGACGCGATGCCGGCGTCCGGCAAGAAAAAGAAAAAGGGTGAGAATGAACTGGTTCGCGTTCCGCGGCTGCAGATTCTGGACTGGCTGCAGCTTCGGAGCCATGGAGTGCGGATCAGACTGTCGGAAGACGATTCCCGGATACTGGAAAGCTTGCTCAATTTTTCATCGATACCGGAGCGGCCGCTGCCGCAAGGGCTGAACGCCATTCTGCGTCATTATCAGGTCGATGCCTGGCACTGGCTGGCCTTTCTGTACGAGCACCGTTTCGGCGCTTGCCTGGCCGATGACATGGGCTTGGGCAAAACCGTACAGGGGATCTCCCTGCTGGCCGGGATCATGTCCGGTGAACTTGCCACGGCCGCCGCGCCGGGGACGCCGCATCTGGTAGTTGCGCCGCCATCGCTGCTTTTTAACTGGGAGGCCGAGATTGCCCGCTTTCTTCCGGCCGCCCGGGTCATGCTCTACAGCGGTAGCGGCCGCAGCACCGCCGAATTTGCCGCTCATGACATAATCATCACCAGCTACGGTATTATTCAGCGCGACTGCGAACTCCTTGCCGAACAGAGCTTCAATGTGCTGATCTTTGACGAGACTCAGGTGGTCAAAAACCTGCAGGCGGCCACCACCAATGCCGTGCGCAAATTGAGGGGCGCTTTTACCCTGGCGCTGACCGGCACGCCGGTTGAAAACCATCTCGGGGAATATTATGCCATAATGGATCTCTGTCTCCCAGGCCTGCTTGGGACGCGCGAGGAGTTCAGCCGCAAAATCAGCCGGGATGGCGCCGCCGGGACGGCACGGCTGATCGGCCGTACCCGCCCCTTTGTACTGCGCCGGACAAAACAGCTGATTGCCGCCGAGCTGCCGCCGAAGATCGAGATGGACATTCCGCTGGAGCTGACGATAAAACAGCGGGCTTTTTACCAGCGTACCGTCGAGGAGGTGCGCGGACAGGTCAAGGAGGCTTATGAAAGCCATGCGCCGGCGCAGGCCCGCATCATCGCCCTGACCGCCATCCTCCGTCTGCGGCAGATCTGCCTTGCCCCGGCTCTGGCAGCGCCCGGAGCCAGCGACGCCTCGCCAAAACTGGAGTTTCTGGCGGAACAGCTGGCCGAGCTTCGTGATGAAGGGCACAGCGCCCTGGTGTTCTCCCAGTTCACCGGGTATCTCGATCTGATCGAGAGGGGGCTGAAGGAACAGGGGTTTATCTGTCAGCGCCTGGATGGCTCGACACCGGTTCCCCAACGCAAGAATCTGGTTGAGGCATTTCAAAATTCGGCGGAGCCATCCGTGTTTCTGATAAGTCTCAAAGCCGGGGGGAAAGGGCTCAACCTGACCCGCGCCACCTACGTCTACCATATGGACCCCTGGTGGAACCCGGCTGTTGAAAATCAGGCATCCGATCGTGCCCACCGCATCGGCCAGACCGAGCAGGTTACGATCACCCGTCTGATCATGCGCCATACGATTGAAGAAAAAATGATGGCTTTAAAGGCGCAGAAACTTCAGCTCTACAAGGCGATTCTGGAGGATGGCGCGGGTGGCGGCGGCGCGGGGCTGACGCGCGAAGATTTTGATTTTCTATTGGGGTGATTCAGGCTACAACAGTAATTTACGCTAATTATTCAATTGTAACAGACTGATTATGTATCGGAGGATGCCATGGGTCTTAAAAAAGTTGGAATATTGACGGGTGGTGGAGACTGTTCAGGACTGAACGCCGTTATTCGCGCCGTAACAAGGTCCGCGATAATCGAACATGGCGCCAAGGTTGTCGGCATTGAAGGGGGATTCGAAGGTCTGGTTGCCAATCATACCCAGGAGCTGACGATCAAAAGCACCAGAGATATCCTCACGCTGGGGGGAACCATTCTCGGCACCACCAACAAGGGGAACCCTTTTGAATGGCGGGAGCTGAATCAGGACGGCTCAATAAGTGTTTATGATTATTCGGACAGGGCGGTACAAAACGTTCGAGATCTGGAGCTCGACTGCCTTTTTGTCGTAGGCGGGGAAGGAACGCTTGAAATCGGTTACAAGTTTCAGAACAAAGGGGTCCAGGTGATCGGTATCCCCAAGACTATCGACAACGACCTCGACAAAACCGACTATACCTTTGGATATCAGACAGCCGTACAGGTCGCGTGCGATGCGCTGGATCGGCTTGCCACCACCGGCCGCAGCCATCAACGGGTCATGATACTCGAAGTCATGGGGCGCACCGCCGGCTGGATTGCGCTTGAGGCCGGAATTGCGGGGGGCGCCCATATTATCCTGATTCCTGAAATACCGTATGATATCGAGAGTGTTGTTCAAAAGATCCGTCTTCGTGCCAAGGGGGGGAGCCCTTACAGTGTTATCATGGTGGCGGAAGGGGCTAAGGCGCTAGGCGGAGACTTCATAACCATGGAATCGGCCACTACCCGGCTACAGGGGGTTCCGCAGCTGGGAGGAGTCGGTTTTCATCTGGCCAACGAAATCAAGGAGCGCATAGAGCTGGAAGTTCGTACCACCGTTTTGGGGCATGTTCAACGGGGTGGATCACCGACGGCTTTCGACCGGGTATTGGGGACGAGGCTTGGCAGTCATGCCGTTCAAGCGGCAGCGGAGGGCAAGTTCGGCACCATGGTCGCCCTCCGGACGCCTGACATTACGCTGGTGCCGTTACATGAGCTTGCCGGCGTTGTGAGGCATGTTCCGGTGGACTCCCAATTGATCAAGTGCGCCGAATCAATCGGGATCAACATGGGACGGGAAGCAGTGGTTTAGCGGGTTAGAAACTAACCTGCAAGTTCAATAAGGAACTCGGAAATTATTAAAATACCTTTTTTGACTTGTAGGGGCTAAGCAAGTTTTATCTGCTTCGCCCGCCTTTGAATCGGTGCCAACAAGGGTAAAGCAGGTGAAACGTTTGCTTTACCCCTACGTTTAAAAACGGTAAATCAGCATTTTCTGCATCCCTAAGGAGATTAACCAGATGGGTATCTCGCATCCCAGCGACCTTGCCAAGGAGGTGCTTCTGGCTATCGTCAGGCGCGATATTGCCGCGCCTGCCACAAGAACGGTCACCAAATTATTTCAGCTGATGTACCATGCGAGCATCTCCAGGGAAGAATCCGAATTCATCTCGTTCCATCTGGTATTCTTCAACCCGGCAGATTCATCGCCCCGGCGAACCAAAGCATATGTCAGCGATCCCTGGCAATTCATCCCGCTGGAACACCCCGAGGAGATGAACCTGCCGAATATCAGCAAACTTGCCCTTGCTTCCCACCCGCGCAGTTCGGCGCTGGCGGTCTACCCGAACAGTGACGGGACCCTGTTCATATGGGGGCTGATTGATCAGCTCAACCGCTATGAAGATTTTATCAGGCTTGAAAACAGCACCGCTCCTCATCGTCCGGGGCTGTTCGAGGCGCGCATTGTCGGTCCGGGGCATATCCTGGTTACGATTGGTTACGAACAGATTGCCGAATTGAAAATTGATGATTTGAGCCTGACCACTATCGATATTTTCAGCAGCGGCCCCCTGCCGCAGAAGCTGGCGTCGGGAATTTCCGCATTGCTAAAACATCTTTACTCCCATTTTCCCAAGACAGAACCGATACAGGAATTCGAAGACAATATACGCAGCCTCTGGATGTCGGTGATCCAGCGCCTGTTGTTCCGTATCAAGGGCTTGAAGCATGGCGGAGCAATCCTGATTGTTCCGACGGCTTCCGTCAAGGGACTGAACACGAAATACGGGCTGCGTTACAATCGGCTGAATACGGCTCTTAAACGGTATGCCATCTGCCGCTATCAGCAAGCGATAACCATACGGCAGGCAGAGCTGCCCGGTCATGAAAGCAACCATCTTTTCCGCAGAAAGCTGACAACGTTAAATTCGGAATGCCGTGAATGCGAGAAAGAGATCGAGGCCGCAATCTGGTTTGTTGCGCTACTCACAAGGATTGACGGACTGGTGCTTATGAACCAGGCACTTGAAGTAATTGGTTTCGGTGTGGAAATCACCGCCGCGAAGGAGCCGCTCTCCGTCAGGAAAGCTCTTACCGGTGATGCGGCGAAAGAGGCCCGCAAGAAATTCAACTACAGCTATTTCGGGACGCGCCACCGATCAATGATGCGCTACTGTGATGCCAATCCGGGCAGCATCGGTTTTGTCATCTCGCAGGACGGTGATGTGAGGGCGGTTGCCAAGGTGGATGACGATGTTTGCATGTGGGAAAACTTCAGGCTGTTACCAGAGATTACCCCGCAGGACGCGGCATGAGGCGGATAAATTAATTACCCCGGCAGCAGGCGGAACGCCGAAGCCTTGACTGCGGCATAAAGGGTGCTGCCCGGCGTGATGTTCAGTTCGTCGACCGCATCCTGAACGACCTCGGCAATCAGTGTGTTGCCGGTACAGTCAAGTTCCACGCCGATCTTTCTGCCCGAGCTGAATAGTGAACGGACGCTGCACTCAAGAAGATTACGGGCGCTGATCGCTTCGGGATGCTGCTTGAAAAGAATGATGTCTTTAGAAGAAAGCTCCGCCATGGATTCGTCACGATCCGAGCCCGCGGAAAGCAACAGCTGCGACCCGCCCCAAGGATAGGCGAACAGCCCCGATTTTTCGGATGGCAGGCCCAATTTCAGCAGATTGATGTAGCCGACCGGATTGTCTCCCATGCGGCTTCTGGCCAACTGCTCGCCGGTAGTCTGCATAACCATCTCCCCCTTTTCAAAAACCAGCGTACAGTCGGTCATGAGGCGCATTTCGACCAATGAATGGGAGATGAACAGGTACGGTATGCCGAACTGTTCGCTGACACTCTTCAGGTAGGGGATGATCTGGAAGCGAAGGGCATCGTCCAGCGCCGAAAGCGGCTCGTCCATCAGCAGCAGGCGAGGGCTGGCCAATATGGCGCGCCCCAAAGCAACACGCTGTTTTTCGCCGCCTGACAGATTCGTGACTTCGCGGTCGAGGAGATCCTCCAATTTCAGGACGGCAACCAGGGTATTGAAGTCGATGGTTCGGAATTTTACAGGGCAGCGTTTAAACCCGTAGAGCAGATTGTTTTTGACGCTCAGGTGCGGAAACAGGCAGTGCTGTTGGAAGACAATCGCTATCCGCCGCTGTTCGGGGCGAAGGTTGATCCCTTTAGCACTGCTGAACAGGCAGTCGCCATCCAGTTCGATCTCGCCACTGTCCGGCTCCACCAGCCCGGCCAGTATGCTTACCAACGTCGACTTTCCGCTCCCCGATACGCCAAAGATGCCGACCCGGTCACCACTGACGGTGACGTCCGTTGAGAGGGTGAAGGCGCCGAAGCTTTTCTGTACTGTCATTGAGAGCTGCATGTCACCCCCTCCGGGCCATTTTTCTGGCCATCATTTCATGCAGAAAAAGCACAACTACTGAAATGACCACCGAAACCAGGCAGAGTGAAAGAGCCATCGTCTCGCTGCCGGGTGAGGCGGCATACTCGTAGATGGCCAGCGGAATGGTCTGGGTAACGCCGGGGATATTGCCGGCCACGATGATCGTCGCGCCGAATTCTCCCAGGCTGCGGGCGAACATCAGCGATGACCCGGCGAACAGGCCGGGAGCCGAGAGCGGCAGGATAACGGTCAGCAGGGTATCATGCCAACGTGCTCCGAGGGTTCGGGAGGCATTGATCAGCTGCTGATCTATGCCCTCCATGCCGATGCGCAGCGAGCGCACGAGAAGTGGAAATCCAACAACCGCTGAAGCGATGACCGCTGCCTTTAGGGTGAAGATCAGACGTATTCCCGCATCATTGAGTATTGAACCGAGCCAGCCATGCTTGCCGAGCAGCAGCAGCAGGAAATATCCTATTACCACCGGCGGCAGGGTCAGCGGCAGATTGACGAGCACCTCCAGCAACACCTTGCCGCGGAATCTGACAAAGGTGATCAGATAGGCAACGGCAAAACCGAACGGCAGCGACAACAGTGTCGCTGCGACCGCAACCTGGAGCGAAAGCCTGATGGCATCGTAATCTGTGGAGGATAACGGGATCATAGTTTGCCTTTGTTCATCCATGTAGAGACGCAAAATCTTGCGTCTCTACATATTTTGCTATCGAACGGTAAACCCATACTTTGCGAGTACTGACTTTGCCTCGCTACTATGCAAATAAGCGAAAAACGCCGTGGCTTCCTTGTTCTTTGCGCCGGCAATCGTCAGCGCCATAGGGTAAATTACCTTCTGATAGAGTTCCTGCGGAACCATAAAGAGGATTTTTGCCTTTTTTGCCATAAGAGCGTCGGTCTTGTAAACAAATGCGCCGTCAACCTCACCCCGTTCGGCATACATCAGGCATTCTCTCACATCCTTGGCCATTACCAGTTTGCTTTTCAGTTGTGTGTCGATGCCGGACTTTTTGAATGCCTCCATGGCATATTCACCGGAGGGGACGCTCTTGGGGCTGCCGACAGCGATCCTCTCCAGTTTGAGCAGATCTTGCATTGACGAGGCCTTGCCAGGAGGACCGGCAAAAACCAGTGTGTTGCAGGCAAACGTGCCGATGCCGGCGGCATCCACCAGTTTCTTGTTTTTCAGATAATCCATCCACCCCAGGTTGGCGGATATGAAGATATCGCATGGCGCTCCGCTTTCAATCTGTTTGGCCAGTGCCCCGGAGGCGCCATTGTTTTTGACGAACTTCAAGCCGGGATGCTTTTTGGCGAAACGGTCTGACAGTTCGTTTATGACCTCTTTCAGGCTGGCGGCGACTGAGAGATTGACCTCACCTGCCACTGCCGGCGCAGTCAAAGTAAACAGACAGACCAGGACAGTCGCAATTTTGATTATATTATTCATTCTTAGGCTCTCACTTTGTTCTATCGCATTAATTCTTCCAATTACAGATGGTTCTATCACAAAAAAAGCGCAAAGTGGTAGCGGCATGTCATGTCCGGTCGGCGCCTAGAAGAAGTACGTGGCTACAAGGCGGATTGTATTATCGGACCCCACGGCCTTTGCTCCGGCAACTCCGTTCGCATTGCCGTAGATGGTATTCAGGTTCTGATACTCAGTAGCCAGTCGTATAGCGGCATTGAAGTCGTAAGCGACATTTGCATAGAGAGAAGAGTTCGACCTCTGGTAATCAGCGATCCCTGCATAACTGTCAAAGTCTCTGGCGTTGCGGCTGCCATAGCCTACCGTAACCCCCAATTCCTGGGTTGGATAGGCGATTATCTGCGCAGCGTATCCAAACCCCTGGGCAGGGCTCTGGGAAGCTGTCGCGGCTAACGTGGCGCTTAATGCCGTTGGAGTGCCGACCACTGTCCCGAATGTGGCATTATTAAATGCCATATTGGCGGCACCGTATATCTGTCCCTCAAAGGAGACGCTTCCACTACGGCTCTTGCCATCTTTTGATGACATTACCGGTACGAAGGTATAGAAACCGTATCCGTACGAATCAATGCCGGCATTGTTGTTGCTTGGAGCTTTCTCGGTGCCGTAAAGCCCAAAGAGCGTCAGAGTAAGCGGTTTCATTGAAAGTCCGTAAAATCCCGGAGCGGTCCCGATGGATTTACTGATGAACGAAAACTGCCCGGCAACGTTCACGCTGGGGCCGTAACTGGTAAAGGATGTGGCCGCGGTAGCATTTGAATTGTTGCCTTGCTGACTTGGATCTTGTACACCCAGCACCAGTTTGATCGAATTATCATCATTCAGAGCCAGTTTCTTTGTAATCCTGATCTGCGGAACCCGCTGACTGTTCGGGGTGCCAAAAACGGTACCGTTTCTAAAGTCCAGACTGGCGGCGACCATCGGGCCGAAAATATCCCAATCTTCACCGAACAGAACCTCGAAACTATCCCATTTGATGTCCGCCTTGGCGAGACGCAGACGGGGCTGGGGGCTTTCCGAACCAGAGGAAGCGTCTCCATTGAAATCGGCCTCTATGATCGCGCTCGTTTTGCCGCCGAGATAGTCCGGGCCGGTCGACTTTATCCACAGCCGTGTCCCCTTTGGCGAGAAGATTGATTGCTCCTGATTGGCGGCTGGAGTAGCGCCCTTGGTACCGGTCGATGGGACCCCGGAGCCGGGTGACCACCAACCCGCCGGGCCAAGGTTCACCGAGTTGTAGGCGTAGTCAAGCCTGACAAAACCGCCAATGCTGAGATTGAACTTACTTTGAACAGGAACCATTATCGCGGCGGTTTCAGATTGTGGCTGCGCGCCCGACGGTGCGGGGTCACCCGCCAGGGCAAATGTCGGGATCATCATGGTGGTTGCAATCATACATAAAATCTTCTTCATCTTTATCTCTCCTTATGTTTATAGAATCGAGCCGGATATTGACTCAGCGAATCTTTGTAGGACACTCATTTAACGAGCGTTATATATCCACTTACATATTGCATGCCAAAACTATAAATGAGTATAAAACAAGCCATTACAGTATGTTATAATAAGATGTGCCATATCGTTATATATAAGCATATAACACATAGTTAATATTTAAGCAACTGCTGAAATTTGATACAGATATTTATAATCGAAATCCTGTCGTCAGGTTGAGGAGGAAGCGGATGATAGTATATTTCATCCAGTGAGGAAGGAAGAGGTAAGAGGACAAGGGAACAGCGCCGTTGATGCCCCTTTGTTTCGTATTAATTGACGCCGATAATGACGCTGGAAGCTTTGAACAGAGCGCAGGCGTGACCGCCGACCTTCAATTCAAGACGTTCTGAACTGCCATGGGTTATTACGGCGCTGACTGTGTTGCCGCCGCCAATCTCCACGTCAATCTCGGTGTTGACCGGTCCTTCAATGATCTTGGTGATAGTGCCGCAAAAAACATTGCGAGCACTGACTTTGGCGTCGTGCAAATCGGTACCGATGATAACCGAACTGGCCTTGATGATGGCGTAGGCCTCACTGCCGGTTACGAGCCCCAGGTTATCGATGGCGCCATTGGTGACGACGGCCGTCAAGGGAACGCCGCCCTTGAGAGAGAGGGTGACTTCAGCATTGACGGCACCCTTGGTGATGTTGGTCACGGTTCCTGAAAAAGTGTTGCGTGCGCTGACTTTCATGGAAATCCTCCTTAAAAATTGGTACAGGCTGGTGGTATCGCCGAGCCTGTCTTCCAGGTTGCCCAGAAATTTACGGTGTTCTTCCTGGATAGCTTTGAATTGAGTGACTACTTTTTTGCCCTCGGCGGTGAGACTGGTGCCGCCGCCACCTTTTCCTCCGGTCAGGCGATCGACCAGAGGTTTCTCCGCAAGGTTATTAATCAGATTGACCATGTCCCAGGCGGTCTTATAACTGATGCCAACCTCTTTGGCGGCCTTGGTGATTAATCCGAGTTCATCGATTTTTTCCAGGAGATTGATTCTGTCTCCCCCAAGAAATTTGTTATCAGCCCTGTTTAGCCAGAGATTGCCGGTTAGTCCGATGTTGCTTTTCATGCATTTCATTTAAGTCACACCATTTGATAAATATAATTGAATTGAGCAATAATGCTGACTATCGATGCTTAAATTCTATATCATTTGTTGTCGTACTGTAAAGTGATCTGAACAGCAACTTTAGGTGTTACGGCAACAGCTTTGCCGACGACAGAAAATTTTTCATAAGCCGCGCCGCCGTAGCATGATAACTTCCGGACTCGGCCCTGAATGAGGCAAGAAGCTCCTCGGCATGTAGCGACATGGAGCGCTTCAACGAGCACCAGTCCCTGATTATTTCTTCCGTGACCTCCGGGTGGAACTGCACCCCCCATGCAGAATCCCCTATACGAAAGGCCTGGTGGGGACATGCCGCAGAAGAGGCCAGTAATACAGCACCTTCGGAAATGTCAAAACTGTCATTGTGCCACTGGAAGGTAGAAAATTCTTGTAGAATGCCGTTAAACAGATGATCCTCCTTTCCCTCATTTCTCAGGGAAACGGTTAAAGTCCCGCGTTCTTCCCAACGATTGGAAACAACTTGAGCTCCCATGGAAGCCGCCAGCAGTTGTCCTCCTAGGCAGATCCCGAGGTAAGGAATTCGGGCGGAAACCGCCGTGCGAATAAGATCTTTCAGTCCGGTGAGAAAAGGGTGTTTGAGGTCGTCGTTTGCTCCCATCGCGCCGCCAAGGACGATCAAGGCGGCTATCTGCTCCGGCGACGGGAGGTGGCCGTCACGGTACGGGTGATGCACTACATGGGGAATGGGAAGGTGCTCGATCAGGTTGCCGGGAGGCACTTCAGGGTCATTCTGGATGATATGCAGTGTGCCTTTCATGATTCCGCTCCGTCTTGTGAACTTTCGGTTCCTGTATAACACATGGCATTATGGCCGTTAACTCTCTTTTTGATATATTACAAGAAATTAAATCTTTCGCCGTTGGGCATACGCACAAAGAGCTCCGATGAAGGAGGCCATTGTGATGCAGCAATTTCTAAAATTAGTCAGTGCCAAAGACCTGAACAAGGACCCGCCCCCTGTCGTCAATCCGGATGGGCAGCAGTGGCAAGTCCTTCTGCGCCGGCCCCTTGGTCACCGCGCCCTTTGCATCGAAGGTTGAACCGTGGCAGGGGCAAATGAAGGTGCGGTCCGGCCCGGCGCTCAGGGTGCAACTGCGGTGCGTGCAACTGCTGGAAAGAGCGAGAAGTCGCCCGTCCCGGCGGATGAGGAAGAACCCTTGGTTGCGGAAGCGGTCGTATACCCCTTCTTCCCGAAAGGCGTCGGCCGGCCCGGCGTCGATTGTCCTTTCACCGGTAGCGGAGGCCTGGCTGTTGATGCCGGTTTTCGTCATGGCGCAGCCGGCTAGCAGCCCGGCGCTCAGGATCACGAATTGCCGTCGGTTCAATTTCATCGATAACTCCTCGTTGAAAGTTGTGAATGGGGTTGCACTATATTAATACTCAAACACAATGCTGGTGACAATGCCCCATTTGAAATCGTTGCTTGCCGCCTTGTCGATGGGGAAAACATAGCCGATGCCGATTCGGGGCTGCAGTGAGCCTATTGCGTCGAAGTTGGCGCGCAGCCCTATGGTTCCGGTGAGGTTGTTCTGGCCGGCATTTTCTCCCTTGAGGCCCGTCTCCCCCTTCAGTTCCAGGATCGGAATGAGCTGCTCGATGTGAGGCAAAGCCAGGTCCTTGCGGGCGATATTGTAGCCGGCAACCACGCCGTATTCGAAAGTCTGAGTGCCTCCCGCATCTCCGGGTCCCATCAGCAGGGAAAAACCTCCCATGGTCTGAAGACTGAAGTGCTCGCCTAGTCTCAGAGCATCGAATACTTTAGCGACTCCCTCTGTGTTCTGGCTGACCGGTGAGTTGGTAGGGAGGCCGAGTTCCAGGCCCACTCCGACAGTGTTGTCGAAGAAGCTGTTGCTGGAGACGAACTGGTAGATTGGGCGGCGCACGCTGATTTCAATGTTGCCGACGCCGCGGGTGCGTTCCTTGCTCGTCGCCCCGGAGAGAGGGTCGGTGGTCGTGACAGTTTCGTAGTGGTACGGAATTTCCAGCTCGAAGGTCGTCACCCCGAAGGCTTTCTCGATCTCGATGCGGGAATCATCGGTCACTTTGCCGTGTCCCGCCTGATGGATCCAGTCGAAGCGCACTTCGTTGTCAACATCGGTTTCATCCATCCGAAACGGTTCCGGGAACCAGAACTGCCCATACTGGCTGCGGTGGTCGAGTAATCCGAACCATCCGTAGTGTGTGTCGGCGGCGGAGTTGTCCTCGGCGGCTGCACTGGCCGCAGAGGCGGTAAGGAGTAGTGCCGCAAGCGACGATAGAATGGAAACATAACGGACCAGATGGGTGAAATTGCGAATTTGCATCATAAATGATTTCCTCCTGTTAAATAAGTGAAAAAGCGGGTTGAATTCGAAATGCTAAGTTTTTAAGCTGCGGCAAGCTTACTTCCACGCGCAATCATTCCGGCAATGATTGCGCGTGCATATGTTGCAAATGATATTTATTATCAAAAACTAAACAAAAAAAATGGCACAGAGCAAAGACGCTAAGATTGCACGTCCATGATAATTTCTCTTAAATTCTCAAATTGAGTATGTTCTTACTGTGTTGAAGCGGACAACAGGTTGGCAATGCAAACCTTGGCCACAATAAGTGACAGACAGCTTTAATTCGTTTGGGGTAATAGTTATTGTTTGAGATTGAAAATGAATATAAATATCAATAGATAAAATGTTGCAGTCTGTCAAGCTGTTTTTTTGTGGGCGTCTGCGATGTATGCAGTCTTGAGATATGGAAATAAAAGGTAAGCGGGTGCGGAAGCAGGTTCGTGAACAAATTCACGAATCTGATATAGGCTTTATGCCGGTTCTTCCAGTTTTTCTTCGAGGAGCGGGATGATTACAACCCTGATCTTCCCCTTGCCCCACAGCCCGATTTTTTTGGCGGCGGCGCGTGAGAGGTCGATGAAGTGGAATGATTTTGGAGCACAGCGGTCGGTAATTGTTACGTGGACTTCCTGTTTGTTGACCGGATTGACAACTCTTACTACCGTGCCGAGCGGCAGGCTCTGGTGGGCGCCGGTCATTTTGTCCGGATTGTAGCGGTGACCGGAGGTAGTGCGACGCCACTCAAATCGGGTTGCATAGTACGACGCAAAGCCTTCGACCGATTCAAATGAGCTGCTTTTCAGAACAAGTTCTTCCAGGTTGGTTGGAATCCTTGTGGAGAGCTCATGCAGCAGAGCCAGATCGCTTTCCGGCAGCCCATTCGCGCGAGCTTCCGGTGAAAAAGACAACGCGGAGAAGAGAATCAAATATGCTGCTATCATACTGAATTTTAATTGAATCATTAGAGCCTTATACTATAGATACCGGTTTTGGTCAAGTTTTGTGCAGATATTCAGTAATCCCATCGAGTAAACCTCGCGGCTTGAATCCGAACACATGCTGCCATTCACCGTCACAGATACTCTCCTCCAGCAGCATCTGCAGCTGATCCATCGTGATCGGAAATTGCGGAATCTTCTGCAAATATGTGATAATAACCTTCATCAGAGCGAGCGGGATATGCGGTTTCCATGGTGATGCCCGCCCCATGGCTACGGCGACCATATCGATAAGTTCTTCGTAGCTCAGGCGGTCGTTACCGCATAATGGGTATGTCTGACCGATCGTTTCAGGCATCTTCAAAGCCGCAGCAAAACAGCGGGCAACATCATCGGCATGGACAGGCTGCAATCGGTAAGCGCCGCTGCCGATAACCGGCATGACCGGGGCAAGCCGCAACTGTGCCGCCAGCATATTTATAAACGCATCGTGCGGTCCGAAGATCAGTGCCGGGCGAAAAATGGTCCACTTGAGCCCGCTTTCCCGTACCAGCTCTTCAGCCTGCCATTTGGTCTGGTGATAAGCCGAGACCGCATTCGGTCTGGTTCCCAGAGCCGACATCTGCAGATAGCGGCTGATGCCATTCCCGGCAGCGGCCGCCAGCATGTTTGTCGTGGCCTGAACATGAAGCTTCTGAAAGGTGAGCCCTTTTGAAGGAAACTCGCGGATTACTCCGACCAGGTTGATGACGGCATCGCAGCCGGTCATGCCCGTGGCAAAACTCTCCAGACGGGTGACGTCACCTTCAATAGATTCGATGCCGCTCACTGCCGGGCCGCTCCTGCGGTGAACAAGCAGCCGCAGTTCGTGCCCCTGCTCACGGAGGGCACGACAGACATGTCCGCCGACAAAACCGGTTCCGCCGCTGATAAAGATTTTCATCTGGTCACTCCTGTTAAGGCTCAGTATATCACAGAAATGAAAAAGGGCCGAAACTGCCAGCTAAACTGACCGGAGATTAGATGCGGGAAAGCCCGCTCCGATTGGCCGTGAGTGGGCTATAAAATTCTGGGTTGTGACGAAGATTATACGTTTGCGGTCACTTCATCATGAAGCCTGTGAATTGCCTTAAAAATTTTCGCTTCTATCCCCAAGACAAAGGTTGGGGTGTAGCAATCCCGCCGTAGAGGGTTCTTCTAAGTTGAGTTCCTGCGGCAAATCTAAGTACGTTGTTTAGTTGTTCCAGTATCGGCTTTGCCTGCATTACGATCTTTGA
>CAIYDX010000200.1 GCA_903925005.1 uncultured Geobacteraceae bacterium
CTACGTGCCATGACTCACCTCCGGATAAAGAGAATGAGACATTTATATCATACTTGAATTAGAAATGGAATAAGTTGCAATTCGTCTTCATTGAGTCTGATTTTCATCGCCACATTCCTCCTTTATTTTCCCCCCAATATATACGATCATTATTACAATCACGTGGAGATCAGATAAAACTTTTGTGAATTCTATAGTAAGTTACAAAATGTTTTCTGCGGATTTTGGCGGAAAACATTTTGGTTAACGCTCTATCCTGTTTATTAAGGGTTGACGAAAAGCCCGCCTGGATGCAGTTTCTACAAAATCTTTATACGTCTGCAACATTATTGTAACAATTGTATGTTACAAATAAACAAACTGGTAGCGGACTCATTTAAACCGGCAGGAGCATGACATGAAAAAAGTGCTGATTATCGAGGACGAAAAAGATCTGGCGGAGTTGCTGGCATTCAATCTTGAGAAGGAGGGGTATGCCGCTATCTGTGTTCATGACGGCAAGCTGGGTCTCGAACGAGCCGTTGCGGATCTGCCGGACCTGATCCTTCTGGACCTGATGCTGCCCGGGTTGTTGGGGACGGAGGTCTGTAAGGCGCTCCGCAAGGATCCGCATACCGCCAATATCCCGATCATCATGATAACGGCAAAGGGGGACGAAATCGATCGCGTTGTCGGGTTCGAGGTCGGGGCCGATGACTATATCGTCAAGCCGTTTTCGATGCGCGAAGTCGCTTTGCGGGTTAAAGCGGTCATGAGACGCTTCGAGCATGAAGAACAGATCCCGGCGGCGCAACTCTTTTCTATCGGCGACATCGTTATCGACAAGCAGCGCCATACCGTCATGAGCGCCGGTGCCGAGGTCGATTTGACCAGTACCGAGTTCAAACTGCTGCTCTATCTGGCGGAGAAAAAAGGACACGTACATAGCCGTGAAAAGCTGTTGCAGAAGGTATGGAGTTACAACAATGCCGGTGATACCAGAACCGTCGATACGCATGTGACGCGTTTGCGCGGCAAGCTGGGAGCGCCGGGCGATATCATAAAAACCGTTCGTGGCTTCGGCTACAAGATCGAGGTGTAACAGTGGGATTTCGAACCAAACTGGTGCTTTCCTACATCTTCCTGATCGCGCTGATTACCGGAAGTTTCTACCTATATTTCAATCATACCCTGCAAAAAGCGATGATAGAGGAGAGCCGGGTCAATCTGGCCGCCCAGGCACAGTTGGCGCGCCTTCTGGTTAACGGTGACAAACAGGTGACAGCGCCGCAACAGCTTGCCGAGTTGATCGGAGCTGTTACCAAAGCGCGGGTTACGCTGATCGCACCGAACGGCGCGGTTATTGGCGATTCGGATGTGGGACAGGTACATTTGGCACAGCTGGAGAATCATCTGCAACGCCCCGAGGTACAGGAAGCGCTCAAGAACGGGAGCGGCAGTGCTCTCCGATATTCGGATACGCTGCGAACCTCGATGCTCTACTCGGCCACGATGTACGGCAGCGGCAGCAGAGGCGGCATCATTCGTCTGGCGATGCCTCTGGAATATCTGACCTCCGCCCGGAACAGCCTGCATGGCGTGGTCGGCGGAGCAACGCTGGCAACCATACTGATCGCGCTCCTGCTCAGTTATGTTCTCTCCAATCTGACGACCAAGCCACTCCGTGACATGGCAGATGCCGCTGCCCGTATCGGCTACGGGAAGAGCAAAGCCAGGATTCCGGTTGTCTCTAACGATGAGATCGGGATGCTGGCCAGGGTGCTGAATGACATGTCGGAGCGGATAGAAGATCAGGTGCAGCGTCTTTCAGCCGACAAACAGCGTCTGGACACCATCCTGCGCAGCATGGGCGAAGGGGTCATGGTGACGGCTCCCAATGGTGTTATTACCCTGGTTAACCCCGCCTTCCGGCGGCTTTTTGCCATTGTCGGCGACGTAGAAGGCAAAAAGCTGGTGGAAATATCCCGCCACCCCGATCTGCTGGAGGCTTTCAACGATCTTGGCAAGCCGGATACCGACGAGCTGGTACGTGAAATTGCGATCCAGCCGAAAGACATTACTCTTTTCACGCATTGGGTACCGCTGAAAGTTGATGGCATCAGGCAGGGAGTCGTCGCGGTTTTCCACGATATCAGCGACCTGAAGAAGGTCGAAAATATGCGCAGGGACTTTGTTGCCAATGTCTCACATGAACTACGGACACCGGTAACAATCATCAAGGGGTATGCCGAAACTCTGCTGGACGGCGCTTTGGAGTCCGACCCGGCCCGCGCCGTTCGCTTTGTGGAAATCATCGCCAGCCATTCCGAGCGACTGACCAACCTGATAAACGACATTCTTACGCTGTCGAGCCTTGAGACAAAAGAGGCGCTTCTTGAACTCAATCCGATTGACGTTTCGGGGACGATAGCCAAGGCCTGCATGCTGCTGCAGGAGCGGGCCGTGCAAAAGAACATTGTCATTATCAATGAAGCTGTCGGCGGCGTGTTACCGCGAATAATGGCTGATCAGGGACGTCTCGAACAGGTAGTGGTCAATCTGCTCGAAAACGCGATCAAATACACCCCTGACGGCGGTTCGGTCCGCTTGTTTACCGAAGATATCGGCGAATGTGTCAGGGTGTCGGTAGCGGACAGCGGTATCGGCATCCCCTACAAGGACCTGCCGCGCATCTTTGAACGCTTCTACCGGGTGGATGAGGCGCGGACCCGCGAGCAGGGGGGGACAGGACTCGGACTGGCTATTGTGAAACATATCGTGCAGCTGCATGGCGGCGATGTTGCCGTAACAAGCGAACCGGGTAGAGGAACGATGTTTTCGTTCACGCTGAAAAAGGCGTAAACGGTACGCCCCGGTGCCGAAGGCGAGCCAACGATGATAGCGCTTTGATTTGGAATTGGAATAACCCCCTCCCGCAGCAAGGGGCGGGGGGATCGGAATCCGCATGAGCAGCTCCCCTTCACAAAATCGCAAACGCTGGACAATTTTTGCCACCCTGGCGTTGATGTATATTCTCGTCTATTTTTATCGTGTTTCATTGGCGGTGGTGGCCGGTGATATCTCGCGCGAACTCCATTTGACGCCGGAGCAGTTAGGGACTCTCTCGGGAGTGATGTTCTACACCTACGCCGCTGCCCAGCTGCCTCTGGGACCGATGATAGATCGACTGGGCAGCCGGCTGGTTATAAGCGGCTGCGGAGTTCTGACCACATGTGGCGGTATTCTGTTTTCCCAGGCCGATACGCTTGCTGTTGCGATGATCGCCAGGATGTTGATCGGCATCGGAACCGCCTCTGTGTTGATGGCAACCTTTACGCTCTTCAGCCACTGGTTCGACAAGAAGGAGTTCGGGCGCGTATCAGGCTTCATGGTGGCGCTTGGAAATATCGGCAATCTTGCTGCAACGGCGCCTCTGGCGCTGGCTGTCGGGGCCTTCGGCTGGCGGAACTCCTTTCTTACTGTTGGCGCCGTGCAGGCGCTTATAACGCTGCTGGTCTTCAGCAGAGTGCAGGACAAGCCTGATAGATGCATTGCTCAAGAAGAGGCAGGACCGAATCCAAAAACTACGATGATTGACGCCTGGAGCGATATTTTCGGAACTCGGGATTTCTGGCTTCTGGGCGTTCTCTCCTTTTCCTGGTATGGCAATTACCTGGCGCTGCAGGCATTGTGGGGAGGGCCGTATCTGATGGAGGTGCTGCATCTCTCCCGTGAGGCTACCGGCAGCATGCTGATGTTCACCTCATTCGGGTTTATCGTCGGTAGCTCGTTCATCGATGTCATTGCCCGGCGTTTCTTCAAGTCCTACAAGAGAACTCTTCTGGTGGGGCAATTGGCGCTGCTGCTGTTAATGACCGCCTTTCTGGGATGGGCGGAAGCCCTACCGCAGCCGCTGCTGGCGGGAGTGTTCTTTGTCATCGGGCTGGCTGTATCCAGCGGAGTGATGATTTATCCGATAATCCGCTCGATGTTTCCGGTCGGCATTGTCGGTACGGCACTGACGTCGCTTAATTTTTATGTATTGATGGGGGCGGCGGTGACGCAGCAGGTCATGGGGATCATTGTGGGGGCGTATGGCGGTACGGCAGGCAACATTCCCGCGGGAGCTCTTCAGACGGCCTTTATGTTTCCAATTGTGTGTCTGGCGCTCTCCATCGCCCTGTACTCCCGTGCCAGGGAATACGGCAATTTTAACTAATCCAGCTCTTCCCCAACTTCTTCCATCTCTCGCGTCATCTCCTTCAGGGCGGCATCCTTGCGCCTGAAAAACGTTACCAGCCAGTAGCAGATAAAGTAGGATGCCACGGCGGCAATAAAACCGATGATGGAACTTCCGAGCAGGATCGATTTGGCGTAAGGTTGAAGACTGTGCCAGTCAAGGCTGTGAAAGGTGAGCGCTTTGGCCGGCTTGCCCCGCAGAAACCTTCCCAGGTTGTAGCTGGCCACCAGGACCGGCACTATCGTCAGCGGTGTATTGATCCAGGCCCCGGTGATGCAGGTTACTTTGTTGAGACGGAAGATAAAGGCCAAGGCGATGGCCAGAGGTGTATGTAAGCCGAAAAACGGGGTGAAGCTGATAAAAACGCCCACCGCAAAGCCGACGGATATATGGCCGGGATGGGCATCCAGCGACATGATATTTTTGAACTTTTGTTTGAGTTTGTCGATATTGATCATAGAGGTTCCGGTGCCGGCAACTTTACGGTGATGCAGGGCATTTTGTCAAATGAATAGACTTCACGATAACGCTTATCTCTGGTATATAGGTGATAAAGGATGAGAGATGAGGGAGTTGTGTTACAATAACAGATCAGAGTGAGAGGAATTAACTGCATGACTGAAACAGCAATCGGCGTTATTGGCGGCAGTGGACTGTATGACATGGAGGGGTTGGAGCAGATTGAACGGATTACGATTGAGACCCCATTCGGCGCTCCTTCGGACGAGTATGTCACCGGCGTTTTGAACGGGGTAAAGATGGTCTTTCTCCCCCGTCACGGTCGCGGTCACCGTCTGCTCCCCTCCGAGGTCAACTATCGCGCCAATATCTACGGCATGAAAAAGCTCGGCGTGGAGCGGATTATCTCCGTCTCCGCGGTGGGCAGTCTCAAGGATGCCATCGCGCCGGGGCATATCGTGATACCGGATCAGTTTATCGATCGCACCAAAGGGGTCAGGAAGGATACCTTTTTCGGCGACGGGATTGTAGCCCATGTCGGCTTTGCCGATCCGGTCTGCGGCGATCTATCGGGCACGCTCTTCGCTGCCGCCCAGAAAGCCGGAGCAACAACGCATAAGGGGGGTACGTACCTCTGTATGGAAGGACCGGCATTTTCGACCCGTGCCGAATCATTTTCATATCTGGCACTGGGGGCCTCGGTTATCGGCATGACGAACCTGACCGAAGCCAAGCTGGCCCGCGAGGCCGAGATCTGCTACGGCATCATCGCGCTCTCAACCGATTATGACTGCTGGCATGACTCGCACGAGGATGTCACCGTGGAAGCGATTATTCAGATAATCCATCAGAATGTGGCGATGGCCAAGAATATCATCCGTCATGCGGTGGCGGAAATCGCCACCGAGCGGATCTGCTCCTGCGGCAGCGCCATGCAGTATGCCGTGATTACCGACCGCTCCTTCATTCCTGAAGCGACCAGACAGAAACTGGCGCCGATTGTCGGGAAGTATCTGTAACAGATTGGGGAAAACCGTCGGAAAGTCTGGCCGTCCGTTTTTTTTGGCAAAGGATTCTTATGTTACTAAAATACTCACCCATAGTTCTGGATTCCATTGATCCAAAAACCTTTCCCAAGGTTGAGTTGTACGTAAAAAACGATAAAGGTTTTACTCTCTACAAACCCGAGGCTACGGAACTTTCCGAAAATAATCTGGAACGACTGCGAGAGAACGGGACGGAATTTGTATATATTAACAACGCCAATTGGGAATTGGTCGAGGCGTATATTGAAAAAAATCTGGATAATATTCTCTCCAGTGAAACTGTGCCGCCGCATTCAAAGAATCTTATTTTCAGCCATGTAATTATCGACTGCATTAATGAGGTTTTCAAAAATCCCAAAAAGGTGGCGGCATTTCATAAATGCCGTGCCATATTGAAGCGGATCTCTTTTGAATTTGCAGATAGGGAAGAGTTGACCGGTCATTTTTACAAACTTGAACAGAGTTATGAGAAATACCTGGTTATACACACAGCTCAAGTTACGGTCTTATCGATGTTTTTGTCTGAAAAACTGTTTAACGCCGGGCGTAATGAAGTGATAGACATCGGTGTCGGTGCGATGCTGCACGATATCGGCATGCTGCAAATCGCAAGCAATATTACCGAGAAAACCGATGTTCTTTCCGAGAGTGAGTATCATAGAGTAAAGCTTCATCCTCGACATAGTTACGACATGCTTTCCGAAGTTATGATTACGGAAAGGATACCGCTTGATATCGCCTTGAGTCATCATGAACGCCTCGACGGCAGCGGCTACCCGAGAGGGCTTAGCGAGCACGGCATACCAAAGCATGCCATGTTGGTGTCGATATGCGATATATACTGTGCCTTGACTATGAACAGGCCTTACAGGATCGCTTCCACTCCCGAAGAGGCCTTGAAGATATTGAAATCGGAAAGAAAATATTTTGACCCGACGATTCTTAACGGGTTCTTTGACATTATGGTTTCTCCACACTTTTCGGAACCTGTTGTTGAGGAGAAGATTCCTCCACACTTTACGGAACCTGCTGCTGAGGAGAAGAGTATATCGAGAGAGATTGTCACCGACAACAGCACCGCTTCGGTAGAGGAATATACAAAAAAGCTGAGGAGATCAGCGGGGGATCGTAAAAAACTGCTCCGGCTTCATTCTGAGGTTACCGACCATATCAATGAAGCTTTTGGCAAAGAAAAAGAGAACCTTATTGCCTTCAGAAAGGAATTGAAGGACTTTTTGCAATCCATGTCTTCGGTTGAAAATTAGAACTGAGCTGCAATAGAACGCAGATGACGCAGATTGAGCGGATTTACGCAGATTTTAACCTAAAATTACTGACTCGCTTTGTCCGCAAACCCGATAGAACTCCGCAGCATTATCATAAAACACCCCTCGTGCCGCTTCGTTCCCCAGCGTCCTGGCCACCAGCAGAAAATCTTCATCCGTGTATGGCCTTGGCGCACGTGTGGAGGGGAGGTCCGTGCCGAACATCAGAGCCTTCGGATTGGCGGCATGGAGCTGCGTAAGTGCGGCCGGTACGTCGAAATCGACTCTGCCGAAACCGGTGGCTTTGACGCGAACACCGCGTTCTGCAAGTTTCAGCACCGTACCGAAACCGTCCCTTGACAGTCCCAGATGATCGATGCTGACCGCCGGAAGAGCTGCCAGCGTTGCAAACAAGCCATCCAGCTCCCGCGAATCCACATACAGCTCCAGATGCCAGCCGGCCAAATCATATATCCGCCGCGCCATCGTATCCAGATGACGCACGTCCTCCGAACCGCCCCGTTTCAGGTTGAAGCGCACCGCCCGCACCCCGGCCCTGTCCAGCTCCAGAATCTCTTCATCGGTGGCAGCCGCCGGCAGCTGGGTTACCCCGACAAAGCCGGGGCCGAGATTACTCAGGGCATCCAGCAGATAGCTCTGGTCAAAAGCCTGGAACGAACCGGAGACGATTGCGCCGCCCCGCAGATCGTAGGAAGAAATCTGCGCCAAATAATCGCTGCAGGTCAGATCGTCCGGCAGATAGCCGTTATTGGGGATTAATGGAAACCGCCGGTCGATAATATGGAAATGGCTGTCGAAAAGCGGGAAATGCTTATGGTGTGCGGTGTCTGGCATCGGGTTTGCTCCTTTAGAGATATAGCAATTGCTGATATACCGTTTATCCATGTAGGGGCGATGCAAAAGCCTAACCTGCTTCGCCCTTTTGCCACGGAGATCAAAGGCGGGCGAAGCAGATGAAACTTGCTTCGCCCCTACTTAATTTCGTTTTATTGGGGCTGGCAAAAAAAATCCCAAAAACTGTTTTTAGTGGATAACTGTTTTTTTCGGGTTATTGCTGGCCGCATTATACCGATCGCAAAAGTATTGGCAATCGTATTGTGTTTTTCAGAGCTTCCCGCTATTGTAGGGTATATGTATCGATAGAAGGGAGTTACCTTATGCTTTCATTTGAAAAGGCCCGGCAGGTTATCTTAGAAAACATTACTCCGTCCGGGGTCGAGCAGGTCAGCCTGCTGGACGCCGTTGGACGAGTACTGGCGCATGATATTGTTGCACCGTGGGATATGCCGCTTTGGGATAATTCCGCCATGGACGGCTATGCGGTTCGCAGTGCCGATTGCGGTCAGACATCCTGTAAACTGAAGGTGACAGGCTATCTGCCTGCCGGCGCCAAGGGGGACGGCATCGAGGTCAATCCCGGATGTGCCGTGCGGATCATGACCGGAGCGCCAACACCGTCCGGATGTGACGCGGTCGTGCCGGTTGAGGAGACCGACGATGGCCAGCAGGAGGTGACACTGCTGCAGCCTGTCACAAAGGGACAACATATCCGTCTGCGTGGCGAAGATGTTATGTCGGGCACCTTCTTTGTACGTGCGGGAGCGATTGTAAGGCCGCCGGAAGTAAATATTCTGGCAACCTTCGGCAAGGCAGCGGTGCCGATCCATCGTCGTCCGGTTGTTGCGATTCTCTCCACCGGGGACGAACTGATCGAACTCGGAAGAACTCCCGGGCCGGGAGAGATCGTTAACAGCAATGCGCTGTCGCTGGCCGCCGCCGTTATCGAAACAGGCTGTATTCCCCGTATCCTAGGCATCGCCCGTGATAACCGGGAGAGTCACCTGGAAAAACTGCGGGAAGGATTGAAGGCTGACGTTCTGCTTACCTCGGCCGGAGTTTCGGCCGGAGATCGTGACCTGGTGCGAGGTGTACTGGATGAACTGGGAGCAAGGCAGCTTTTCTGGAAAGTCGGTGTCAAACCGGGGGGGCCGACCGCATTTGCAATGCATGGGGCAACGCCGGTGTTTTCACTCCCAGGGAATCCGGTTTCAACCATGATTACATTCGAGGAGTTTGTCCGCCCGGCGCTGCTGAAGATGCTGGGGCACAGGCAGGTTCTGCGGCCGTTGTTCAAGGCGGTTCTGCGGGAGAAATTACTGAAGAAGCCGGGGAAGGTCCAGATCGTCCGTCTGCTGCTTGAAAATGATGGGGGACGCTGGTTTGCCGGTTCGGCCGGCAATCAGCAGACAGCAATTCTGAAGACCATGGTTGATGCCCAGGCGCTTGCCGTCCTGCCGGCCGAGAGTAGCCATTTTGCCGCCGGCGATGAGGTGGATGTGCATTTTTACGGGAATTATTGCGACCTGACGGAGGTTTCACGATGAGTGACTATCTTGGCGCCCATATGTCCATCTCGGGAGGGCTGCACCTGGCCATCGACCGGGCTGTTGCCGCCGGCTGCAATGTCGTGCAGATATTCACGCGCAACTCCAATCAGTGGCGGGGCAAGCCGGTCAGCGAGGCCGATGCCGCCCTGTTTCGCAGTAAATTTGCCGCTTCCGGTCTGCATGAGGTGGTCTCCCACGATATCTACCTGATCAACCTGGCCTCTCCGCCCGGTGAAACGCGTGACAAGAGCCTTGCGGCATTCCGCGATGAGCTGGAAACCTGCGCCCGTCTCGGCATTGCCAAGGTCGTCATGCACCCCGGTTCACATCTGGCAGATTCTCCGCAGGCCGGATTGTCACGGGTCATTGAGGCCTTCGACCAGCTTTTCAGCGAAGTTCCCCAGTTTGAGGGGCGGGTATTGATCGAAACTACAGCCGGTCAAGGGAGCAATCTGGGCAGGACGTTTGAAGAGCTGGGGGCGATTATCGGCGGTTCACGTTTTCCGGAAAAGTTCGGGGTCTGCTTCGACACCTGCCATACCTTCGCCGCCGGTTACGATACCGCCACGGAAGACGGCTATCGTGACACGATGGCACAGTTCGACCGCATCATCGGCCTGGACCGGCTGCACTGCTTCCATCTCAACGACTCCAAAAAAGGGCTGGGCTCAAGAGTCGACCGGCACGAACATATAGGGCAGGGGGCGCTTGGGCTGAACCCGTTCCGTTTTATCCTGAATGATCCGCGCTTTGCCAAGGTACCGAAAATCCTGGAAACCCCCAAAGGGGACAACGACGAGATGGACAGCGTCAATCTTGCGCTCCTGCGCGGTTTGGTGTCGTGACCCGCAGTTCTTCTTTAGTGACCGGCAAAGCTGATGTTGTAATCATCGCATTCAACATTTTCCGTCAAGGCCGATAAAAATGATTTTTCCTGAGTATCGGTGACAATTTCAACAGTGCCGTGATTAATCGACCAGACCGTTCCGCACGCCGAACATTTGTCCAACTCTTCCTCAAAAGCCTCAGTTTTGAAATGAACATCTGAATGCTCAAGTGTTTTGCATGTTGGGCAGTACATAACTACCTCCTTATTAATCTACATTCTAACGAACGTTTGATATATAATAGTCATAAAGCCGGGAAAAATTCAACTGTTTTATTAGATAAAATACTCAACCGAAGATATTTCTGATATTTTCGTGCGCGAGGCATTCAGACAACCGTTAGACAGGACAAGATATGGACAAAAAAGATTTCAAAACCAAATTAATGGCAACCGCCACTCGTCTTTTTGCCGAACGTGGCCTGCATGGGGTAAGCATCAGAGAGCTTTCTACCGCTGCCGGTGTCAGCATCTCGATGATTTCATATTATTTTGAAGGGAAGGAGGGGCTGTACGCTTCCGTGCTGACGGAACAGTTTTCCTGTTTCGAATATATGGATTTGATTAAAAATAAAGAGACCGAACCGCTGGAAAAGATCGAGGAGTACATCCGGTGGTCGATTCAGCGCCATCGCGACTACCCATATCTGCTCCGCTTTTATACCAGCGAGCTGACCAATCCGACCCGCTATTTCGGCAGCATTGTCCAGCCGACGATAGATAAAGCGCTGCATATACTGATCGATATAGTTAAAGAAGGGATTAATAAAAAACATTTCAGAGAGGAGCTGAATCCTGAAGACACGGCATTGGCAATGGCCGGGATGGTTAATTATTATTTTCTCAGCACGCTGGCGACGGAGAAGTTCATAAACCATTCACCGGAACGCGATGGAGAGTTGATAAGGCATTATATGGATATTTTTACCAAAGGACTTTGATTCTGGCTGCTTTTAAACGGCATAGCTTTCTGGAGAAAGTTACCTTGAAATCCGGTGCACACAATACAAACCGCCGGCCGCACAGATGAAAATGACCGAAAAACTGTGCCAAACCCGCGTGAGCGTTTCGTCATAGGAAGTATCCGGCGGAACGCTCAGCATTAGATACCCAAACACCATGCCGGCGATAAAAAGTATCAGGAAAAAATATTTCAGCATTGTGTTCACCACATATTTAGCGCTGCTCGCAAGCTGAAGCTATTCGCCGACCCGCCCTAGTATAAGGTTACTCCCTAACATATAAACCACTCACGGACCATAAAAAAGTTAACGTATCATATTTGCAATGAAAATATTTTAGCTACTGCAACAGTGCTACCACAAGTGTCTGTTGCTGTAATGGTAACATTCGATGTACCCGTCGCAGTCGGAGTTCCGCTAATTACACCGGTAGATGAGTTTAAGCTTAAACCTGTTGGCAAACCGGTGGCAGTCCAGGTAATCGGGGCAGTGCCGCCGCTTGAGACTATAGTTTTTGAATAAGAGTTTCCTACATGGCCGTTCGGTAGCGGCGATGTTGTTGTTATGGATAGAGCCGGACATACGTTAACAGCATAAAACTTGGTTTGTGCGATCTTGTTGCAGTTCGTGCCGCCGTCGATTGAACAGGAGTCCGCCACGGAAACTGCAAAGTTGTAACTTCCATTAGTATTAAGTGTGCCGCCGGTTATTTTAGGGGTCGTGGCAAAAGTAGCGGCGCTGGCAACGCTTGTACCAGTTGGCGTTGTCCCCTGAAAGACCCAGTTAGAATATGGAGCCGTGCCGCCGCTTGCGGAGAATGTCGTCGTAGGAAATGAAGAACCTGTCCTGTATCCGTTTGGTATGAGCGGAGAAGCAGCAATACTCGGCAGCGGGCATGACCCGAAAAAGTTGGCGTTCAGGTTCGTTAGAGTCCCCATTTGCACGGATGCACCGGTACCTTGTGTAAACCCCATTTTTACTAGGTTCATGGCGGCGGGGAGATCGAGACAGTAGGAGACATCAGGTGTTGAAGGTTCATCGCTGTTGATGATGTTATTGTTTTTGTCAATCCATACTTTTACCAAGGCCTTTCCGGGCGCTGCCGGCGTGGGTGAACATGAGGTCGTCGTGGTATCGCAGGTACTGCAGCCGAGATTGCAGCGCGTATGAATCTCGACCCGAGCATTATGAGTTGTATTATCCTCGAGCCATGTTGCCGCATTGATATGTGGAATAGGAAAATTATTGTTGCCAAAAGTGTTGTAGAAGCACGCAGCTCCTCCGCAGGAGCCAATCGAGTCATAATTAGCGCCAGTACAGGCTCCGTAGCAGGTGCCGGCACACGTTGTGCCACCGTTTGCAGTTGGATTGTCATCGCAGGTTCCAAAACAGGTATTATTACCGCTACAATTCCCGTTGCTTGCCAAACCGGTCCAGGTGCAGGTATTGGTGCCGGAGCAACTACCGATACACGTTCCAGCGCAGGCGCTGTTGTTAATTGCTGAGCCGTTGCAGGTTCCCGTACATAAGCCGCTGCATGTTCCGTTGCATGTCGGAGAGGGAGGATTAACAGTCAAACTACATGCAGGGTTGCCTCCAAAATTGTGGCTGTTTTCGCCGTAAGTACCGGCATATGTCGGGCCGTTATGTTCGCTGATGGCTTTCACAATTGCAATATGATTGTAGTTATTTGAGGGATCGTTTCGAGTTTGTGTACCGTAATTTGGATAAATATCGAATTCAACTGCCACGCTCTGGCCTGGGAGCCCGCAGTAGGCCATGAATTCTCCGAAATGGCCACTGTATTGACAATCGAAGTAAGGATTTGAGACCGCATTGTAGGTCGATCCGGTACCACAGTACGTGACGGGATTGCTTCCCTGCATCAGGGTAAAGGTGTACCCGTCGCCATTGGTGGTGCTGTCCGAGGATGTGTCATTGTTAGTGAATATGAAGTTCCAGTAGGCACGCATAGTCTTGCCGTACAGGGGGAAGTTGTACGGGAACTAGACACAGGCCGAGCCATTACCGGCATTGTAGCCGAAATTTATCTGATTGTTTGTCACCTGGATCGAATTATTGGGGGTGACAATGCTCTGAGCAAACAGGGCCGAAGTTGTTGAATTGCCGTTGGCATCCGGAGTGCCAGTTGCGGCGGTATTGATTGGAGGCGAGGCCAGGTTGCCCAGGTCGCCGCCGCTGCTATTGCCGCTGCCACATGTCCCTGTATTGGATACAACGAGGTTATAGGTTCGCTGTACAGTGGTGGATTGGCTGTCCACAAGCTGGATAGTAACCGGATAGCCCGGATTATTATTTGCTGTAGAAGTGATGGTTGGATTTGGCGAGAGTACGCCGGTTGATGAGTTAATCGAAAGCCAGCTTGGCGGCGACACCAACGACCAAGTGTATGGTGGAACTCCTCCGTTGCCATACACGACGCCAGGATAGGTGCTGCTGCCGGCGCAGACGCTCGGAAGTTCATTGTTCACGATCCTGAGATAGCCAAGGTTTGCTCCGGAACATCCGGCACGCGCCTGCAACTCGTTCAGCGTCACTATCCGGGTTATGTCTCCCTGTGTTATGACCAGCGGAGTGTTGGCGGCAGCGGGGAGAGTGGGCCATTGTGTTAGAGGGTTGGGAGTGCCACCGGCGCTCAGAAGCGCAAAGGCCACGTAGTTGGTGTTGCTGCTGTAATAGATGGGAGTTGATGTCCTGCCGCAGATGCTATTGCCGGTTGTAGGGTCTGCTGCTATCATGCCGGAGTCGGTGTATTTGTAGACCACACTATTGCCCCACGCATCAAGCGGTAGGGATCCGAAGATAGTGATCAAGTCGGCGTTAGCGGGTAACCGCCCGTTTTTAACAGCCCAGGCCGTTATCATCTGAACCTGGCTTTCCAACCCACTCTTGGTATCGTTGATATTCCCCCGGGTAACGATTGAGCTGTACATCTTCAGACCGGCGGTGGCCAGCGTCGCGACAAAGATGAATATAAACACAATATAAATGAGTGCCAAGCCGCGCCGGTTACATGTAAGTAAGGAAATGGCCACGATATACTTCCCCCTGCTACTGCGGATTGATGGTAAGCACGAACGGTTTCGAGGCGATGTTGTCATTTGAACCGGTTGCGTCGCTATTGTCGCGAACATAGACGGTAAAACCGTAGGAACCTTGTGAGGCGGTCAATGGGGTGCCGAAGATCGATAAATTTGCTGAGGAAAACCAACTTGCTTTTGGCAGCGGATTATTAACTCCGTTACAGCTATTGGCCGTGGTTACCTGAACCGGAACGCCAGGCGCTGCTACGGGAGCAGCCGGAGGCGCCGTGCCGGTGAAGCTCAGCCCGGAGGGAAGCGCCGTCGCGGATGTCGCCTCTATACACCACCTAAAGACCCCCGGTGTTGCTCCACCATCCACTGAAATAGTGAGCATCGCATTTGCTGTCGTCGAAGGGTACGGTGCGCCTACAGCCCCATACGGCAGTTCATTGTTCACTATCTTTAGCGGCGCCCCCTGACAGCCGACTTTGCTGCGCAGCTCATCCAGGGTAACCCAGCGGACGATGTCACCGACAGCTGCATCCTGAGTAAGTGTGCTTATGCCGGTTACGGGGGCGGAGGCGGTGACGACACCGTTGAAGGCCGCACCGCTCAGGAAGCCGGCCAAGGTGCTTTGGGGTGAGGGACCAATAGAGTTGCCGCCGCCGCTTAAGAGGACAAAGGCCACGTTTGGGATGGTCGCTGCCGGGGCGGTGGTGGTGACGGTCAGTAATGTGCTGCGCCGGCCGCAGATGGTATCCTTCGTTGGGAGCGTTAGGTTGGTGTCGTAGAGATAGACAATCGGCCGTCCCCATGAATCAGTCGGCGTTTTTGCTACCGAGATAAAGCTTGCAGTATCCGGTACACGGTTATTGGACGAGGCCCAGCTGGTGATCGCCTGCGAATCCGCATCTAATAAATCCTTGGTTTCCCGAATCTTTGACATATTGGAGAGCGGTCCGATCATGGCGGCGCCCATACCTACCAGAAGGCCAACAATAACCAACACGATGGCTATTTCAATCAGGGTAAAACCTTGGCTGGATAAAAAATGTTGATCAGCCATACTTAGCTGTTGGGTGGAACGGTCAATACGACTCGGCAGGTCTCCCGGTTTCATGATCTATCCTCCTACATACATTCTTTTTCATGAAACAGGCGTATCATAATCCGGATTTTATTGCTACAAAATCCTAAAAGAATGAAGTAAATCCGGGAAATATGAATATGGCAATCAACATAACATTTCTACCCCCAAAATGGATTGGTGGTTTTTGCCAAAACGTATATACAACGTTGTAGATACATGGTATTATCCTAACTATGAATTGCACTTGGGACGAGAATAAAAACCAGCTCAATATCCGAGACCATAAGCTTAGCTTCGAAGTCGCGCAACATGTCTTTGACGATCCGCTCCACATCAGCAGACAAGACCGCGTCGAGGATGGCGAGGAACGCTGGCAGACAGTCAGACAGATAGCCGGACGGTATATTGTGTTAGTCGCTCATACATACCCAGGCAGTGAAGAGGTCCGCATAATATCAGCTCGAAAGGCAACAAGGAAGGAAAGGAGAGGCTATGAAGAATGAACTTACTAATATACAGCTGGCAGAATTAGAAGCCCTGGAAGCTATGCCGGAAGAGGATATAAACTTTACGGACATTCCTGAGATAACCGACTGGAGCGGCTTTGAAGTCGGCAAATTTTATCGGCCAGTTAAGAAATCTGTCAGTATGCGAATTGACGCAGACGTGGTAGCTTGGTTAAAGCATAAAGGCAAAGGCTACACAACGCGAGTCAATGCTATGCTCAGGTCTGAAATGCAGCGAGAGCGAGCAAAGAAAGCAGCTTAAACCGTATTATAATCTCATTAGGGAGTCCCTGTTATAAATCCGGAAAAAGATGAAATATAATCCGAGAAATATCGATATTGTACCGCCTCAGTCGGAATTGGACTTTCAGGCCGCTTGATCTAAGGGTAAGTCAGATTCCCCTGAATACCTGATTTCAGGAAAGGCTTGTTGTCGTTTTTGTTTTCTCAGTTCTCTGGCTTCTTCAA
>CAIYDX010000201.1 GCA_903925005.1 uncultured Geobacteraceae bacterium
GGTATAGCCGGTTGTACATACATGTATGTTGTACATACCTGTATGCGGTATCACCATGGTTACACAAAAAAGCAAGATCTCACATGTTTTGTCGTGTTTGTATATACCAGTATGCTCCACACTCTAGCAGTACTCCATGTACTATCTGTGCTCCACAAACTATCTCCCCATACCATCCCCAACGGCTGGAAACAACCAGTAAGTACAACAAAAATAATTATCATATTACTAATTTACTGAATAGTTTCATAGAAAAAGACGATAAGACAATCACAAGAAGTTCACAAGGAGGCATATGCCAACAACAATTTCGGCCAACAGTGTTAACGTCAGCGCAGCCGTTCCTATACAGCATCCTGACGAGCCCAGACCAGGTCACGCATGACCTCATCTTCTTCTCTTGGAACACAGACCGGCGCGAGTTCTCCGGCACGATGTAAGCTGGCAAGCGTAATAGATCGGTCTTGATCCGGTTACCGCTACGTTTCGGTATCATCGAAGGGGCAACAACCATACACTCACGCCCAGCCTTTGTCAGTTAGCGAAATATGCCGTAGCCACAGGGGCCAGCTTCATAGACGAAATGCAAGGAAGCTTCGGATGTGCCTTTTTGGTCTTCTTAACCGCTTTTTCCAGATCAGCAAGATCACCGCCTATCGTGCCATAGTAACGAACCGCAGAGTTACGATCATCTTCGACTAATGCAATATCAATGGATTCTTTATGTACATCGAGACCAACAAATATGCTAATATTCTTCATGACTCGCCTCCTTGGTTGTGGCTCTGCGCCGTTAGATTTATTCCAACAGCGTAACTCACGTTAGCAAGGGGCGAGTCATTTTATTTTCTACTGGCAGACATTATGAGGTAAAGAATCCGCGCCCAAGGACGCGGCTTTTAAATCAGCCCCCCATAGGGGGGCGACGCAGCATTTCTGATGGTGCAACGTATTCCCGGCCTGCAACTTTAAAACCTTGGTGCATGCCCCATAAATAGCGGCGTATGTATTACGGCCAGTTGGCCATACCCATCCGGGACCGGCATAGCCATCAAACATGACCACGCCCAAGGGCGTGGGTTTCAACATCACACTAAACTTTTTACTGTAAGTTTTAGATTAGATATTGTTTCGGCCGTATAGCTGAAAGACGACACCTCTACGCAATTGACAGCAGCCTTTTAATGGGTGACCCTTTGCGGTTTTAGTCAGAAATACCCAAGACGGACTCATGTAATTTTAAACTGACTCACAATCCGCCGTAGATCGTTGGCAAGCGCGGATAGATGGTTTGCTTCTGAAGCCGAAGCCTTGGCACCCCGTGAGGTTTTGTCGACTACCTCAGTGATCTTGTGCATGTTGCTGCTGATTTCCGATGTCGTTGCTGTCTGTTCCTCGGCGGCTGTGGCGACCTGATGAATCTGCAAATTGACGTCGTTGATCTGCCGCAGGATTTGTTCCAACGCCCTGCCGGAGTCGAATGCTTTTTCGCTTCCTCTGGCAACTTCGCTGACCCCCTCTTCCATCGCGATTACAGCACCTTTCGTTTCCTGCTGAATGGCTTTAATCATCTCACCGATTTCCCTGGTCGCCCGAGTCGTGCGCTCAGCCAGCGCCCGCACCTCATCGGCAACGACAGCGAATCCCCTCCCCTGTTCGCCTGCCCGGGCAGCCTCAATAGCAGCATTAAGCGCCAGCAGGTTGGTCTGATCGGCAATATCTTCAATTGTGCCTACGATTTGTCCAATCTGGTCGGAGCGGCTTCCCAGGCTTTCAACCGCTTTTGCAGAGCTCATGACCCGTTCGGCGATGCTGTTCATGACCTTGATAGTCTCATCCACAACCTGAACACCGGAAACCGCTGCGGCGCTGGCCTGCTGTGAACCTTCCGAGGCCATCTGGCAGTTCTGGGCAATGTCGCCGGAGGTGGCGGACATCTCTTCGCCAGCAGTGGCAACCGTTACGGCCTGGGCTGCGACCTCCTCCGCTCCGGCGGCCATCTGGGCGGAATTGGCCTGAAGCTCCACGGCGGAGGCGGAAACCTGTTCGCTCGTCTGGGCAATCTGAGAGATGATCCTTCTGATTTTCTCCACAAGCGAGTTTATTTCATCGGCCAACTGCCCGAATTCATCGTTGGAAGTCACATTGATCAGCTTGGTGAGATCCCCTTCGCCTCTGGCGAGATCGGTCACCTTGGAAACAAAATCGTTAAGCTTCTGCGTGACTGTCACCTTGAGGACGATCAACAGACAGATAAAGCTGGCAGCGAGGGCCACGGCACCGGAAATCAGAAGCCAGAAGGCGGCTTTCCTGCTGGCCGCGTATCCCTGTTCGATGCTGGTGTTAAGCTTGAGCGCTCCCAGCATCTTGGTTTCTTTATCATGGCACCCTTGACAGCGCTCTTCGTTGATGAGCGGAATTACGGTTTCAAGAATATTGGTTCCGTTCTGTGACCCCTCGGAACTTGAAGAGTTATTGCTTTTCAAGGCTTCGGCTACAAGTGCGTCCCCCTTTGCTCCACTGCCGCGCTCCTCACCCTTCTCATTGTAAATGGAAAAAGACTCTGCCCGCTTGTGCTGGATCACATCCTTGATGTAGGCATCGACCTTTTTCATGTCATCTGCCATCATCGCATTTTTGATGTCTTCACCCATGAGATTAGCAAAGGTCAGGCTGTTTTCCCGCTGCAGACCAACCAGCGCCTGTTTTTCCAGATAGAGGGCCGCGCCTCCCACGATTATAAAACCTGTTATCAAGGCCAGGGATGCCGCCAGAAGAATCTTGGCGGCAATTCCGGTTTTCCTTCCTGTTCGTGGAGATAACGGTGTTAAATTTCGTTGCGACATGATGTTCCTCCTGGGCAATATGAACTAGAATAGTGACAGTAAGTATTGTCATATCATGCAGTTGCGAAACACAATGGATACGGAGAGGTGGACAACTTTGAGAACTTAAATGAGATCATATAACAATTCTGTTCATATATGTATATTAAAACACTGCGTTATAGAAATTATTGTCTTTGTCATGCAAGGCGGTGTATCGTGAATATACTGAAAAACGGCATTATTGCTCTTCAAACAGAGGTAAGCATATGGAAGAACGAATAAACGAGCTGGAATTATGCTTCATGCAGCAAGAGCATACCATTTTGGAACTAAACGAAATTGTCTGTCGTCAGGAGCTGGAAATAGAGGCGTTAAAGCGCGATTTAGCGGCGCTGAAAGAGCAGTTTCTTGTCATGTCGCCATCGGTATCGCGCGACCCAGACCAGGAAGAGCCGCCACCGCATTATTAGTAAGTTAGAAATTATATTCTGCATTTATTATTGCAGAATATAATTTCGTTAACGCACTTATACCGATTTATCGGGGCCAACTCACAGATGATACCAGGACTTTAGAGATCGCTTCGTTTTCTTTTGACTTTCATCTCCCCTGTCTGTTACAAATCTCACCACAATTGTCGTACCACACGGTTTTGGTGCCGTGCCATGAAGGCACGGTTAAAAGGGAAGAGGGTGCAACTCCTTCGCTGTCCCGCAACTGTAACAGGTGATGAACGCCGCAACTTAAGCCACTGGGTTTTCCGGGAAGGCGCGGCTAGTAAGATGACCCTGGAGCCAGGAAACCTGCCATTCCGATACTGTTTTGGGACCTCCGTGGAACGAGGGGCCGAAGCCTGATTGTTTCCAATTTCCTGGTTTTCGAGCCCCTGCCCCCTTTCACGGACAGGGGCTTTCTCATTTGGATGGGAGGAAAATATGGCATATACAATCTTCGTTACCGGCGGAGCGCGCAGCGGCAAAAGCCTCTTCGCGGAAATAAGGACGCAGGAGTTCGGAGCAGAGCTCGTGTATCTGGCAACGGCCGAGGCACTGGACAGCGAGATGGAAGAACGTGTCAAGCGGCATCATGAAAGGCGCGGTGCGGATTGGATCACGATTGAGGAGCCGATTCATCTGTCGCAGGCGTTGGCGCGCTGTGATGGCCAGTACCGGGCAATACTTGTCGATTGTGTAACGCTCTGGCTTTCCAATCTGCTGTTCAAATATGAAGATGCCGCCGAAAATATTGAAGAGCGGATACTTGAGGATCTGCAACGCCTGAAGAGTACGCTGCATGGGATGGTAACGCCGGTTATTCTGGTAAGTAACGAGGTCGGAATGGGAATCGTACCGGACAATAGCCTGTCGCGATTGTTCCGAGACATTGCCGGGACTACGAATCAGGCCCTGGCGGCGACGGCGGATGAGGCGCATGTCGTCATCAGCGGTATTCCGTTAAAATTAAAGTAAATGTAGGAAAGGAGAGCTTCCATATGAACATTGTTGAAGCGACGCTTGCACGCATCAAACCGGTCAACCCGGAGCTGATGCAGCAGGCGCAGGCAAGACTGGACAACAAGACCAAGCCTCCCGGTTCACTGGGGAGACTGGAAGAGTTCGCCAGGCGCATCGTTGCCATCAGCGGCAATCCCGATCCTGACCTGGCGAAAAAAGTCGTTTTTACCTTTGCCGGAGACCATGGTGTCACTGAAGAGGGTGTCTCGCTGTATCCGCGTGAGGTGACCCCGCAGATGGTACTGAATTTTATTGCCGGAGGAGCCGGGATCAACGTGTTGGCAAGGCACGTCGGGGCGGATGTCCGGGTTGTTGATGTCGGGGTCGATTACGACTTTGCTGATACTACCGGCCTGATCCATAAAAAAGTCGCGCGCGGCACTAAAAACTTTGCCAAAGGTCCGGCCATGACCCGCGAGGAGACTCTGGCTGCTCTGACCGTCGGCATCGAACTGGCCGAGCAATGCCGCGCCGAAGGGGTGGGCCTGGTCGGAACCGGCGAAATGGGAATCGGCAATACGACGCCGTCATCGGCCATCATCGCGGCCATCTCCGGTAAAACAGTGGTCGAAGTGACGCATCGCGGCACCGGTATCGGCGACGAAGCGCTGACCAACAAGATTCGTGTCATCGAACAGGGACTGGCTATCAACAAACCAGATCCACTGGATCCGCTGGATGTGCTGACCAAAGTCGGCGGGCTGGAAATTGCCGCAATCGCCGGTCTGGTACTCGGCTGCTCCGCCAACAAGGTTCCGGTCGTGATCGATGGTTTCATATCTACGGCCGGCGCGCTGATCGCCTCGGAACTGCATCCGAATGTGCGCGACTATATCTTTGCCGCCCACCAGTCGGTGGAAATCGGCCATCGCTTCATGTTGGAGAGGATCGGCGCCGAACCGATTCTCGATCTCAAGTTCCGTCTTGGCGAAGGGACAGGAGCCGCCCTGGCGATGACGCTCATCGAGGCCGGAGTGAAGGTACTGAAAGAGATGGCGACATTTGAACAGGCAGGAGTGTCGCAGGGGTAAAAAAGACAGGGTCAAGGGGCAAGGGTCAAGTAGAGGCTTATAGCCCTATATTTTAATTTTTCTAATTTTGAC
>CAIYDX010000202.1 GCA_903925005.1 uncultured Geobacteraceae bacterium
CAAATGGCGATATTCTCTTGGGAGCGTTCCACAATGATGTTGCATATCCACCGGCCTATAATGCTCTTAATGAGTCTCCATATAACGCTGCTGCCTGGGGTGGGAATATTGATACGAAAAATGTTTGCAACTTGCTTAAACATTTGTCGGCAGATGTTGGCGTGAAGATTCAGTATATAAAAGCCGGTAGCGACAATTCGAGTTTTTTTGGCCCGGCAATAAGGCTTGATTATAAGTTTTAGGAATTCTACAAATGCAGCGCAGGCTTAGACGCCGATTTGAGAAGCAGGAAGAGACCATCTCATCAGAATGTATCACTCTTGTATCGCAAGACCTATGTATTGACTCCCGATGAAGACTACGTAACGTAGATTTATCCTGAAACGGATGACAATCAATCCAAGATATCTAAAAATGCTTGACTAATAAATGAATATACCGTTATAAACTGAATGACTATTCATTTCATAAGTATGGCAGAGGTCAGAATGTCCAAAACAGACAAGCGTGAAATGGTTCTGCACGCAGCTCTGGAGCTTATAGCCGAAAAAGGGTTCCACGATGCTCCCATGGCCACGATCGCAGAAACAGCCGGGGTTTCGGCCGGCACTATTTACCGTTATTTTGAGAATAAGGATGACCTAATTCGTGAAATCTACAGCTACCTAGAAGGCAATATCTGGGCAGCAATCAAGAAAAACTACCCAGAAGGGCGCCCGATTCGCGAGCGTTTTTTGCATATTGGTCAAAGTCTGATGGGCTATTTTCTTGTGTCTCCCATGGAATTTCGCTTTATCGAGCAGTTCCAAAATTCACCGTACGGCGTTGACTGCAGACGTGATAAGTTTTTCGGCAAGAAAGACAAGGACCTCGTTACTGAACTCTTTGAAGAAGGGTTAAATCAGCAAATCATCAAAGATTTGCCGCTGCCTATCCTCTCTGCACTCTCATTTGGCCCGCTGATTGATGCGTGCCGGGATCATATTCTACAGTTCATCGAACTGGATGATACCCTCATTAACCAGATAATTGAAGCAAATTGGGACGCAATCCGGCGTTAATATACAGTCAAATTTCTCCTTAATTTACTTGTGCATTCGTTAAGTAAATAAATGAATGTTCGTTCGATTCTTTTCCAGCCGAAAGGTAAAACCTCAATTAAACTATAATGTTTTCGATGCGTAGCCAGTTATCTTTTCATCGCAAAGGTCATCCGGTCCTGGCGAAAATAGTAATCAAACTCAAATCAGTAGAGGTGCCCATGCGTAGCAAACAAAGAATCACCCTTGTTGTCCTTTCAGTAGCACTACTCGCCAGTCTTATACTCACCGGTTGCGGTAAATCTAAGTCCGGCGAACAAAAACCGTCAAGCGGTCCGCCCGAAGTCGGAATTGTGATTGTGAAGCCCGAGAGAGTTTCTTTGACAACAGAACTGCCAGGCCGAACAGCGCCACAATTTGTTGCCGAAGTTCGACCGCAGGTCAACGGAATCATTCTGAAGCGGGTTTTCACTGAGGGTAGTGATGTCAAGGCCGGACAGATTCTATATCAAATAGACCCGGCAACATATCAAGCAGCCTATGCCAGTGCC
>CAIYDX010000203.1 GCA_903925005.1 uncultured Geobacteraceae bacterium
CCCTGGCGGTGGACTGTATGAATGAGCTTCGTAGAGAACGGTACATCAACCTTCTTCCGTAGAAAATTGATGTAGACGTCGACAATATTTGAAAATATGCCAAGGTGGCTATTCCAACAGTTTTCAACAATATCCTCGCGATACAAAACTTTTTCAGCGTTGCGTACTAAATAGGCCAACATTCGGTATTCGGCTTCAGGCAGGATGATCTCTGTATTTGCGCGCCACACTTTGTGATTAACAGGATCGATCCGCACATCCGCATAGCGGATCTCTGCACCTCGGTCTTGCTTGGAACGCCTGAGAAGTGCCCTTACCCTTGCTTTTAGTTCCGCAAACTCAAAAGGCTTCATAAGGTAATCGTCGGCACCAGCATCAAGGCCAGCAACAATGTCTTCGACTTCCGTCTTAGCCGTTAGCATCAGAACTGGAACCTGGTTACCTGCAGCGCGGAGTACGTGTAGGACGGCTATGCCATCCATCTTTGGCAGGCCTCGATCAAGGATGATCAGGCCATATGCGCCGCTGTTTGCCAATGCCAGACCATCGGAGCCATTGTGAGAGAGAGTGACCTTGTAGCCGCAGTCATCGGCCTCCAGGGATTTCTTAATAAGCGTTGCAATCTTTTTGTCATCTTCAATTAGGAGTATGTTCAATTATATCCTCAACTTTCATTAGCTTAATATATAACTTTTTCCATGACGAAGGCGGCGTGAGACATATGCCATCGGTTTTGACGAATGCACAAACGGCTGGAATTCGGTTACTCCTGCAATAGTCCGGATACGTACACCGGCACCCAGCAGTCTGTATTTCTGTGTCGTTAGAATGTAATATTGAATGATGCGCCTTTGAGTTGTTTTGATACGAGACTATATTTCCCATGTACACCTTTAGTTTAAAATGTTGATTTGTCAGGTTCTTATTCGCTTATTTCCTCTCTTCAAAAATGTAGCCCTGGCCGCGAACTGAGTGGATAAACTTAGTCGGAAACGGTTCGTCGACTTTCTTCCGCAGATAGTTGATATAAACATCGACAATGTTTGAAAACGGATTGACCGGAGTATTCCAGCAATTATCAAATATATCTTGCCGTGATAATACTGTTTCTGCGTTCCGGACAAAGTAGGCAAGTATTCGGTATTCCGTTTCTGAGAGAGTAATCCCAGCATCACCTCTCCAGGCCTTGTGATTGACTGGATCAATCCGCACGTCCAAATGGCGGAATTCAGCACCTTGATCTTGGTTAGCACGCCTAATAAGTGTCCTTACTCTTGCCTGAAGTTCAGCAAATTCAAAAGGTTTTGTAAGGTAGTCATCCGCGCCGGTGTCCAGGCCAGAAACGATATTATCAGCTTGATCTTTTGCAGTTAACATCAAAACTGGCATATGATTACCTGCCTGCCGCAATTCGTACAAAACGGCGAGTCCATCCTTCTTTGGCAATAACCAATCAAGGATGAGCAAATCGAATTTTCGTGTATTTGCCAAAGCAAGCCCATCAGCGCCATTATGGCTCACAACGACATTGTAGCCGTCACTTTCAAGTCCGCGTTTGATAAGACCGGCAATATTCTTTTCATCTTCGACAACGAGTATGTTCATTTATCAGTCCTTTTCTGGAGTATGTGAGTGAAGAATGTAGCGGTTTAGGCAGGTTAGGTCAATATTTAAAGCATATTCATGGGTATATCGTATTGATTATTAAAAGCCTATAGCGTATGTTTATGACCTTAGCCCGCCATTACAGCATAGGTGCCGAGTCGTTACTTCTGGAGCTTGGTCAATACAATGCAGACAAACAGGTTTATCCGATTACCATCCGCAACCTGACGCAGACAGTCAAACTTACCATGAACGGCTCCATTAATATGCCGCGAGACTCTGCCCGCACGTTTAAGCAGGAATACATTAACGGTCTGATACGTCCACAGGTAGCGGTTCGTGCCGGCAACGGCGAGGTTCTTACTGCTGCCCTGATCAATGACTCGGACAGCAGTATCTATGAATATGTAAAAGGCGAATTCATCGCTGTGGCGGAGCTTAAGCGGATAGAAGCGGAACGAGAGCGGCAGACCGCGGGTGAAATGGTAAACGTCTCCGGCGGCTGCTTCACCGCCAATGGCAAACAGACCTGCCTTGACGCTTTCCGCATCGGCAAATACGATGTCACCCAGGGCCAGTACCAGCGCATCATGGGGAACAACCCGTCCCACTTCAGCAGTTGCGGCGACGACTGCCCGGTTGAAAAGGTCTCCTGGCATGATGCCCAAGCTTTTATCAGTAAACTGAACCGTAAAACCGGAAAATTATATCGTCTCCCAACTGAGGTGGAATGGGAGTATGCTTGTCGTAGTGGAGGCAAGAATGAGGAATACTGTGGCGGCAACGACATCGACGCAGTGGCTTGGTATGATGACAACAGTGGGTCAAAAACACACCAGGTGGGCCAGAAACAGCCAAACGGGCTTGGCCTCTACGACATGAGCGGCAACGTGTGGCAATGGGTTCAGGACTGGTATGGTAGCGACTTTCCGAGCAGTGGTAACAACCCCCAGGGCGCATCATCTGGCTCCCGCCGCGTGGGACGCGGTGGGAGCTGGGACCGCGAAGCTGCGTTAGCACGATCAGAGAACCGCAGGCGCAACAACGTTCCACCCGACTTTAGTAGTCTCCGTGTTGGCTTCCGCCTTGCGTCCCCAGTCCAGTGAGCCAGGTCACAGCGAAGGTCGGTAGGGCAATGGAGGGTGTAACTGGTCGTAATCAGTAGATTTCTGAACTGTGCCTTTTTTGCTTAACAGAGATGCTAAGCACGGTTCGTAGATTTAATAGGGGGAATATATATGGAAATTGTAAATTATGCCCATTCTGATTTATGGATACTTATACCAATTGCCCTTTTATGGCTATATTTCACCGTAAGAACACTTTACATCTTTTCAATTTGTTTCACAATTGCCAGATCTGACAAAAAAATGAGTCTGGTTCGGTCCCTGTTTTTTGCGATTATGGAAACTATCGGGACCTGGAGCTTTATTTAGCGACCTATCCGTTTATCTGGGTGGGTTGGTCTATATATTGGCAACATCACAGATAACTTAGTCATGTAGTCCTTAAATATATCCTCTCAACTGCTTCCGCACAACGAAATAGTCAGGCACATATTTCTCAACCATCCGCCAGAAATCCGCCCCATGATGGCGTACCTTGATATGGCAGAGCTCGTGAATAATCACGTAGTCAAGACAGGCAACAGGCGCCTTGATCAAGTTGAGATTAAGAGAAATCCGCTTGGTCCGGTAGGAATAGCTACCCCAACGCGTTGTCATGGAACGGACGGTGATCGGAGGTAACGGTATCACTTCGGCCTGCATCATTCTATGGCATACCTCAGATCGTTCCTTCGTAGCTGCAAGAGCCTGCTTTCGGTACCAGCTATTTATCGTCTTTCGCACAGCATCTTCGGACGGCATTTCAGGCGTTATGAGAATTAATAACCCATCGTGCAAGACTACTGACCGTCGCGGACCTTTTGCGAACTCCAACTGGTACTGTGTGCCCTGAAACAGGAAGACTGCCCCACGGCTGTATCCTTGCTCCTGAGGAGCCGTCCTGGTATCCAGCTTCTTCCAGACTTTTAATACCCACTCTGCATGACTTGCGACGAAACGTCGGATCTCTTTTGCTGAAGTTCGCAGAGGAACTCGAACAGCCACTGTTTTATCCGGACGGACAGAAATGCCAAGTGTCTTGCGCCGGGAATGGCACCAGCTGTAAGGTATTGTAACTCCGGATTGTTCGATTGTGTCGAGTTTGAGTTCGTTGCCTTTTGTTATCAAACTGCCTCACAGATTGCTTTATGATGCCCTGTGGCCGGATTACTGCTTCGGAAGTCAACTCCTATTCCATTCAGGCCTAAAATCTTCCCCCACGATAGCGATCGCGGTGGCGTCTAAATCTAACCACGTCAAACCCACCAAGTACTCGCGGAAGCAACTGCGGTGCAACTGCAACCCATGGATCATCCCAATTAGAGGCGACATACCAATATCCATTGTTGTAGAGGTAGAAATTCGGCCGGATGTACACTAACTCGTATGGCACAGCGACTGCGACGTAGTAGTTAAGATCACGAATATAAACAAACTGTGGTGGCGTGTCGGGTAGTACAAGTTGCTGTGGAGTAGTTGGCGCGACGACAGGCGGTGGCGCATATGCAGGTGCTGCTGGCTTGTAGTAGGGGAGGGTAGGTGGGTCTGGAGTCGTTCCCGGTACCGGTGGTGATACTACTGTTGGGGATGGAGTAACGCCGAGAGTACTTTGAGTTGTGTTAGGAGCTAACTCACCAGGATAGCTGGGTACAGAGCTGAATAGTAGAATGGCGACAGCCAGAGTGATTGTTTCCAGTTTGTGGCTAAATTGCATAAATTTACCTTAGAGAGTTAGACTTTCTATTTAACATCCAGGCTCTTTATCCCATCCGGTCGCCATGAAGGCGGGATAACGTGACTGCCAGCTTTCTCTTTCCCCGGGATTAGACTCCCATATGTCACAGCCATTTCGCCGAAGCGTTGATTTATCTTATCCATAGCCTGAGTAGCAAACAGCTTCTGCCGCTCTTCTTCGAACAACGGCAGCTGTTCGTCCTGGTTCTTCAGATTACTCAGACTGATCCCCAATAACCTCACTGGTTGTTCCAATTCAATCGTGTTCAGGATCGACAACGCCGTCCGGTAAATGTCGTCGCTCTGGTTGATATAGCTCTTGATCGTCGTTTGTTTCCCACAAGAAGAAAAAAAGTCTGCATATCGTATGTACAAGTGGACGGTTTTACCACTTACGTTGTACCGCCTGGCCCGAGATCCGACCATTTCTGACAACTGCAGCAGGAAGCGTTTAATCTCAACAGGATCAGAGATATCCTTATCCAGTGTCCTTGAATGACCTACGCTCTTGACGTCATCTTCCTGCCCGTAAGGGACGACTGGAGAGTTGTCTACGCCTTGGCCCATCTCTTTAAGCCGCTTGCCTACTATACCGAATTTGGCTGTCAGGCGGGATAGTTCTGTACGTCCCAACTCCCCACATGTATATATCGACATCATGTTCAGAGTCTTCTGAACCTTTTTCCCGATACCGCATAGCTCCTGAATAGGCATCCGCTCGAGGACTCGCGCAACATCCTCTGGATTAACGATAAAAAGTCCATCTGGTTTGATCTGGTCACTGCCAAGTTTCGCTAAAAGCTTGTTCGGAGCAATTCCTATTGAACACCGAAGGCCAAAGGAATGAAGGATGCGGGCTTTGATTAAGTGTGCAATTGTTACTGCGGATCCGAAGATCGAGAGGCTATGTGTTACGTCGATCCAACTTTCATCAATTCCAAAACTCTCTACCTCCGGTGAATAGTCTCTGAAGATCTCGTTCACCTTCGTTGACGTGTACTGATATTTGCGATTGTCCCCGACGACAATTATAATTTCCGGACAGACTCGCTTTGCCTCCCAAACGGCCATTCCAGTTCTGACACCAAAACTTCTGGCTTCATAGGAGCTGGTGGTAATAACAGTGCGCCCACTGCCGCCTACAACAGCAATAGGCTTACCACGGAGAGCAGGGTTGGCCTGTTGCTCAACGCTGGCAAAAAATGCATTAAGATCGGCATGAAGCACAGTCCTGTGTTCAGTCATACAAACATTTATCCTTCACAATCATTCTCGCTCGCGAACCTGTTTTTGAGATCTTCAACTCGCCGCA
>CAIYDX010000204.1 GCA_903925005.1 uncultured Geobacteraceae bacterium
CTGCCGCAATTCGTACAAAACGGCGAGTCCATCCTTCTTTGGCAATAACCAATCAAGGATGAGCAAATCGAATTTTCGTGTATTTGCCAAAGCAAGCCCATCAGCGCCATTGTGGCTCACTACGACATTGTAGCCGTCACTTTCAAGTCCGCGTTTAATAAGACCGGCAATTTTCTTTTCATCTTCGACAACGAGTATGTTCATTTATCAGTCCTTTTCTGAAGTGTGTAAGTGAAGAATGTAGCGGTTTAGGCAGGTTAGGTCAATATTTAAAGCATATTCATGGGGATAACGTATTGATTATTAAAAGCCTATAGCATATGTTTACGACCTTAGCCCGCCATTAAATACACGTTCCTTGACGGAGTTCGCTAAAATAAGGAGCAAAGCATATGAGCATTCGAGAAGTTCAAGTCCAGCGAGTCACTCTGGTTTCCACCGAGCCTTTTGACGCGGTCATTGCCCGCATTGACTCGCAGATAGGCCACCCGGATATGACTGCATTCCGCAAGAAATTTTCAGCCGCACAAAATGAAACTGAAATGGAAAAAGTTGTCGATCCGGTGACCAAACCGAACGGCATAATGGAGTTTATACGCTTTGACCTCGGAGAGGTTCTCAGGAAAGAGAGTGGGACCAGTACGCCAAGAATCCTACGCATTGTTGCGGGAAATCCGCTGATTATGAAGGAAATGGTTAAGCATGTTCCTGACGCCGGTTCGTATGCGCCCGTAACCATTCTCATTGAGGAGCGTCCAGACGGCGTGCATATCTCATATGACAGGATGGCTTCCTATCTTGCTCCGTATGGGAATAGCGACGCTCTCAGAGTAGCGCGAGATCTTGACGCGAAGATCGAGAAAATACTGGCAGCGGCTGCAAAATAGGCCAGAATTTATCAGGCGTCTTAACTGACCGTTACATATTCCAGGGTTGTTGTTCCCTGACTTTTGAAATATTAAATCTAATCTTTGATATTTATATGAGGGGCGACGATACCTGCCTCGCCCGAATTATTAGTGTTAGACGTCGAAGCCGCTTGCACCGCTTCTTGTGCGGCACTGTTTGCTTGATATGCCTCGGCAGCCTGATGCGCTTCGTCTTTCGAAATAACCTGAGCAGCCATATTTGCTTTTAGTGACGCGTCAGTATTGGCCGCGCGCCGAGAGACCACGGTTTTATCTGTATTGGCCGCCAACGTATTTTCCAGTGCGTCTTTATTGGCTTGATACGTTGCGGCATCGGTTTTGGCGTAATCTGCCGCAAGCGCCGCCTTATCAGCGGCTTCATTTGCCTGAGACAGTGCGGCAGCATCCGTCTTAGCATATTTGGCCGCCAGCGCCGCCTTATCAGCATCCTCATTTGCCTGAAACAGTGCTGCCGCATCCGCCTTGGCATATTCGGCGTCTTTGGCGACTTTGGCGGCTTGCTTATTTGCCTGGTAAGCTTCAGCATTTTTTTTAGCTTCAATCTGTGCATCAATAATTGCCGTTGAATCAATGTTAGTGATTGATGCGATCTGTTCTATGGACATTTGGACCCCCTTTTTTCAACTAAGGCGCATGGCCGACTTTCTGTCTCAGGCATGCAGGCATTTCTGTTTTCTCGGTTATCGCTCGGGCAGTTCTTGAATTCCCAACAATTTTGTTTTGCCATGGGATTATCCTCCTTATTTCTATGGTTATGGTTATTATCCTACTCGGAGTGACTTTAACTTGTCCATAAAATCTCCTGTTGTCTGTGAAACCGTTTCCGCCAGTACAAACGGCACTTAATGTCTGTTAATCACGTGTTAATTAATATTGCAAAAAATATGCAGCGGGCGTAGCATAAAACAAAGGGTAAAAAAGGTCTTTTTAGTTTTTATGTGCTGCACATCAGAAGGATGTAGACAATGATTAAATAATGAACGATTCATCATTCCAATAGTTCTCTCGGTTATAGCAGGCCTGGTTGCAATACTCGCCTTTGCTTCCAAAAGTGGCGCCGATTCAACTTTGGTCAACGCGAGTGCTACTGTCGTAGTTCCCGTTACCGTCACGGAGCAGTTGTTCGCAAATATCTCCCAAGGAGGTTCGGGTGGCAGCATAACAATGTCTTTAGGTGGCACCAGTTCTGTTAACAGCAACACCAGTGTGCAACTCCAAGATGGGGTTCTAACCACAAACCGGCGAAAATTTCAGATCACTGTTTTTACCGTCTATCAGCACTGACGGAAAACCCAATATGGGGAGTTTCCGCCTATAATAGGTTTACGACAGTGATTACTGTACAAAAATGAGCTTCCTTTTCGCGGTATTGGGCGTGTACTGATATTTGCGATTGTCCCCGACGACAATTATAATTTCCGGCCGGACAGACTCGCTTTGCCTCCCAAACTGCCATTCCAGTTCTGACACCAAAACTTCTTGCTTCATAGGAGCTGGTGGTAATAACAGTGCGCCCACTGCCGCCTACAACAGCAATAGGCTTACCACGGAGAGCGGGGTTGGCCTGTTGCTCAACGCTGGCAAAAAATGCATTAAGATCGGCATGAAGCACAGTCCTGTGTTCAGTCATACAAACATTTATCCTTCACAATCATTCTCGCTCGCGAACCTGTTTTTGAGATCTTCAACTCGCCGCA
>CAIYDX010000205.1 GCA_903925005.1 uncultured Geobacteraceae bacterium
AACGAAGTTTCCGATGTTTTTTTTTCCAGCTGCAGAAATGATTCAACGATATTCCGGTATGCCACCATTGTCACTTTTCCAGGGACAATGGGTAAAGGCGCCAGAATTGTTTTCTTCTTGCGACAACTTCTGCTTATTTATCTATAACAACGCAATGATGCACAGGCAAATTATGAAACTACAGGGTTGCACAACTGAACATGGAAACGCATCGGCATTTGTTGGCTACTTGATGAGAAGTGGCGAAACGGGACTTCTCTGTGTGTCGGAAATTATGCGTGATGAAATATTCCAGCAGGATCTTGAAAATTTGCAGAGGCATCAAAAAGACGATTTTATAAGACAGTTCGGTGAAAAGTTGGATTGGTGGCGGCATCGTGAACTGACAGAAAAAGATTCACCGAAAGTTCATGCCAACAAGGCCCGAGTGTTGGCACGTGCGGTGTTAGTGGAGGATAAAGGGACAACGAGGAAAATTCACAGAACGCCGGAACATACCCGAGTTCAGGAAGTGGTTCATAGTATCTCTTTAACGCAGAGATTCCACCAGACAGCTGGAAAAGCAGCCGGCAAGGAGTTTATCGAACCGTTGCCGAAGTCGTTGTTAACTGACCCTGATGGTGCAGAAAAGATAAAAGCGGCTGTGCTGGCGGTGCGTAATTGCTTTCCAAGTAATCTGCCTTTAGTCCTGACAGTCCATGTAGATGGCGGTCATAACCCCCATTTGCAAGGATGGCTTTCGGAAAAAACTTGGAATGTGGAAAATAAACGTTGGGATAAACCGCATGAACTGCTGGATACGGCGGCAGGTCTTGAAAAACTATGGGGTGATGTGGCAAAGGCCGTAACAGATGCTACCGGCACTTCTTTTAATCGCAACACTGATGATCCGGTGCGGCCAAAACGAACGGTCTTTCACCCGCGTACTGCATATTGGGTACAACAGTATAAACATGATGACCTGATAACAGGTGATTTTCTCCGGCTGGAACAAAACCCAAAGGCTCGGGAGGCGGTTCGGCAATTGGTTGAACAGGTTAGATATGACCGCGATAAAATGCTGCAGTTAAAGAGTGTGGCACGATTCAATGACGTTATATCGATAGCCGAAGAAACAAACGGTCTGTTCAAGTCCCAAGCTGGGCATACGATAAAAGGTGCAACAGCGTCATCTGCGACCTCTTCAGCCAACGAAATTACCGCCGCTATGGAGCAATGCTCCTATGTTAACCGGAAGGCTAATAAATCCAGATAGGAGATTGTATGTTAACACCATATCTGTTTGACCCCACCTCGCGGAAAAGCGTGGCGGAGCAAGTCGAGTACAACGATAAATTGAACCTTGAAAAGACACATCGCCCACTTAACATGCGTATTTATCTGGATGATGATGAAATTGATCAATTGCAGGCAGCATTTAAAACCATTCCGATTTCGGAAAAGCCTGTCGCAATCTGGCGCTCCTGTTTCGAGCTGATTACCAGGGCACTCATTGTTGAAGAGGAGTTCACCCCCGAAACCGCCGCTGATTTCATCAATACCGGTATCGGCTGTGAACAGGAAATGTTACCGCAAATCCGCGAGGTTTTTACTACCAGCATATTTGCGCCAATTCAGATCTTGCTTGATATGGCGTCTACCCTCCATTTTGAACTGACCAAGAAAATATTTGTGACATCAATGGAGTTGCACAACCTTGATTACCGTTCACTGTTTCCGCAACGGGTTTGTGTGCATAGCCCTGATATGGTTCTCAAGAGGATGAAAAACCCGAAATTCAAGCCGACAGCGGAAGAGCGTAAAACATATTTCAAGGAATATAAAGAGCAGTCTTTTTCCATAATGAACAGCATGTCAATTTGGGAAATAGCTGATATCGTTCCTATGGAAAGTATGCAGACATTACAGAATGCCGGACGCTACAGCATATTGAAACCAGTTTATGCGGATGATTCACCTACCACCGCACCGGCAGCAAAAGCGGCATCAGTGAAAGCAGAACTCAAAGGAAAAGTCCTATGAAACCAATCGACAACCCTGTTTTTAAGGCGTTCCATGGCTATCAATATGCCGCCATGGAAATTGCCGGAGAGTGCGACAAACTTTTGGAGGAACAGCAGGAGGTAGCCTTTTTTGCCGACCAGCTCCGATCTTTTTTAGCGGCTATCCGCAAAACGCTTGAATCGGCGTCACCGACTCAAGCAGAGCATACTATTACGATAACATCGGCAGAATTTTTAAAACTTACCGCAGATTTGGTGAAAATAGAATCTGCTGTAGGGCGAGAGGCGCGGCAGGTGGAATCTGTTCCTGCCCGTACGCAGAAACCTCAAGGACAGGGGTTGTCGCTGTTAGCGAGAAAGACAAATTAAAAAAATAGTTCAGTGATAGAAAGCCAACAACCAGCACCCGATAATAAAATAGCGCCGCAGTGATGCGGCGCTATCAAATCGACAATAAGTTACTGTATTATCGAACTAAAGTTTGGTGGAGGTGCAGGGAATTGAACCCTGGTCCAAACGCTCTTCAATACTAACCTCTACGCTGATAGATTGATTACGGGTTTAAATTCAAAGTAAGCCATCACTCACGGCACAAAGAATCGATTCCTAAATACGGTGACTATCGGACCATCCTCACCGTCCCATTACAATTACTTCTTTTTGACAGCCGAAGGGTTACACAGGGAGTTAAGTCTACCCTCTAGCTCGCTTGGATTCCGAAGAATCTAAGGCTGGTACTAAGCAGCAATTGCACCTGCAAAGGCGTAATTGTCTGCAGCAGTTGTATTGTTTGCATTTATTGTTTAGTGGATTATTCTAGAGGCCAACCACTATCCTCCCAGCGCAATCAGAATCTATCTTCGCCTGTCGAAACCTTTACACCCCCAAAGCGTAATTTCTCTTCTTTTTTGAATATATCCCATTTTCGTTATAATTGCACTATTTCTGTTAAATTTCGGATCTCCCAGATTGTCCCTGAGAGACCCGAATGTCTGAGTTGATAGGTTACTATAGGTTGAAAGTGGATTAACCCCAAGCACGTTTCCAAGGTTTAACGTTTTCAAGTGATTTACTGAAGTCTACATTATCAATGATCTCTTTGAGCTTCTGATAATCAAACTTTGTAATGTAGCCGTCGTGAGCTTTGCCATCTTCATGGCCGACGATGGCAGTTCGATCTTCTTCGGGCACATGGTTTAAAACCATTGCGGTGATGAAGTTTTTCCGAAAGCTATGAAAGACAAGTTTATCGTTGTTGATCCCGATGCTTTCCAAAAATCGGCCTGGCCCGTTAAACCATTTTGAAATAGTTTGCCCAACATAAACTTTAGTCTCAGGTTTTTCGCGATTAGGGTCCTTTTCCCAGTAATACAATTCCGGGAAAATACGAGTCTCATTACGTTTAGTGAGTTCTTCGATGCGCTCTTTAAAACCGAGCTCCAATAGTTTTTTATGGATCGGCACGAAGCGGCGACTCTTATCCGTCTTAATTGTATGGCCAGGAGTATCTTCGCTCATGTTGATGCCGTATATACCGTCACGTTCGATAATGTCGGTAAGGCATAGCTGAGCAATTTCAGTTTGACGCATGCCGGTCAGCAACGCAATAAGCGGCGACCAGTATTGATAAACTTTAGAAGGACGGTCACCAGTAAAGTTATCATGACTGAACATCACAGTGAGTTGTTCTTCAGTGAACGAATCGCGTTTGGCGTGTCTAGGCTCTCGACTCTTCTTTTTTAGATCGCCAAATGGATTATATGCTCCCTTGAACGCCCAGTGGTATAGCGTCGAGCACGAGATAAGGAGACTATTTACGTACGTAGGTTTAAACAATTCAGACGCCGGTATTGTAGTATCGTTGATCAGATCCTTTAGTGAACGGTCTCGATATTTGATGGAAAGTTTCCGACGCTTAGGGATACGCACTATTGCTTTGCGGAACTCCATTGCCATCATAGGCGTTACAGACCGCAGAAAGCGATCTCCCAGAACATCAACGAGAAGCACCAAGTCCGCTCTCGCTTCTTTCTCAATTTTAGAATTCTTCCACCTTTCGAGTTCATTACCGAACTCCATATACCGGGTGATAGCCTCAGAAATGCGCATTTTATCGACATCTATTTCTTTTAAATGATCATATTCGATGGCACAGTCAAAATCTTCTTCGAGTGGCGTTGCAGCAATCGACGGAAGATTTGCATGATTATGAGTTGTCGGAGGAGCTATTAGAGCAGGCGCTATTTCTAGGGGAGGGCAAGCAACTTCTTCTATACGACTGAGAATTTTCGAAGCAAACGGGTTTCCGGAACCAGCTTGGAGTAGCAGCTGAAGATCCTCTGTAGGGATGTCAATTTTGCGCTTAAAAGATGTTCCGTCCGGAAGCGAGTGCTTGGACTCGAAAAGCATTTCGGACAAACCCGGAATTGTTATGCGATTGGAGGACATTTGTTCACCACGAAGGTAGCGAAAAAGCAGGTCTGTTTTATAAGCAAGCTCACGCGCAAGTTGAGCAGCCTCCTGCTTACTACCTGTTTTTAAAGTAATTTTTATCTCACGTTTGCCAAGTTTCTCACGAAGATCGACGGGGACTGAGCGACGAAAAAAGTAGTTGGCGGGAGTAGCAAGAATGTAACATCTAACCATAAAAAAGTCTCCTTTTAGTACAATCCCGTGTACCGAAACTTGTACCGAATTGAAAAAGGAGACTCTAAAATAATTCAAATGTTATGTGTTATCAGCTACTTGCGTGATTGATGGTGGAGGTGGTGGGAGTCGAACCCACGTCCAAAAGACCTACAAAACCAGACACTACGAGCGTAGTTCATTTTCTAATCTTACGCTCAGGTCGAAATAGAACGAAAACCCCGGAGCCTCAGAAGGTTTGACTGACACCTACAACCAGGATCACTCTAGTTTGCTTCTTTTGATGTGCGAAGAGTTACCAGAACTATCTACTCTTTACACCACCTAGGATTTTCTCTAGGGATTGTTGACACTAAGCAGCGAGGCGAGCCTCAAAAGCGTAGTTGTCTGCTGTTGCATTTGTTAAGTTGGCAATTAATAATTCGCAGATTTTTTAACGCGGGCCATCTGCGTCCCTCGACTCGCTTCCAATTCCTTTAATCCCCTGTCGAAACCTTTACGCCCCCCTTCTAAAGTAAAATGTGAATGGTGAATTTGGAAACAATCAATCCCGGTTTCTAGCCTTCAGCGCCTGCGACATCTCACGCTGGCTGTCCTTGGTTTTCATATCCTCACGTTTATCGTACAGTTTCTTCCCTTTGGCAAGCCCTATCTCGACCTTTACCAAGCCGTCCTTGAAATAGAGCCTGAGCGGAATGACCGACAGCCCCTTCTCGCGAATCCTGCCGTACAGCCGGTCTATTTCGCGGCGGTGCAAGAGCAGCTTGCGGTTGCGATCCGGTTGGTGATTCTGACGGTTGCCGAATTCGTACTGCGAAATATTCAAGTTGTGCAGGTAGGCCTCGCCGTCGCGTACCAGCATGAACGAATCATTCAAATTGGCCATGCCGGCCCGCAAAGACTTGACTTCTGTCCCCTGCAGCACCAAGCCCGCCTCAAACTTCTCTTCGATAAAATAATCGTGATAAGCTTTTTTATTGTTACAGATAAGTTTTTCACCCATATTTGGCATCATAACAGAGATTGTGCGATAATGGAACGCTCAACCTTGCATTAAGTTCAAGAAATATATATAGTTCTCTCTCGTTAACTTTGTCTCAAGGGGTGGATGTCATGACCACAATCGAAACGTCTCCGATCCGCGATGAAAAACAGACCGCTGTAGAACTGCAGCGTGCATTTCTCCGCCACTTGCAATATACCCTGGTCAAGGACAAGTACTCCGCGACCAAAGGCGATCTTTATCAGGCTCTGGCGTTTGCCGTTCGCGACGTATTGGTCGATCAGTGGCTTGATACCCAGCAGTCATATTATATCAACGATGCCAAGCGGGTTTACTACATATCGATGGAATTCCTGATGGGGCGTACGCTCGGCAACAGTTTGATAAACCTGGGGATTATGGACGAGTGGCAGACCGCTCTGAAAGAGATGGGGATCAATGTCGAGGAATTGCTGGAACAGGAGTGGGATGCGGGGCTGGGTAACGGCGGCCTGGGGCGGCTGGCGGCCTGCTTTCTCGATTCAATGGCTACTATGAACCTGCCTGCCTATGGCTATGGCATCCGGTACGAATTCGGCATGTTTTATCAGAAAATTGTTGGCGGGAATCAATACGAAGCGCCCGACAACTGGCTGCGCTATGGCAATCCCTGGGAGTTTGGGCGCCAGGAACACCTCCATAAGATCAAGTACAACGGAAGGGTGGTGGTCTATAACGACGATCATGGTCATACGCGCTACTCCTGGGTGGATACAACCGATGTCATGGCGCTGGCCTATGATGTTCCGATTCCTGGCTACGGTAATAATACCGTTAATACGTTGCGTCTCTGGAGTGCCAAGGCAACCCGAAATTTTGAACTGGGATCTTTTAACCAGGGCAACTACATCGGAGCCGTTGAGTCGAAAATGCGAAGTGAGAATATCTCAAAGGTACTTTATCCGGCCGATCATATGGCGGAAGGTAAAGTGCTTAGATTACGCCAGGAATATTTTTTGTCGTCCGCCACGGTGCAGGATATTTTCTACCGCTTTACCAAGAAGCACGACGATCTGAAAATGCTGCCGGATAAAGTGGCAATTCAGCTTAATGACACCCATCCAACCCTGGCGATTCCTGAGCTGATAAGGATTCTTCTGGATGAAAAACATCTGAGCTGGGACGATGCCTGGGATATTGCTACCAATACGTTTGCCTATACCAATCACACCATTCTTCCCGAAGCGCTGGAAAAGTGGCCGGTTCGGATGATGGAAGATATTCTGCCGCGCCATCTGCAGATTATTTACCGTATCAATGATCTCTTCATCCAGCAGGTTAGCGCCCGTTTTCCGGGTGACGATGATCGTCTGCGGCGAATGTCGATCATCGGCGAGGATGGTGAGCAATGCGTGCGTATGGCACACCTGGCGATTGTTGGCAGTCATTCGATCAATGGCGTGTCGGCCCTGCATAGTGAAATTTTAAAAGATGACCTGTTCCACGATTTTTACGAGCTCTGGCCTGAACGCTTTAACAACAAAACCAACGGTATCACCCAGCGCCGCTGGCTGAAACATGCCAACCCCTGGCTGGCCGACCTGATCTCATCAAAGATCGGGGAAGGGTGGGTCACTGATCTGGACCAGCTGAAAAAACTGATTCCGATGGCGGATGATCGTGAATTTCAACAACAGTGGATTGAGGTTAAGCGTGCCAACAAACGTGTCCTTGCTGAGTATATTCAGAGGAAAAACGGGGTGGCAGTGTCGCCCGATTCGATGTTTGACTGTCATACCAAGCGTATCCACGAATACAAGCGCCAACTCCTGAACGTGCTGCATGTTATAACCCGCTACAACCGCCTCAAGGCTAATCCGGATGCCAACGTCGCTCCGCGTACGGTCATATTCAGCGGCAAAGCCGCACCTTCGTATTTCATGGCCAAGCTGATAATCAAACTGATTAATTCTGTCGGTGAGATCATTAACAAGGATCCGGACGTCAGCGGCCGTCTCAAGATACTCTTTCTGGCCAATTATAATGTCTGGCTTGCCGAGATGATCTTTCCGGCATCAGATCTCTCCGAACAGATTTCCACGGCCGGCACCGAGGCGTCCGGTACCGGAAATATGAAATATTCTCTGAACGGGGCACTGACAATCGGTACGCTGGATGGCGCCAACATCGAGATCATGGAGGAGGTTGGTCGCGATAATATTTTCATTTTCGGTTTGACCGCGGATCAGGTTACCGGGCTGAAAAATGCCGGCTACCAGCCGTATGACTACTATCAGCATAATCCGGAACTGAAACTGGCAATTGACATGATCGGCAACGGCAGTTTTTCACTTCATGAACCTGATCTTTTCAAGCCGATTGTCGATACGCTGCTGAGCATCGACAACTACCTGCTGCTGGCCGATTATTCTTCTTATATTGCCTGTCAGGACGAGGTGGATAAATTGTATCAACAGCCGCACGAATGGGCGCGAACCTCGATCCTTAATACCGCCGGCATGGGCAAATTCTCCAGCGATCGTACCATCGCCGAATATGCGCGTGACATCTGGAACATCAAACCTGAAAAGATAAGCCGCCATAGCAGGCGAGACCTGCGTTAGGGACACTGCCCGCCATGAATACGCCTGATCTCTGGGAGCAGAGCTCCGCCGGAGCACATACCGCAGCGGAGCTGTCTCCGCATGCGCCTCTTGCCGAACGGATGCGGCCCCGCTCCGTTGCCGAATTTTCCGGACAGGAACATCTGATTGGTGAAGGGCGCATTTTACGGCGCATGATCGAAACCGATTCGCTCGCCTCGCTGATCCTCTGGGGGCCGCCCGGTTGCGGAAAAACCACGCTGGCTCACATTATTGCCGCCGAAACCAAATCGCACTTCATCTTTTTCTCCGCGATTCTCTCGGGCGTCAAGGAGATCCGGGAAACTTTCCGCGAGGCGGAACGCTATGCGGCGCGCGGCATTCGCACCATCTTGTTTATCGACGAGATTCACCGCTTTAATAAATCCCAGCAGGACGCGTTTCTTCCCTATATCGAGAAAGGTGTTGTCACCATTATCGGTGCTACAACCGAGAACCCCTCATTTGAAGTTATTGCCCCACTGCTGTCGCGTTGCCGCGTTCTAACGCTGCAGCAGCTTGAACCGGCCGCAGTGCGCGCGTTATTGGTACAGGCCTTAACCGACTGCAAACGGGGGCTCGGGAATCTTTCCCTGTCGGCAACCGACGAGGCACTGGAGTTTCTGGCGGCACAGGCGGACGGAGATGCTCGTGTTGCACTAAATACTTTGGATGTTGCCGCAGGGCTCATGGAGGGTCAAGGGTCAAGGGACAAGGGTCAAGAGGTGATAACCCTTGAGGTTGTTCAGGAGGCGCTGCAGAAAAAGGCGCTGCTTTATGACAAGGGTGGTGAGGAGCATTATAATGTCATTTCGGCGTTCATCAAGTCATTGCGCGCCAGCGCCCCGGATGCCGCTCTGTACTGGTTGGCCCGGATGCTGGAGGCCGGCGAGGATCCAATCTTCATCCTGCGGCGCATGATCATCCTGGCCTCGGAAGACATCGGCAACGCCGATCCGCGTGCCCTTCAGATGGCCGTTTCGGCACTGCAGGCTTTTCAGGTTATCGGCATGCCGGAAGGGCGGATAATTATGGGGCAGGCGGTTACCTATCTGGCCACCGCCCCGAAATCCAACGCCTCGTATGTCGGCATCGATGCCGCACTGGCCGAAGTCAGGAAAAGCGGTGCCTTGCCGGTGCCGCTGCACATACGCAATGCCCCGACAAAACTTATGAAAGAGCTTGGCTATCACAAAGGGTATCAGTATGCTCATGATTATGAAGACGGCTACTCCGGGCAGGAGTGTCTGCCGGATAAGCTGTCCGGCAGAAAATTTTATGAACCTGCCGGGCATGGCTACGAAAAGAGTATCGTGGAGAGGATGGAGTGGTTGAAAAACAGAAAGGATAAGCCGTAATGAAGCCATTCACCCTTGATCGCACCCAGGTTTTGCCGATTACCCTTGAAACGGCCTGGAATTTTTTTTCCAACCCGGCCAATCTCGCAAAGATCACACCACCGGCAATGGATTTCTGTATTACATCGCCGCCTCAGAGCGGCATCTATGCCGGTCAGATCATAACTTACACCATTCGTCCGTTTTCGCGCGTTACCGTCAACTGGACAACCGAGATCACTCACGTTGATCGTCCTAATTTCTTTGTTGACGAGCAGCGTTTTGGCCCGTATCGTTTCTGGCATCATCAGCACCGTTTTCGCGAAGTCAAAGGGGGTGTTGAAATGTCTGATCTTGTTCATTACCTGCTAAGCCATGACCAGTTGGCCGGTCTGATCAATCGCCTGTTCGTGGCGCCACGCCTCAGGCGAATATTCGATTTTCGCAGCAGGGCACTTGCAGAACTATTTTTTAATAAATAAGCTATTACATAACTGCCCAGATAAAAAAATTAAATACAAACCGTTTCACACGGAGGCACAAAGGCACGGAGAAAACCAAGCTTTATAGACTTGAAGTCCTTGTGGTAAATAACAAGCCTTTTGTTATGGCTATCTTTGTGCCTCTGTGCCTTCGTGTGAGATCAGTTTAGACGCTTTCATTACCTAAGTTATTACGCTATTACTTCAATAAGCAGGAGACATCACTATGAAACGACTTGCAATATTGACCAGCGGCGGAGACTGCTCCGGCATGAATGCTACCATCCGCGCAGCTGCACGGACCGCCTTAGCCAACGACATCGAGATGATCGGTTACCGTAAGGGGTATGCCGGCCTCCTGAAAAACGATTACATCGTTCTCACTACCCAGGCTGTTTCCGGGACGATGCAACGGGGCGGGACATTTCTGCAGTCGGCCCGTTCGGCCGAATTCCGCACCGACGAAGGGCGGCAAAAGGCGCTGGATAATCTGCTTAAGGAAAGGGTTGAGGGGCTGATCGTGATCGGCGGTGATGGCTCGTTGAACGGCGCTCTGGCGCTTGAAAGAATGGGCTTTCCGGTGATCGGCATCCCGGCCAGCATCGACAATGATATTGCCTATACCGATATGGCTCTGGGGGTCGATACTGCGCTTAACAATATCATTTATGCCGTGGACTGTATCAAGGACACCGCCAGTTCCCACGACCGGGCCTTTATAGTTGAAGTTATGGGACGTAATTCCGGATATCTGGCTTCAACCGCCGCCATCGCATCCGGCGCCGAGTTTGCCATCGTTCCAGAGGTGGAACTGGACCTTGGCGAAATGTGCCACCAACTTCGCCAACGTTATGACGAGGGGAGGACTAATGCTCTGATCATCATGGCGGAGGGGGCTGGACGGGCGCAGGAAGTTGCCGACGGCATCAAAAACGCCATCGGTTTTGAAACTCGCGTAACCGTGCTTGGGCACTATCAGCGGGGTGGGGCGCCATCCGTTTTTGATCGTCTCCTGGGGAGCCGTTTCGGCATGAAGTCGGTCGAACTTCTGCTGTCCGGCACGAAAGGCGTTATGGTTGGCCTATCGGCCAATTCGCTTACCACCACGCTGCTGGAGATGGTTGTTAATGGCGGACAGAAGAAGTTGAACGAAGATCTGCTGCACATGGCGGAGATTCTGGGAATATGAAACGCTCCGGCTCACGTTTCCATAACAAGCGTTCGGTTAAGAACGGTCTTTCCCCCGGTACTCTGGTGCATATCGGAGAAGAGTCGAACAAAAAAGTACAGATTTCCGTTATCGGCTACACGCCGGACAGCATCGAAGAGCATCGTTTCGAGCAGATTGATCAGTATCTGGACAATCCCTGCGACAGCGCCGTCCTATGGGTCGATATCGAAGGGGTTCACGATGTTGAACTGATCCGAGCTCTTGGTGAAAAGCATGCATTTCATCCTCTGGTGCTGGAAGATATCGTCAACACCGTGCAGCGCCCCAAAATTGAGGATTACGGCGATTATCTCTTCATTGTTTTGAGGATGCTCTCTCCGACGGCAGGGGGGGACTTCAGTTCGGAACAGTTAAGTATTATTCTCGGTCCGGACTATCTGTTCACCTTCCAGGAAGGAATCAAGGGGGATGCTTTTGACTCGGTCCGAAATCGAATACGCAACGGCAAGGGGAAAATTCGCGGTATGGGGGCCGATTATCTCGCCTATGCGCTGATCGATGCTGTTGTCGACGGTTATTTCACTGTTCTTGAAGAGTTCGGTGAGGGGGTTGTCGATGTCGAGGAAGAGTTGACGCTGGCACCGGATCAGGAGTCTCTTCGTAGTATCAACACGATGAAAAAGGAGATAATCTACCTGCGCAAGAGTGTCTGGCCGTTACGAGAAGTGATCTCGTTTCTGGAAAGGGGTGACAGCCATCTGCTGCACGATGACACAAGGCTTTATTTCCGGGATGTTTATGATCACACAGTTCAAGTGATCGACACGGTTGAGACTTACCGCGACCTGCTCTCAGGCATGCTTGATCTTTATCTCTCCAGCATCAGCAACCGTACCAACGAGGTGATGAAGTTTTTGACCGTGATCGGCACGATCTTTATGCCGCTGACATTTCTGGTCGGGGTTTACGGCATGAACTTCAAGCATTTTCCGGAGTTGGAGTGGCAGAACGGCTATTTCATCCTTTGGGGATTGATGATCGCCATGGCGCTGCTGATGGTAATTTATTTCAGAAGGAAGCGCTGGCTATGACACGACTTATACTCAAATGGGCGCTTAACTCCTTTGCCCTCTTTTTCGTTATGAAGCTGATCTCCGGCATCCGGATCGACCGGTTTCAGGATCTGCTGCTGGCAACGCTGGTTATCGGCCTGTTGAACGTTTTTCTCCGCCCGATCATCATTCTGCTGACCCTGCCGGTTACGCTGCTGACACTTGGCCTGTTTACCTTCGTAATCAACGGCCTGATATTCTATCTGGCGGCGCATCTGGTGCCAGGATTCCATGTTACCGGCTTCGGCTCCGCGTTTGTCGCTGCGCTTCTCTTCAGTATGTTCAGTTTTGTACTTAACATGATGTTCGGCACGAAGCAGTGATCCGCTTGAGTCGGCACGCATCTCTCTATTTTGGCACCTTACTCTGCAACCGATGATCTCCATCGACACCTCTCTCATTGTCCGCGTGGAGCGAACTATTCGCAGACAGGGGCTCTTCAATCCGGTCGATACCCTGGTCGTCGCGCTCTCCGGTGGAGCGGATTCCTCCGCGCTGCTTGATCTGCTCACCCGGCTTCCCGATTACCCACTCCGCCTGATTGTCGCTCATCTGAACCACTCCCTGCGCGGCGGCGAATCCGATGCCGACGAGGAGTTCTGTCGGGAGCTGGCAGCCCGCTACTCACTCCTGTTCGAATGCAGGAAAATTGATGTCAATAACTTTGCATCGAAATGTCGGCTGAATCTTGAGGATGCCGGACGGCGGGCTCGGATAGAATTTCTCGATGAAATCCGCGGAAAGTTTGGAGCGGCAGCGGTGGCGCTTGCCCATCATGCGGACGACCAGGCAGAAACCATGCTGATGCGTCTGCTGCGCGGCTCGGGAATGACCGGATTATCGGGTATGGCGTACCGCAATGCCCGAGGCTATGTTCGTCCGTTGCTGGATATATCTCGCGCAGAGATTGAACAGTACCTTCGTATTCGTGGTCTAAAGTGGCGTGAAGATGCCAGCAACAGCGACACGATCTACCTGCGCAACCGCATTCGCCATGAACTGCTGCCGCTTCTTGAAGAGTACAATCCCGCCATCCGTTCAGCTCTCGTCTCAGCGGCGGCAATTATTGGTGGAGATGAGACCCTCTTGATCGAGCTGACTGAACGTACATTTGCCGAGTCGTGCCGGGTCGGGGAGGGGAGGGTGCTCTGCGGCATCGCTCACCTTCGTACGCTCAATCCTGCCCTGCGGCGCAGAATCCTGCGTCACGCTTTCAAGGAGATGGCTGGTACGCTGGCCGGGGTCAGCCGGCGTCATATCGATTCAATTTGCGATTTGATCACTTCCGATTGCCCCAATGCACGGTTGGCTCTCCCGCATGGTATTGCCGTGGTGAGAGAATATGACTCTCTGATAGTAATGCGCGCCGATGATACCACACTTGATACCGCCTTCGAACTGCCGATTACGGAGCCGGGCAGCTATCAACTCCCTTCTGGCGGCTGTCTCTTGGTTGATGCCACCAACGCGGCTTCCTTTCCGCCAGAGGCCGATACCGTCTGTTTCGACCTTGCCAAAGCCCCGTTCCCCTGGCTGATCCGCACTTTCCGTCCCGGTGACCGGATTGTGCCGTTCGGCATGAGCGGCAGAAAAAAGGTTAAGGATGTTTTTATCGATCGGAAGATACCGGTATCTGAACGGGCGCGTATTCCGCTCCTGTTCCAGGGCAATAACTTGATCTGGATTGCGGGAGTGTGCGCTTCCCAGTTATGTCGAATTGGCTCTGCGTCCGGCAATGTGGTGCGAGTCACTTGGCAGCCATAATTTGAATTAAAAAAATAGTATCAATAGATCCGCATGTTGACTTAACCTGAATAAATAAATAGAGTTCACCGAAACTTTTCCGCACGAAGGGAAATTATGAAAACGCTCAGTTCTACCGTTATCCTGCTGCTCTTCTTATCTTCCGTTGCCTTTGCGGCACGATTCGACACATCGTTTACCTTTTCCACAATCGAGACTCCGCATTTTTCGATCCATTTCCATCAGGGACTGGAAGCGGTTGCCCAGAAGGCTGCGGTCATTGCCGAGAATGCGCATGGCAAGCTGACCAGGCAGTTCTCCTGGGAACCGAGTGAAAAAACCGAATTGGTGCTGATCGACAACAGCGACTTTGCGAACGGGTTCTCCACCGCGTTCCCTTATAATACCATCTACGTCCAGGTAGTCCCGCCGAGCCTCGCATCGACAGTCGGCGAGTACGACGACTGGCTTAAGACCGTGATCACGCATGAATATGCTCACATTGTCACTCTGGACCCTTCGCGCGGCTATTCGAAGACGATGCGGACACTCTTCGGTAAGCCGCTTCCAGGATTGGACCCGCTTTCCGAACTGCTGTTCCTGGTTACGGCTCCGCCGAATGTTTTTATGCCGCGCTGGTGGCACGAAGGGATAGCCACCTGGGCGGAAACGGAGTTTACCGGAAAGGGACGCGGCAGAAGCAGCTCGTATGAGACCTTTTATCGCATGGCGGTCGCCGAAAATAATTTGCCGACAGTCGACCAGATAAACGGCGATGTTCCGGACTGGCCCGCCGGGAACATGCCGTACGCCTACGGCTACAAATTGCAACGGTATATCACCGACACCTACGGAAAAGACGCCCTCGGTAAGCTGAGTATTGCCCATGCGGGGCGTTTTCCTTATTTCATCAGCACTCCGCCGGAAGAGCTGTTCGGCGGGAAAAACTATCGAGATCTTTATGCTGACATGATAGCCGCGCTGAAACGCGAGGAGTCGCAACAGATAGCTGCCCTCGCTGCGGTTCCGTTTACCCCGCTCCGCACGGTCTCGAACCGTGGGGAAGTGCTGACCAATCCAAGGTATTCTCCGGATGGCAGCCATATCGCCTTCACAAGGCATGACCCGCACGATCACGGCTCCACGGTTATTACCGACAAGAGTGGGAGCGCAATCGTGGCAGAATTCCGGCGCAACATTTCGGATGGAAGCAACTGCTGGTCGCCTGATGGGGGGAACCTCTTCTTCACCCAAGCCGAGATCAATAAAGGCTTTAACGCTTACCAGGATTTGTATGCATTTGATCTCGCGCACAAGTCGATCACCCGCATTACCCGTGGTCAACGTCTGGGAGATGTGGACATCTCTCCCGACGGCAAGCGCTTCGCAGCCGTTGTCAGCAGACGGGGAAGCCAGAATCTGGCGTTGATCGAAATGCCCGTTCCGGGCGCTGTCGCCGCACCGCCACGGCTTGTCACCGACCATGCGCTGCAGCGGGTCTCCTCGCCGCGCTGGTCGCCCGATGGCACGATGATTACCTATGCGCTCACCGACAATGCCGGGCAGACCGCGATCCATATTTACGATATTGGCCCCTGCAGGGCCCGCACGCTTTTTACCGTGAATCATAACGTGGCTTTCCCGGCCTGGTCCAGGGACGGTTCTTATCTAATCTATACCTCCGACGAGACCGGGGTGTTCAATCTCTTTGCTTATGACTTGAAGGAGGGGAAAAGCCACCAGGTGAGCCATCTGCTCGGGGCGGCGCTGCAGCCGGATCTCTCTCCCGACGGCACGGCGATACTCTTTTCAAGTTATGACTCGCATGGTTTCAGTATCGTGCAGATGCCGTTCGACCGAAAAACGTGGTTGGCAGTGAGAGGTCCTGCTTTGCCGAGAGGGCTCGAAATGTCAGCCGCCGGCGGCAATGAGGGCGCTATAGCCGAGAGCGGGGCGCAGGCATCTGCTGCTTCCCCTTACAATCCGCTCCGGACGCTTTTACCGCACTTCTGGCTGCCGAGAATTTCAGGGGACGGATCGGACAAAGCGGTATTCGGTCTGTTCACTGCAGGCGAGGACGTGCTTGGTTACAACAGCTACTCGCTCACCGCCGATTACGGATCAGTCAGGAAACGCAGCTATTTCAATCTCAACTACCAAAACGATTACTTCTATCCGACCTTTTTTCTGAAGGCGCATGCGGAGCCGTTTCTTTATGCCAACCTGCTGCAGAGGGGCGACTACTATGAATTGAACCAGGGGGTCACCCTCGGGGTGTCCTATCCGATCAACTTTATGGAATCACGATACAGTATCACCGCAGGGTATCAACTGCAGGATCAGAGGGCACTCAGCGCCCTGGACAGCAGCGGCAGGTTCAATGGCGTATCCGTCTTTCAGGGGCGACAGGACAATCTGTTCACCGGCATAAGCTTTGACAATGTTCTCAGGTATCCATACTCGATCAGTTCCGAGGAGGGACGACGCATAGCGTTAATGTACCGCCGCTATGACCGCAACCTCGGCAGTGACCTGGATCTGTCGAAATACAGCGCCGAGTACCAGGAATTTTTCCGTTTGCCGCTCTCTTCACAGAAACATCAGATAATCTATCTCCGCCTTGCCGGCGCTCTGGCCGACATCGACCCGAAGTACGGTCAGCAGGCGTTTCAGATAGGAGGGGTCCCCTCTGACTTGAATCTGTATCCGCTGCGCGGTTATCCGGAACGCTCGGCGACCGGCAAATACCTCGCCACCGGAACTCTCGAATACCGGGCGCCGCTATTTTATCCGATGCGCGGCTTCAGCACAACGCCGGCTTTTGCGGAAAAAATTCATAGCGCGATCTTTGTCGATGCGGGACAGGTCTGGGATGACCGCACACCTTTCAGCGGCAGCAATGTCAAGGTTGGCGCGGGAGTAGAGCTGCGCATGGACGTGACGCTTGGCTACCAGTTGAAGGTAACCCCCGCTCTTGGTGTTGCCCATGGCTTTAGTCAAGGGGGAGAGAGCCAGGTATACTTCACCGTGTATCTGGATCTTTGAGATAATTGATCTTAGGGATTTGGGAATTATTAAAATACCGTTTTTGACTTGTAGGGGCTAAGCAAGTTTCATCTGCTTCGCCCGCCTTTGAATCGGTGCCAACAAGGGTAAAGCAGGTGAAGCGTTTGCTTTACCCCTACGTTTAAAAACGGTAAATCAGCATTTTCTGCATCCCTTATTCCAGCGTCTTGGCATCAACGGCAAAATATTCCGATTCACCGAAGCAGGTTGTCGGGACACCTTTATGTTGTTCGTAGAAGAGTGAAACTTTTTTACCCACCGACGAATTGATTTTGTCGATTACCCCTTTGTCACGCACTGAAAAAAGGAATTTTTCCGGCAATGCACCTGGTACCGGCAGCATCTGCAACTCCCCTTCCCAGGTTTTGCAGATCCACCCTTTTTCAGAGAATTTTTGGACGTATCCGATTCTCTCCCCTTTGGAATAACTCAAAGTAAGCGCGGTCTTGACATACCCTGCAGTGAGAACTACCGCAGCGACAATCAGCAGTATAGAAAATTTGACCGTTTTTTTCTTGATTTCTTCGAACGTCATTTGATCCTCCGTTTTGATTGTAGGGGCGAAGCAGGTTTCAACTGCTTCGCCCGCCTTTGATCTCTGTGGCAAAAGGGCGAAGCAGGTTGAGCTTTTGCTTCGCCCCTACATGAAATAAACGGTATATTTGTAATTGCCGGCTCTCTTATTCTGTATTCATGGTTATGATAACGGGTTAGAAGAATTTGACTCCTGTCCGGCCGGCTGTTGAGCGATCGGTGTCCGGTTCTTAACCGCAAACACCTTGATCCCCGCTTTTGTCTCCAGTGGACAGACATTCTCGCAGATGCCGCAACCGTTACAGATCTCTTCCACCAGATAAGGCTCCTTGACCGTTTTGAGCCGGCCGTCAAGCCCCATGACCTGGACGTCGCGGGAGCGGATAGCCTTCTCCGGAATCGGGCAGTGCTCTTCACAGACGATACAGTCGATCTTGCGGGCAAACGGCAGACAGTGATTCTTGTCGAAGACCCCCTTGCCGATTACTTCGCGCCGTTTTGTCTCTACCGGCAGTGACGGGATCGCTCCGGTCGGGCAGACCTGGCCGCAGAGGGTGCAGTTGTATTCGCAATATCCGAGCTTTGGGATAACCAGAGGGGTGTAGATTCCTTCTAAACCTGCCTGATACGAAGCGGGATACAGCGCGTTCTTCAGACAGACCTTCATGCATTCTCCACACCTGACACATTTTTTCAGGAAGTCATCCTCACTCCGTACGCCCGGCGGGCGGAGCAGGCACGACTCATTCTCTGGATAGCGAAAACGGGTCGGCAGTGCCAGCAGCACACCACCCGCGATCCCCCCCAGCAGCAGTCGTCTTTCCGGCAGAAACGGTTCGCTTCCCTTCTGCTTCAGTGAAGGGCGGAAGGATATCCGGTCATGCGGGCACCCCTCCCGGCACTCCATGCAGAGGATACATTCATCCTTGAGCAGAACGTCACCGCTAAAACTGGTCGGGCAGAGTTTGCGGCACTCTCCGCAGTCGCCGCATACCGTCATCGGCACACGGCTGAAGAGTGAAAACCTTCCCAGCAATCCGAGAAGCGTCCCCAATGGGCAGAGGTTCCGGCACCAGTTACGCGTTTCAAAACGCTCCAGTGCGATGATGCCGATCAGGATGGCCGTCGAAAGAAGCGCCAGCGGATAGAGTGTATCGCGGAACGGCAGCAGGTTGTCGCGGATCAGGTTATAAGCCGGTGCCATGGCATCGCGCCGCTCGCCGATCATCCGGTACAGCCCGACCCACCCCTCCTTGGCTGTGAGGCCAAGGAGCGGGTAGAGTAGAAATGTCAGAGCACGCAGCAGGATGGCCATCGGGTCCAGCAAGCCGCTCAGATTGAGATTGAACAGCGAAGCCGTCAATAGCGGCAGCAGCAGCCAGTATTTGGTGTTTCCCTTGAGTGCCCTGATCGGCGCAGTTTTGCGGATCTTAACTGTTATCAGGTCGAGGACCGTCCCGAGCGGACAGATCCAACCGCAGAAAAAGCGCCCAAGCAGCAGTGTCGCGATGACCATCAGAGCGGCCGGCAGCAGCAGCCAGGTCCATGACTTTGTTGCCAAAAGCCAACTTAACAGCACCAGTGGATCAACCCTGAAAAAGGCATTGACCGCGGCATTGATTTCATCATGGCCACGGTATTCCGTCTGAACGAACAGGATCAGGAACAGAGCCAGAAAGAACAGTTGACTGCAGCGGGGCAGGGTACGCTTCACGGTGCTACGCCTTCACGATCTTGATCTTGTCCAGGTTCATCTCGCCGAGGCCGCGCTTGTATGCCGCCACCGTCACCGGGATGTCGCCCGGTTTCATGCCGAACAGTGTGGTGGCAAAGGCATCGGCGGCAACAGTATCGGTCGAGGCGATCACCTTGTTAAGCACCTTGACGTCGGCGATATTGCCCCCTTGAGGTCCGTGAGCGGTAAGGATGCGGGTTGCATCGATAATCGTGAGATGACACTTGACATGGGCATTGACATCCGCCAGGGCGGCTTCCAGGTTGCGGTGGATGTTCCCGCGTGTTCCCCCCATGATCCCCATGACATTTTTCAAGCCGAGGGTCAGCTTGGAAAGCGTATGGTGCTTGGCGACCGGCACGTTGATGTAGACATTGGCCGAAAGCGCTTCGTCATACAGTTCCCATTCCTTCAGGCACGCGCCGTTCAATGTCACTTTTCTGAACCGCTCCGTCTCAATATGCTTGCATTGGACCCCTTTCATCCCTTTCAGGGCGCCTTCGATCCCGCTGTTGACATAGCAACGGCGTGAATCGTTGCAGGTGTTGTCGAAGACCTTGACCTTTTTGGCCCCTGCGGCCAGACACTCTTCGACCACTGCCCGCACGACCAGGGGATGGGTATTGGCGGCAAGTTCGCTTGACCGGTCCCATCCGATGTTGGGCTTGACCACAACGATGTCTCCTGGCTTGACAAACCGTCTCATTCCGCCGAGGGCGTTGATGGCCTTTCGGGTTATGGCCGGGTAGTCAGTCCCTTCCGCCACCGCCACAAGAGACTGTTCGCGTGCAGCAAGTGCTTCGTTGATCAGCACGGGGGCCAGCAAAACCGCGGCTCCGGTGGTTTTTATGAATGTCCGTCTGTCCATGTGTCCCTCCATGAATATACGCTAAATATTGGTAAAATATAAGGTGCTGTCGGCGTGATTGTACGCTTATCCGAGTTTTTTTCAAGCAGACAAAAGCAGAAAAGAGCCGTAATAATTTCTGTTTCCGTTTTGTTGTTACGCTTCCTCAATAAACAGAAAACCTTATTCACCTTACTGAATATTGATTGACATCAAACTTAATAATGCATTACAATTACAGAAAGTAATGAATTACGAAAGCGCGAGGTTTTCTATAATGGCATATTCAGCGACTATCACATCAAAAGGGCAGATTACAATTCCACGCGCTGCCAGACAAGCATTAAATACCTCTACTGTTGACATTGAGGTTCAGGGTAATCTGGTTATTTTGCGTCCGGTTCAGAGTGTTGCCGGTTCGCTGGCTGCATATCAACATGGCACTGAATCCTTTGAAGAAATAAGAAGCAAGGTGTGGCAGGAGGTTGCCGATGAAAAAACGGGTAAGCCTTCCTGATACTAACTTCATCCTGCGCTATTTACTTCGTGATAACGAGGCACACTTTGTCGAGGCATCGGAATATTTTGAAAAGGTGCGTGTCGGGAAAGAATCGGCCTTGATTTCTGAATCGGTGCTGGTTGAGTGTCTGTACGTTTTGACGAAACATTATAAGGTGCCGCGTGCAGAGGCAACTAAAAGTCTCCATGGAATTTTTATTTACAAGGGAGTAATCAACCCCAACCGGGAGGTACTGACCAGAGCGTTGTCACTGTTCGCTGAAACCACATTGGACCCGGTTGATTGCCTGCTGATTGCAATGACAGCAATCGAAGGCCATGCCGTGAAATCATTTGATCGCGCGTTGTTGAAGCGGATAGTATTTCAAGCCGGTCAAACAAACAATGAAAAGTAGGATCAGTCGAGTCAATAGTAGTTGCGAAGTAGTTCTTAAGCCCGGAGCAGAGCTCACATCAAATGTTTGCGATGTAATTTTCGTGTCGTTTGAGCTTGTCAAACATCCCCCCAATATGTTAACTTCACAAAATTTTCAACGTCACGAACATGCACATTTACACGGGGGTTTACCTTGAACCAGTTTTACAAGAATCTCTCTCTCTGGCTGGTTATCAGCCTGATGATGATCCTGCTTTTCAATATGTTCAACAAACCGCGACCGACCGCAGAGAAGCTTAACTTCAGCGATTTCATGACCCAGGTTGAAACCGGCAAGATTACCTCGGTCGTTATTCAGGGCAATGATATTTCCGGCAAGTTCGAAGGGAAGGACGGCAAGGAGTTTCACACCTATAAGCCGTATTCCGATGCCGATCTGACCAAGAAACTGCTGGAGAAGAAGGTTACGATCAATGCCAAACCGGAAGAGGAAAAGTTCTCCTGGTTTTCGATATTTATCTCCTGGTTTCCGCTGATCCTTTTGGTAGGCGTCTGGATTTTCTTCATGCGTCAGATGCAGATGGGTGGGGGAAAGGCGATGTCGTTCGGCAAGAGCCGCGCCAAGCTGCTGACCGAGGCTCAAGGGAAGATTACCTTTGAAGATGTCGCCGGTATTGAAGAGGCCAAGGAGGAGCTGGAAGAGATCATCGCTTTTTTGAAAGAGCCGAAGAAATTTACCGCGCTCGGCGGAAAAATTCCCAAAGGGGTGCTGTTGGTAGGCCCTCCGGGAACCGGCAAAACATTGCTGGCCCGCGCGGTTGCCGGTGAAGCTGGTGTCCCGTTCTTTTCGATATCCGGATCGGATTTTGTCGAGATGTTTGTCGGCGTCGGCGCGAGCCGCGTTCGCGACCTGTTTTTGCAGGGTAAAAAGAGCGCTCCGTGCATTATCTTTATCGATGAAATCGATGCGGTTGGTCGCCACCGCGGCGCCGGCATGGGGGGAGGACATGATGAACGCGAGCAGACTCTCAACCAGCTGCTGGTGGAGATGGACGGTTTTGAGTCAAATGAAGGGGTGATCCTGATTGCGGCCACCAACCGTCCTGACGTCCTTGACCCCGCTCTGCTGCGTCCCGGTCGTTTTGACCGTCAGGTCGTTGTGCCGCGCCCTGATGTCAAGGGACGCGAAATGATTTTGAAAGTACACTCCAAAAAGGTGCCGCTCTCCGCCGATGTCGATCTGGCGGTAATTGCCCGAGGTACCCCCGGTTTTTCCGGTGCCGATCTGGCCAACCTGGTTAATGAGGCGGCCCTGCTGGCTGCCCGCCTGAATAAGACTGTTGCCGACCCTACCGACTTCGATAGTGCCAAGGACAAGGTCCTTATGGGGGTCGAGCGGCGCAGCATGGTTATCTCCGACGAGGAGAAAAAGAGTACCGCCTACCACGAAGCTGGCCACACGTTGGTGGCCAAGCTGGTTCCCGGCACTGATCCGGTTCACAAGGTTTCGATCATACCTCGCGGACGGGCGCTGGGCGTCACGATGCAGCTCCCGATCGAAGACAAGCACAGCTATTCCCGCGAGTCGCTGCTGGCTCGCATTGCCGTGCTGATGGGGGGACGGGCGGCCGAGGATCTGATCTTCAATACGTTCACAACCGGCGCCGGCAACGACATAGAGCGCGCCACCGATATGGCCCGCAAGATGGTCTGTGAATGGGGCATGAGCGACAAAATGGGACCGCTTTCGTTCGGCAAAAAGGATGAATCCATTTTCCTTGGGCGTGAAATGGCAATGCATAAAAATTTCAGCGAAAAGACCGCCGAGCATATCGATGACGAGATCAAGCGGATTGTTGATGAATCTTATGAACGCGCCGTTGGGCTGTTGCGTGAAAATATCCAGAAGCTTCACGACCTGTCCGAATGCCTGATTGAGAAAGAAAACCTGACCGGTGACCAGGTCGATGAAATTATCGCTACAGGCAAATTGGTATGCCCGGAGCCGCTTCAGCAGCAACCGGTTGAACCGGCCGTTGTGCATACCGATATAACCGCGTAGACATGGCCCGCTTTGCCCCACGATTGCTGGAGCTGTCGACGGCCGAACATGCCGCGCGCGAATTGCGGCGGATGGCGGTTGACAGCTGCGGCATCACCCTGATGGTACCCAAAATGCGGACGCTCTGCATTCAACTCCTTCAATTGGAATGCCGTCAGGCAAACGTCCTTAAACAGGAGATGTTGTCTTTGGGAGGAGATGCTGCCGTTGCCCGGGGTACGGTCGCCTGCAGTATCGACAAAACCGATTGTCTGTTGATCGGCACCGCCAAACAGCTTACGAGGCTTTGCCGGAAGCTGAAAGCACAGCCGTTCGCTTTGTCGGAGCTGGCGGCGGAGCTGGAGAAGCTGCTGTCGCAAATTGTTTCGCCACCGGCTGCGTGGAAAACGTCCAGACGCACGTTATCGCTGGAACGCCCGTTGATAATGGGCATCCTGAATGTTACTCCTGACTCTTTTTCCGATGGCGGCCGCTGCAGCGATCCTGATCGGGCGTTTGATCAAGCCTTGCAGATGGAAGCGGAAGGCGCCGATATCATAGACATCGGCGGTGAAAGTACCCGCCCTGGCGCCGCGCCGGTATCGGCCGATGAAGAGAAAAGCCGTATCGTACCGGTGATCGAGCGGCTTGCCGGCAGACTAAGGTGCGCCATTTCGGTCGATACCTGGAAAAGCGCTGTTGCCGACGAGGCTCTTGCGGCAGGTGCGGAAATTATCAACGACATCAGCGGCTTCCATTTTGATCCCCGAATGGCCGTATTGGCTGCCGCGAGTGGCGCCGGTGTCGTGCTGATGCACACCAGAGGCACACCGGACAAAATGCAACAGAATACGGTGTACGACGACCTGATGGCGGAAATATCGGCGAGTCTGCATGCCTCGCTTGATCTGGCTCATGAAGCCGGAGTTTCCGATAGTTGCATTGCCATCGATCCGGGGATCGGCTTCGGCAAGGATGCTGCCGGCAATCTGGAACTTATACGGCGAATGGCGGAATTATCGAGTTTTGGCCTGCCGATTCTTTCCGGCCCGTCGCGCAAATCTTTCATCGGTAAAGTCTTGGGACGGGAACGTATGGATGAACGCCTTTTCGGCACTGCCGCGGCAGTCGCTCTCTCGGTATCCCATGGCGCGTCCATCCTGCGTGTGCATGATGTCCGGGCAATGCGCGACGTTGCCGATATGGCACATGCCGTAATGCAGAGCTGAAATGGTAATGAACGCCTGTTTCAAAGGGGAAGTATGGCTTCAGTTTTCGACAGCGTCACCCTGCTTGGCCTCTTCGACAAGCTACTTGTCGCAGGACTGATTTTCTTCTGTTCGCTGATTCTTAAGAAGGAAGCCGCTTTTCGTTTTCTTGCACTTGTTACCGCTCTTATTGCAGCGGAGTTTTGCTCGAAAACTCTAGGACTCACGGCAACCGCCTCCTTTTTCCATCTGCTGCTATCCTCTGCTCCGGTTATTGTTGCCATCATCTTCCAGAGCGATATCAAACGCGCCCTTTTTTCCTTCTGGAAACGTCATAAATCAGGAGATATTGATAATCTTGACCTGACATCTACTGTTGATGAACTGTCGAAAGGGCTTCACGAACTGGCTGGACGTCAAATCGGCGCGCTGATTGTCATCATCCGGCAGATGTCGATAGATCATCTGGTTCAGATCGGCACCGAAATAGACGCCAAGGTAACCAGCGAACTGCTCAATTCGATTTTTCTTCCCTATTCGCCGATTCATGACGGCGCAGTTATTATCCACAAGGACAAGATCACTTCGGCCGGCTGCATTCTTCCTCTCTCCCAGAATCCGGACATCGCCAAAAGATTTGGTACCAGGCACCGGGCCGCGCTTGGTATCTCCGAGCAGACCGATGCGTTGGTGCTGGTTGTCTCGGAGGAGACCGGAAAAATATCAATCGTTCACGAAGGGAAAATTACCTATGATGCCGATCCTGCCGAGATTCGCCGTCTTTCTCGCAAGGCGATCGAAGGGCGGCACGCACCGAGGGTTACAGCTACACAGGAACATTAACTTTACTACAGGAGATTCACGACAATGAAAAAACTATTCGGAACCGATGGCGTCCGCGGTGTCGCCAATGTTTATCCGATGACTACCGAGATGGCGATGCAGCTGGGACGGGCAGCGGCCTATATATTCAAGGGAGGAAGAAAGCGCCGTCACCGTATCGTGATCGGCAAGGACACCCGCCTCTCCGGTTATATGCTGGAAAGTGCGCTGGTTGCCGGCATCTGCTCGATGGGTGTCGATGTTTTGCAGGTCGGGCCGCTGCCGACCCCCGGTATTGCCAACATCACTTCATCGATGCGCGCCGATGCCGGTGTTGTCATCTCCGCCTCGCACAACGCTTTTCAGGACAACGGGATAAAGTTCTTCTCGGCAGACGGTTTCAAGCTGCCGGACGAGTTGGAGATGAAGATTGAAAAACTGATCGAGACAAATCATATCGATTCATTGCGCCCCACCGCCACCGAAGTCGGCAAGGCGTATCGTATCGAAGATGCCGCCGGCCGCTATATCGTTTTTCTCAAGAATACCTTTCCTCAGGAGATGGATCTTTCCGGCCTGAAGATTGTTCTGGATTGCGCCAACGGTGCTGCCTACAAGGTTGCTCCGGCGGTGTTCGAAGAGTTGGGGGCCGAAGTAATCCCGTACGGAGTCAAGCCGAATGGAACCAACATCAATGCCGAATGCGGTTCAACCTGTCCCTCCGTGATCAGTGAAGCGGTCAAGCTGCATCGCGCCGATATCGGCATCGCACTTGACGGCGATGCCGATCGCGTGATCGTATGCGATGAATTCGGCAATGAAGTCGATGGCGACCATATCATGGCCATCTGCGCCAGCGACATGCTGAAGCGGAAACGGCTCAATAAAAAAACACTGGTGGCGACCGTGATGAGCAACATGGGGCTCGATATTGCCCTTCGCAAATGCGGCGGTAATATTATCAAGACTGATGTCGGCGACCGATATGTTGTTGAGGCGATGCGTGCGGGGGGATACAATCTAGGTGGGGAACAGTCGGGACATATGATTTTTCTTGACTACAACACGACCGGAGACGGGATAATGTCCGCACTACAGCTTCTGGCGGTGATGCGTCGCGAGGAGAAGACTCTTTCGGAACTGGCCGAGATCATGATTCCGCTGCCGCAGGTTCTCTGCAATGCGCGTGTTCGGGAAAAAATGGATATTTTGTCTTTCAGCGATGTCGCTGCTAAAATCAAGGATGTCGAAGAAAAACTTGGCAATGAGGGGCGGGTGCTGATCCGTTACTCCGGCACCGAACCTCTGCTCCGGGTCATGATCGAGGGGCAGGATAAATATGAAATCACGACGTGGGCAAATGAAATATGTGATTTGGCGAAGAAGCATATTGGGGAAAAATGATGGCAAAATTAGGACTTAACGTCGATCATATAGCAACCGTCCGGCAGGCGCGCGGAGGCGCGGAGCCTGATCCGGTGACAGCCGCCGCCATCGGCGAGATGGCCGGGGCCGAAGGGATAACGATTCATCTGCGTGAGGATCGGCGCCACATTCAGGATCGCGATCTGGAAATACTGCGGCGCACCGTGAAGAGCAAGATCAACCTTGAGATGGCTGCTACTCAGGAAATGGTGCGGATAGCGCTCAGGGTCAAGCCTGAACAGGTTACGCTGGTGCCGGAAAAACGGCAGGAGCTGACCACCGAGGGGGGGCTGGATGTGATCGTCAATGCCAAGCTTGTCTCCGATACGGTAAAGAGATTAAAAGATGGCGGGATAGTCGTCAGCCTGTTTGTAGATCCGAACCAGGAGCAGATTAAGGCGGCTAACAAGACTGATGCCGATTATATCGAAATCCATACCGGTTCCTATGCCGAAGCGGCCACCTGGGCCGAACAGCAGCGCCAACTTGAAAACATCGACACCGCGATCAAGCTGGCCCGCAAGGTAGGAATGGGAGTAAATGCCGGACATGGGCTTAACTATACTAATATCAAGGCAATTACCGCCCTGGGCGGCATAGAGGAGTATAATATCGGCCATTCCATCATTGCCCGTGCAATGCTGGTCGGATTGGATCGGGCGGTGCGCGACATGGTTGAACTGCTTAAATACGCGTGATCTACGGAATAGGTACCGACATTGTTGCAATAGAGCGTTTTCAGCGGTTTATCGATGCCGGCAATACTGCTCTCATTGAACGTCTCTTCACGCCGCTTGAGCGTTCCAAGTGCGGGAACAGAAAAGATGCCGCATCCTGTCTGGCGGCACGATTTGCCGCGAAGGAAGCCTTTCTGAAGGCGCTCGGAACCGGTCTGCGGGATGGTCTTTCATGGCTGGATATGGAAGTATTCAATGATGCTCTGGGAAAACCGGGATTGCAACTTTCCGGAAAAGCAGCGGAACTGTGTGATGCGGGCAAGCTCAGCATACATCTCTCTCTGTCTCACGATGGCGGCAGTGCGATTGCGATGGTGGTTTTGGAGTCAATATGAGAGTAATTTCCGCAGAGACCATGCAGGAGCTCGACAGGCAAACGATTAATGGGTGCGGCATTACTGGGCGGCAACTGATGGAAAATGCCGGGCAGAGCTGCGCCGAAGAGATTATCGCCGAATTCGGGCTGCAGGGGCGCGCTGTTGTCATGGCCGGCAAAGGCAACAACGGCGGCGACGGATATGTTATTGCGCGCCTGCTGGGTGAGAAGGGGTGGGATGTCAAGGTCATCATCCTTGCCGAGCGTGAACAGATCTCCGGCGATGCGGCGCTGAACCTGGAGATGCTTCCCTGTTCGGTCATCAATTATTGTACCGGCGAAGGTCAATTGTCCGGCCGGTACATGGAGGAGCTCTTTCAGGCTGATCTGATTGTAGACGCTCTGCTCGGCACCGGGCTCAGCAGTGCTGTCAGCGGTATTTATCTTGAAGCTGTAGATCTGATGAATGCCTCGTGGAGGCCGGTAGTTTCCGTGGACATCCCTTCCGGCATCCATGGCACAACCGGAAAGGTGCTGGGAAGTGCGGTCAGGGCCTCCATAACCGTTACCTTCGCGTTTGCCAAACTTGGCCATGTACTCTATCCTGGGGCTGAATATACCGGGCGCCTCGTGGTGGCCGATATCGGAATACCCCCTGAACTTATGAAGTCTGCTTCAGGCTGCGATTTTCAGAATGCCGATGCGATGGGTAACATGCTGCATCGAAGAGATCGACAAGCCCATAAAGGGCACTTCGGCCATTGTCTGATCATCGCCGGTTCGACCGGCAAAACCGGTGCGGCGGCCCTGGCGGCAAACAGCGCCGTGAGATCCGGCTCCGGGCTGATAACTTTGGCGGCGCCAGCAACGATTCACGCTGTTCTTGAGATGAAAACGACTGAAGCGATGACGGTTCCGCTGCCCGATTCCGGTAAGGGCCATTTGACGAACAGCGCCTTTCCGGTTATCGAAAAACTGCTGACCGGCAAGGATGCCGTAGCGATTGGTCCCGGTATTGATCGTCATCCGGAAACATTTGCCTTGGTCCGTAAACTGGTGGAGACGGTTGCCTTGCCGCTGGTGATCGATGCCGATGGTCTGAATGCCCTGGCGGAAGACATATCTGTTTTAAAACGTAAAAAATCAAAGCGGATTATTCTTACACCGCATCCGGGAGAAATGGCGCGCCTGCTCGGCAGCTCCATTCCGGAGCTGGAAACGAGTCGTATTGCAATCGCTCAGGAATTTGCCTCCAGTCACGGCGTCTTTCTGGTTTTGAAGGGAGCGCGCACCATCATCGCTTCCCCTTCCGGAGATGTCGCCATCAACGGCAGCGGCAATCCGGGCATGGCTTCCGGCGGCATGGGTGATGTACTGACCGGTATCATCGTCTCTCTGCTGGGACAAGGGTATGCCGCATGGGATGCCGGCCGTCTCGGGGTATTCCTTCATGGATATGCGGCGGACATGGTCGCGGAGGAGAAGGGTGAAATCGGTATCAATGCCTCCGATGTCCTTGAAATGTTGCCCCATGCCTGTCATAAGTTACTAAAGAACTAAAAAGGAGAATTTAATATGCTGACCGTTGCAGATATTATGACCAGTAACGTAGTTTCGATTAAAGGAACTACCACCGTGCGCGAAATGGCCGGTATTTTCGGTTCCAAAAGCTTTGGTACACTCCCGATCGTTGATGATGCCGGAAATCTGACCGGAATTGTTACCGCATCCGATCTGGTCGAGCAGGACCGTCCGCTGCACATGCCGACGGTTATATCGCTTTTTGACTGGGTTATTCCGATCGAGGGGGAGAGTGCCCTGCAGCGGGAATTGAAAAAAATTACCGCGCAAACCGCTTCAGAACTGGCATCTACTGACGTCGTCACCGTCACTCCCTCTGATTCCGTCAGCAGCGTGGCCGAAATCATGAGCAATAAAAAATTGCATGCCATTCCCGTAGTTGACGGGAAGAAGCTGGTCGGCATGGTGTCGCGCATCGATATCATCCGCTCAATGAACCGGTAGTGCCGGAGCTGCGGATCACAACCGGTTCGCCCGAAGAAACCGAACGGTTGGGATGGACTATCGGCTCGCTGCTTCAGCCCGGCTCTTTTCTGGCGCTGCGCGGCGATCTCGGCGGTGGTAAAACCTGTCTGACCAGGGGGGTGACCGCTTTGCTGGCTCCACAAAGCGCCCATCTGGTGGCCAGCCCGACGTACGCAATCATGAATTGTTATCCAGGCGCCATACCGGTCTATCATTTTGATTTCTACCGTTTGACCGGAGACGACGATATTGCCGAGCTCGGATTTGAAGAGTTCTTTTATGGCGATGGCGTTTGTGTCGTTGAATGGTCCGAGCGCCTTGTCGAATTGATGCCGGATGATGTTTTGACACTTATGTTCGAGTATGCGGGAGATGACCGGCGGCTGATTACGATAACCGGCTCGGGGCAAAAATCGGACAATGTCCTTGATCGGCTGGCCAAGAGAGTTAAACAGCAAAAAAATCTTTGACCAGACGGCTGTTTATCTGTTATAGAGCAGAATCTACCGATTTATCTCTTTATCTATTCTCAACAAGGAGAGCAGTATGGCGCTAGTAGTACAGAAGTATGGCGGCACCTCGGTCGGAACACCCGATCGCATTAAAAACGTTGCCAGACGTATCATTAAAACCTATGACGCCGGAAACGATGTAATCGTTGTTGTTTCCGCGATGTCGGGCGAAACCAACAAGCTGGTTGCGCTTGCCAATGAAATGTGTGAAATACCGGACGGCCGCGAATATGACGTGTTGGTTGCGACCGGCGAGCAGGTCACAATCGGGCTTCTGTCGATGTATCTCAAGTCGCAGGGATACAAGGCAAAATCGTACCAGGGGTGGCAGGTTCCGATCAATACCGACACAACCGCTACGAAAGCCCGGATCGAGAGCATCGATGACAAGAATATCCGCGCCGACCTTAAAGAGGGAACCATTATCGTTCTGGCCGGTTTCCAGGGGGTTGATGCCGATGGAAACGTAACGACGCTGGGGCGCGGCGGTTCCGACACTTCGGCCGTAGCCATTGCCGCCGCCCTCAAGGCTGATGTCTGTGAGATTTACACCGATGTTGACGGTGTGTACACCACCGATCCCAACGTCTGCAAAGAGGCGCGCAAGATTGAAAAGATTTCGTACGACGAGATGCTGGAGCTGGCCAGTCTGGGAGCCAAGGTGCTGCAGATCCGTTCGGTCGAGTTTGCCAAAAAATATAACGTGGACGTGCATGTCCGCTCAAGTCTTAATGAAAACACCGGTACGATGGTTACCAGAGAGGACAAAGATATGGAAGGAATACTCGTTTCAGGAGTTGCGTACGATAAAAATGAAGCCAAGATTGCGGTCAAGGGGGTACCGGACAAGCCGGGCATCGCCGCAAAAATTCTTACTCCGCTCTCCGATGCCGCAATTTCGGTGGACATGATTGTGCAAAATGTCAGTGATGGCGGTATGACCGATTTCACCTTTACCGTAACGAAGGCCGATCTTAAGCAGGCTCTGTTGATTACGAACGAAGTCGCCAAGGAAGTTCAGGCCAAAGAGGTGCTTTCCGACGAAAACATCAGCAAAATATCGATTGTCGGCCTCGGAATGCGGAGCCATGCCGGTGTGGCAACGCAGATGTTCAGCGCTCTTTCACAGAACAACATCAACATTCAGATGATTTCAACTTCGGAAATCAAGATATCGGTCGTCATCGACGAAAAATACACCGAACTGGCCGTACGCGTCATGCATGAGACCTTTGGCTTGGCCGATAAATGATTTTGGCGGCGCTTTGATTTGATTCATCCAGGGGGAGAACGATTTAACGTTCTTCCCCTTTTTTATACCAAGCAGGCTACTATGAAACCGGACAGCCCAAAAAAACATACATATTTTACCTGTCGCGGCGACGTCCTTGAGCCGACCTCGGCAACGGTTGTCAATGAGTATCCGCTGCAGCTGATCGTCAATGGGCGTGAGATTGCGACCCTGATCGGCTCTCCCCACGACCTCCGCTTTCTGGTCGCCGGTTTTCTCCACCTTCAGGGGTTTGTGTCGTCTCTGGACGATTTTGAGATGTTCAGCGTCTGTGAAGAGTTCGGCACCGCCAATGTCAGGATCAAGGGAGAACTTCCGGAGCGGCTTAAGCCGGTGTTGACCTCCGGCTGCGGCACCGGCATCACATTCACGCTTCCGGCCGTCAACCCTGTAGGGGTAACTCCGGCAACTGATCGCGTGCCGCGCTTACCACGCCGGATATTCTCGCTGATGAACGAGCTGACTCAAAAAGCCGATCACTACCGTTCGCACGGCGGCATTCATTCCGCCGCCATCGGCCGAAACGGCAAAATTATTTTGTATGCAGAAGATCTCGGCCGGCATAACACGTTTGACCGGATCGCCGGTGAAGCCCTTTTTAAAAGCATTGACATGGCCGGGACCGAATTGGTGACATCGGGGAGAGTTTCGACCGAAATGGTTGCCAAAGCGGCATTGATGGGGATCAGCGTCATCGCCTCACGCACGTCACCCACCGATATGGCGATCAGGCTCTGTGAACAGGCCGGTATCTGCCTGATCGGCTACGTCCGGGGAGGATCGTTTACTCTGTACAGCCATCCCGAGGCGATTGAAGAATATTCGGAAAATACCAAAATTGAAGGTGTTACCGGATTTATATTGGCCGGCGGGGCATCCAGCCGCATGGGGAGGAATAAGGCGCTTCTGGAAGTTGACGGCATCCCGATTATCACCCGTACCTACCGGACATTGGCCGCCCTGTTTCATGAAGTGATCGTCGTCACCAATTCACCGCACGACTATGACTTTCTTCCCTGCCGCAAAGTTCCGGATATTTATCCCAATTACGGTTCAATCGCCGGCCTGCACTCGGCGCTGGCTCACAGCAGCAGTCCGAGGTCATTCATAACCGCCTGCGATATGCCGTTCCTAGATCCGGCGATTATTCACCATCTGTGCGCTGTTTGTGCGGAGGGTTTCGACGCGGTGATTCCGTACAGTGAGGGGGGGCAGGAACCGCTGCACGCGGTCTACTCGTCTGCCTGTAAAGACGTATTTAAAAACGCGATCCGGAACGGCGAACGGAAGATTCTGGACATCCTGGAAAGGATGAATGTCAGGCATGTAACGTACGATGAAGTAAAAAGATTCGGAGAACAGGGGGCTTCGTTTCTGAATGTGAACACCCCTGAAGAGTACGAGGGAATCAGGATAGTCAAGTAGTGCGGCGTTCTTTCCGTTTGCGCTTGCGCAACTCGGCAAAGAAGTCACTCAGCAAGCTGGAACAGTCGTTTTCAAGAACCATCGGCAGAAGTTCGACACTGTGATTGAGGCGGGGATCGCTGGAGAGGTCGAACAGCGACCCGGCCGCTCCCCCCTTCGGGTCGTAGCAGCCGAAGACGACGGTCGGGATACGGGCCAGGATAATAGCCCCCATGCACATCGTACAGGGTTCGAGGGTGACATATAAAACGGTATCAAGGAGCCGCCAGGAACCAAGTTTCCGGGCGGCTTTTCTAATGGCGATCAATTCGGCGTGCCCAGCGGGATCCTGTGATGTTTCACGCACGTTATGACCACGGGCAATGATTTTGCCGTCACGCACGATTACGCAGCCGATCGGCACCTCGTCCTTGGCCTGTGCCTTGCCGGCTTCGGCAATAGCCCGCCGCATCCAATGTTCGTGGCTGCGGGACGGGGCGGGTTTTTGCGGGGTAGTGGAGGGTGAAATAGGTGAAGTTCCTTTTTGTGTGGTGTTTGTCCAAAAAACTAATGAATCAACTTAACAGTCGGTCGTAGTCGCTATGGGTTCCGATCCAGAACCAGACTATACCATCGGGTATGGAAACACCAAGGGCGCGGTAATGGAGTCCGATACGGACCGACCAGAACTGTCCGATTTGTTTTAAATGCAGGGAAGGGTGTTGGGGATTGTTCTTCAGTAACTCAAAATTTGCGTCGGCCCGTTGCTGAATAGCTGAAGGAAGACGGGAGTAACAGTCCCAAAAGCGTGGTGAAGTATTGTGAACTAAAGTGGTTTGCATTGACCAGCGCTATAGTGGGCAAGGGCTTCTGCTGCAAGGGAATCAAGCTTGCCGTTGCTGATATCTGCATCAAGAGCATTATCCCAGCGCTCTGCGTCAAATTCGTCGAACCATGTACGAAACTGGCAGAGTTCCTGTTCGGGAAGAGCAGCAATCTGTGATTCTATGCGTTGGAGCGATGGCATGACAACCTCCTGAAAAGCTATGCTCTTAAAATAACATACAAATTGTTACCGAGTCAAACTCTAGAAAAACAATCCGCGCTTGACTATGTTAACGCATAAATGTACTTTTATAAGTACATTTAAGGAGGTTGCCATGACACACATATTGTCAATTATGGAAGCACGAAAACAGCTAACATCCTTACCGGAGACACTTTCCCACAACGGACAGCCTGATGTTCTGGAAATCACTCGCCGTGGCAAGCCGGTGTTGGCTGTATTGCCGTGGGAATTGTACGAAGCGGTTTCGGAGACGCTGGAAGTTATGAGTGACGGAGAGCTGATGGCCCAATTACGTCAGAGCATACAAGAGATGGATTCCGGCAAGCTCATCTCCTGGCAGGATGCCAAACAGGAGCTTGGCCTGTGAAGTGGCAGATTCTGCTTACACCAACAGCATTGAAGCTTTTGTCGGATATTTCCGACCGACGCATCCGGGATAAAATTGGAGCGGTAATTGATCGTCTGGCTGAGGACCCTGAAAAACAGGGCAAGGCACTGCTAGGTGAACTGGCAGGGTTTCGAAGTATAAGGGCTGTTGGACAACGTTACCGCATTATTTATCAGATTAGAGGTAACGATATTGTTGTAGTTATTGTTGCCGTTGGTATTCGTCGTGATGGAGCCAAAGATGATATCTACAATCTAGCGAAGAAGCTTTTCAGATTGAGATTGTTAAGCGAGTAAAACACTTCCGGAATAAATGTTCCATTTGGGTGGATGACCAGTTCACGCGCGCGTGCGCGGGGGGCTGGCCAATAACATGTTATGTGAAAAAAGGAAAACAATGACTGAGAAGTATGGACATCAGCATCTCGGATTTCTATTTCGGGAGTTGTTCGAGACTGACAACGAGGGAATAACCTACAAAGGCAAGAAATACGAGTGGAAAGATATCGTCGAAATCTCGCGAGGGTTCGGCTCTCTGATTCAGACTATATTCATGTACGGCCGTCGGCAAGAAGGAGCGACAATCGCTCTCAAAGACGGACAAAAGATAAGGATAAATGCAAGAGTCTTCACAAAAGCTGGAGAAACACCAAAATTCGGCACGTCCGGCTTCGTGACAGGCGAGAGCACTGCTTTTTCTGAGGTATTGGATCTTCTTTCCCGGAAAACAGGCATCAGCACATAACAAGGCGGCGGCACACGGTCTCCGCTTCGCTCCGCCGGTTCGCCACCACGACGTTGAACACCAATCGAGAATGAAACAGGAACAAATATGAAAAAATTTGTCGGAGTCGCTGTAGGATTTCTTGGTGGAGAGTATAGCAAGCTTGATAATAGTCGGCTTGATTGTGTCTGTCTTTGAAATTTAATATCAATCCGTATTGCCGGGTGCTTTGCTTGGCGCATTCATTGGTGGATTTCCAGGTTTCTTTTTCCCGCGATTGGGTGAAAAATTAATCGATTTTTTTGGATAACCCACTGGACTTCTACTTGACTATACTACGCCACTGACGTATAATAAATTCATGGTCATCATCGAAACCCCAATATTTTCCAAGCAGCTTTTATCCACTCTATCCGACGAGGAATATCGTCTTTTTCAGGCAACTCTACTGGAGCGACCTGATGCCGGAAAGGTCATTCCCGGCGGTGGTGGACTTCGTAAAATACGATGGGGATTGGAGGGGCGAGGTAAGAGCGGCGGAGCACGAGTAATCTACTACTGGTTTACGGCGAGGGGAACAATTCTGCTCCTGTTCATGTATCCGAAAAACGTGCAGGAAAACCTTACCCAAGACCAACTCAAGCAACTCAAGAGGATTATTGAGGAGGAATATCATGAAGGATGAACTTTTTCAGGAACTGTTGGCAAGCGTGAAACAAGGCGCGGCGATCATGAAAGGCACAATGCAGCCCTCTCGATCATTTGAATTCCCAGAAACCGAGGTTCGCGCTCTACGCGAGCAATTCGGTCTTTCACAAGATAAGTTTGCAGACCTTGTGGGAATCAGCGTAGGAACATTGAGAAACTGGGAACAAGGCCGACGTAAACCGGAAGGCCCCGCACGTGTGCTTTTACGGGTTGCCTCCCGTCACCCGGAGGCCCTTCTGGACATTGGAAGCGAGCAACCCCAAAGAGCAGATCGCACAATTCGCTCAACCGGACGTGCAAAAAAGCTGCAAGCCGCTTAAATCCTACCCCGTTATGGGGACAGTAAGCCGATGATGAGATCCTTCAGTACGCTGTCCCATTCGCCTTTATCTCGCCATTGATGTTTTAAAAAACATAGTTGTCGGAACAATACAGACGTGGTATAAAAGACCATGCCTGAAACAAAGATTATAGACCGAACATTCATGGTTTCGCGCAAGCGTGGGAATGGCACTCTCAGATACGAAGTGTGGGAGGATAATGGAGCTGTCACCCGTTACAATCTGGCATACATCAATCACCTGATTTATAGCGGCGACAACGGTCGAGTTATTGGATATGACAACAGGCATGGACATCATCGGCATTTCAAAGGGACTGTCGATCCGGTAGAAATGACGAGCTTTGAGGAAATTGAATGGCGCTTTGAACAGGAATGGACAATGGTGCTGGAGGAATATAATGCGCAACATAATAGTTAATACAGGCACTACAAAAGAATTTTTTACACATGTACGCGAGACTGCCAAGCAACTTGATCGCGGTGAAGTTCCCAAACCGGAGTTTACTCTTACGTTCGAAGATCCAGGCGATATGTTTGCCGTCATGTCTCCGGCACGACTGGAATTGTTTCGCGCAGCCAAGTCTTATCCATCCTCCATAACCGCTATCGCACAGCGCCTTCATCGCGATAGAAGCACAGTCAAGAAGGACGTTGATATTCTGGTAGCCGCCGGTCTGCTCAATGTTGAAGAAGTGCCTCTTCCCGGTCATGGTCGCCAGAAATTTGTACGGGCAGCGGCGGATAGAATTCAATTACAGGCTGTAGTCGCTTGATATAGCTTAGGTAGGTCTAACCCAATACGGCGACGCCGTTCCCTTTTCCCCTTTACTTTCCCGCCATCTTTATTTATTCTTCACAGTCCTAATTTTTAGAGTACGAAGGAATTCATGGAAATCAGCAGAATCCGCAACTTCTCCATTATCGCCCACATCGATCACGGCAAATCAACCCTGGCGGACCGCCTGCTGGAGTATACCGGTACGGTCTCGGACCGGGATAAACAGAATCAGTTCCTTGACAAAATGGATCTGGAGCGTGAGCGGGGCATTACCATCAAGGCGCAAACAGTTCGTCTTAATTACCGTTCCGACGCCGGCATTGACTATGTTCTGAACCTGATCGACACCCCCGGTCATGTTGACTTTACCTATGAAGTGTCACGCTCTCTGGCCGCCTGTGAAGGGGGATTGCTGGTTGTTGACGCCTCCCAGGGGGTCGAGGCCCAGACCCTGGCAAATGTCTATCTCGCTCTTGATATCAACCTGGAGGTCTTTCCGGTATTGAACAAGATCGACCTGCCGGCGGCCGATCCGGAACGGGTCAAGCAGGAGATCGAGGACATCATCGGCATCGATGCCCATGATGCCGTTCTGGCCAGCGCCAAAGAGGGGATCGGCACGCACGAGATCCTCGAAGAGATCGTCAAGAAGATTCCGCCACCGGTCGGGAATTCGGATGCGCCGCTTAAAGCGCTGCTGTTCGATTCCTGGTATGATCAGTATCAGGGGGTCATCATCCTGGTTCGCATCTTTGACGGCACACTCAAAAAGGGTGACAAGATCCAGCTTATGGCGACAAACAGCACGTTTGAAGCGCTAAAAGTTGGGGTCTTTGCGCCGACGATGGTTGAAGTGCCGGAACTAGCGGCGGGGGAGGTCGGGTTTATTATCGCCGGCATCAAGGACGTTGCCGATGCCAAGGTCGGCGATACGGTAACGCTGCTGCATCGCCAGTGCGAGCGGGCGCTTGATGGCTTTAAAGAGGTCAAGCCGATGGTTTTCTCCGGTTTGTACCCGATCGACACCGTGCAGTACGAACAGCTGCGCGATGCGCTGGCCAAGTTGAAATTGAACGATTCGTCATTCTCTTTCGAACCGGAAACATCGCTGGCGCTCGGTTTCGGATTCCGCTGCGGATTCCTCGGCCTCTTGCATATGGAAATCATTCAGGAACGGCTCGAACGGGAATTCTCGCTCGACCTGATTACCACCGCGCCGACAGTTGTCTACCGGGTGCATAAATTGAACGGCGAAGTATATTCCATTCAGAGTGCCAATCAGATGCCCGAACTGCAAAGCACGGAATTTCTGGAAGAGCCTTTTATCCTGGCCCATATCCACGTGCCGAATGAATTTGTCGGTGGCGTATTGGCACTCTGCGAGGACAAGCGCGGTGTGCAGCGCGAGATCAAGTATCTGACGCCGACGCGCGTGATGATTATCTATGAATTGCCGTTGAACGAAATCGTGCTCGATTTCTATGACCGCCTCAAATCGATCACCAAAGGGTATGCTTCTCTCGATTATGAACATCTGGAGTACCGGCAGAGTGATCTGGTGCGCATGAATGTCATGATCAACGGCGAAGTCGTCGATGCCCTGTCGCTGATCCTGCACCGGGATAAAGCATATTTCCGCGGTCGTGATCTGGTCTCAAAAATGAAGGAACTTATTTCACGGCAGATGTTCGAGGTGGCCATTCAGGCGGCCATCGGCAACCGGATTATCGCCCGCGAGACGGTCAAGGCGATGCGTAAGGATGTTCTGGCAAAATGTTACGGCGGCGATATCACCCGTAAGCGGAAGCTGCTGGAGAAACAGAAAGAGGGCAAGAAACGGATGAAGAATGTCGGCAATGTCGAACTGCCGCAGGAAGCGTTTCTGGCCATATTGAAAGTAGACTGACAGACCACTTACATAAAGGAATACGCATGGAAGAGTATCAGGAATCAACACAGTCAGGGGTATCACCGGCAAAATCGGAGCAGATCAAAAAGAAGAGCCTTATCCGGGAGTATGCCGAGTCTATTGCAATAGCGGTACTGCTGGCTCTGATAATTCGCTCCTATCTGGTTCAGGCCTTCAAGATTCCATCCGGATCGATGGAGGATACGCTGGTAATAGGCGATCATCTGCTGGTCAGTAAATTTATGTACGGCACTAAAGTTCCTTTTGTCGATAAGCGTGTCCTGAAGGTACGCGACCCGCGTCAGGGGGATGTAATAGTTTTCGAGTATCCGGAAGATCCCAGCAAGGATTTTATCAAGCGGGTGATCGGAGTTCCCGGAGATGTGGTGGAGGGAAAAGAGAAGAAGGTCTACGTTAACGGCAAATTGTATGAAAACATACACGAAGTGCATAAGGAAAAGGAGATCATCCCGAAAGAGATGAATCCGCGCGATACGTTCGGGCCACTCACCGTGCCTCCCGATTCGTACTTTGTGATGGGGGACAACCGTGATCGCTCCTACGACAGCCGTTTCTGGAAGTTTGTCCGGCGTGATCAGATCAAGGGGTTGGCATTTATCAAGTACTGGTCATGGGATCGTGATAAACTTATGCCACGGTTTGGAAATATCGGACGACTAATTAACTAGGAGCTAGGGTCAAGAGTCAAGGGGCAAGTAAACCTAATACCCTTGACCCATGACCCTTGCCCCTTGACCCTAATGGAGGTTTAATATGGATTTTCTCGGGAGTTGGAAACGGACACATTACTGCGGTGATCTGCGGGCTGCGGACATCGGCAGCGAAGTTATATTGATGGGGTGGGCACTGCGCCGCCGCGACCATGGCGGACTTATTTTTATCGACCTGCGCGACCGCGAGGGGATAGCTCAGATCGTGTTCGATCCGGAAGTCAACGGAGCGGGGCATGCCGTTGCGGAATCGGTTCGCAGCGAATTTGTGCTGGCGGTCAGGGGTACGGTTATCCCGCGCCCGGAAGGGACCGTCAATCCGAACATGAAGACCGGCGAGGTCGAAATTCAGGTGGTGGAGTGCAAGCTGCTCAACCGTTCCAAGCCGCTCCCGTTCATGCTCGACGAACATAGCGACATCAATGAAAACATTCGTCTGAAGTACCGCTATCTTGATCTTCGTCGCCCTCAGCTGCAGTACAACCTGATCCTCCGTTCCAAGGTCGCCCAGTTGACCCGCTCATATCTGACCGATAACGGTTTTATCGAACTTGAAACCCCGTTTCTTACCAAATCGACTCCGGAAGGGGCGCGTGACTTCCTGGTGCCGTCCCGTATCAATCAGGGGCATTTTTATGCGTTGCCGCAGTCGCCACAGATATTTAAACAGATCCTGATGATTTCCGGTTTTGACAAATATTTTCAGGTTGTGCGCTGTTTCCGCGATGAGGATCTGCGCGCCGATCGTCAGCCGGAGTTTACCCAGATTGACTGCGAGATGTCCTTTATTGACCAGGAGGATATCATCACGGTCATGGAGGGGTTGATTGCCCGCGTGTTTACTGAAGCAAAGGGGGTTACAGTTCAACTGCCGGTTGAACGTCTTACCTACGCCGAGGCAATTCGTCGCTTCGGTCTTGATAATCCCGACCTCCGTTTCGGGATGGAACTCTGCGACCTGACCGATATGGTCAAAAACTCCGGCTTTAAAGTATTTGCCGATGTCGCCTCCAAAGGGGGAATGATCAAAGGCATCAATGCCAAGGGGTGCGCCAGGTTCTCCCGCAAGGAGATCGACGATCTGACGGAATTTGTCAAGATTTACGGCGCCAAGGGTCTGGCCTACGTCAAGATCGAGAATGGCGAATGGCATTCCCCGATTGCCAAGTTTTTCACTCCGGAAGAGATTGCCACCATGAACAACACTTTTGGCGCCGAAGAAGGAGATCTGCTCTTCTTCGTGGCAGACAAGCCAAAGGTAGTAAACGATTCGCTCGGCAAGCTGCGTAACCATCTCGCAAACCTTCTCAAATTGACCAGCAAGGATGATTACCGTTTTGTCTGGATAACCGAATTTCCGCTGCTGGAGTGGGACGAGGACGAAAAACGCTGGTGTGCGGTTCATCACCCATTCACCGCACCTATGGACGAAGATCTGGAATTTATCGAGTCCGATCCGGGGCGCTGTCGCGCCAAGGCGTACGACCTGGTATTGAACGGTAATGAGATTGGCGGCGGTTCGATCAGAATTCACCAGGAACATGTCCAGTCTCTGATGTTCAAATTACTTGGAATGAGCGTTGAGGATGCCCGCAGCAAGTTCGGTTTCCTGCTGGATGCTCTCGAATTCGGCACACCTCCTCATGGCGGCATCGCTTTTGGTATGGATCGATTGATAATGCTGCTGACAGGCAGCGACTCAATCCGTGACGTTATCGCCTTCCCGAAAACCCAGAAAGGGACCTGCATGATGTCCGAGGCTCCTTCGTCGGTTGATACAAAACAACTTCGAGAACTGGGAATACGTCTGGCAGAAAAACAAGCCTGATAATGCGTGGAACCTGCCGCCAGGCTGTTTGCATACTGTTGTTGGGTGCAGCCCTGGCGGCTTGTTCCGCACCGGTTCCTACCTGGCGCAACAAGACGGCCCCTCTGGTTGAAGAGGTTGGTCGCCATGATGCGCCGGTTCTGTTTTCGCAGGAGTATCGGAGTCTGCTGGAAACATTTGAGCATGGCGAAGCGCTCTATCATGTCCGCGAAGATGACAAAGGGGCGGATCTTTATTATCAGCTGGCATTTCAGAAAGCAGTAATGCTGCTGTCGGAAGTTCAGCAGGCCAGGCAGCGGCTTGCCGCCGAAAAACAGCAGCAGATAGCCGAGCTTGCAGCGAAAGCTGAAGAAGAACAGTTGATGCGTTCCGCCGCGGAGGCGGAGATGCGACTGAGACAGCGGCATTCATCCGGATCAGCGGAACCCGCCAGCTCGGCACAGAAAAAAAGCAAGGAATCCCCGCCACCACAACCCACAACCTATACCGTTCGCCGCGGTGAAACGTTACCTCAAATTTCCGCACGAACAGAAATCTATAACGATTCAACCCTATGGCCGATAATCTACCGCGCCAACCGTGATCAGATCCGGGATCCCAAGCGGCTCTGGCCCGGTCAGGTCTTTGTCATACCGCGTAATTTCAGCCGTGATGAAGCGGTTGAAGCGCGGCGCTATTCCAATAAAAACAACTAACATTCAGTTCTGTCCACAATTGCCGCAACCTTTGTCTGAGCCGATTTTTCCTTGACAGTCAATGGTGATTTGTATACTGTATACAAGATTTTTATTGTGGCTGTAAAGTATCGTTATAACATATAGTTTTATCAAAAATAGATAGACTATCTGACTCAAATCCAAGGAGTGAACATGACAACGCAAAAGATTATCTGGTCAAAAATCGATGAAGCGCCCGCACTGGCAACTTACTCGTTGCTCCCTATTGTTAACGCATTTACAAAGGCAGCAGGTGTTGTAGTTGAAACGAGGGATATCTCCGTTGCAGGAAGAATTATTGCAAACTTTCCTGACTATCTGACTGAAAGTCAGAGAATGCCGGATTATCTGGCCGAACTGGGCGAGCTTACCCAGAAGCCAGAAGCCAATATTATCAAACTGCCCAATGTCAGCGCTTCGATCCCGCAGTTGAAAGCTGCTATCAAGGAATTGCAGGAAAAGGGGTATAAACTTCCCGACTATCCGGAAGAACCGAAAACCGAAGCTGAAAAAGCGCTTCACGCACAGTATGCCAAGTGTCTGGGAAGCGCCGTAAACCCTGTGCTGAGGGAAGGGAATTCCGATAGGCGAGTGGCGAAAGCGGTAAAAGAATACGCCAAAAAACATCCGGTCAAACTGGGTGCCTGGAGCCCGGAATCGAAGTCTCACGTATCACATATGACTGCCGGTGATTTTTACCACAGTGAGAAATCTACTACGATGGAAAAGGCCGGCAACGTAAAAATCGAGTTTGTCGATCAGGCCGGTAACGTCAAGGTTCTCAAGGAAAAATTGGCCCTTCAAGCAGGCGAAGTCCTTGACGGGGCATTTATGAATGTCCGTGCTCTGCGCAAATTCATCGCCGAGCAGATCGATGATGCAAAAGCAAAGGGTGTGTTGTTCTCAGTGCACCTCAAAGCTACAATGATGAAAATCTCCGATCCGATCATGTTCGGTCATTTCGTCTCCGTCTTCTACCAGGATGTTTTTGAAAAGCATGCTGCAACTTTTAAAGAGCTGGGTGTCAATCCTGATCTTGGTATGGGCGACCTTTACCTGAAAATCAAGAAATTGCCGGCAGATAAACAGGCAGAGATAGAAGCGGATATCCAGACAGTTTATACGAAAAGACCTGAGCTGGCGATGGTTGACTCCGCCAAGGGAATTACTAATCTCCATGCAAGTAACGATATCATCATCGATGCATCCATGCCCGTTGTAGTCCGCGACTCGGGGATGATGTGGGGCCCGGACGGAAAGCTGCACGATACCAAATGTGTGATACCCGATACCTCCTATTCCGAGTGGTATCAGGAGTGTATTGCTTTCTGCCAGAAAAACGGTGCCTTCGATCCCTCGACCATGGGCTGCACCTCCAACGTCGGCCTCATGGCACAAAAGGCCGAGGAGTATGGTTCACACGACAAGACCTTCAAGGTTCCGGGAAATGGCACGGTGCGTGTCGTTGATGCTGCGGGAGAGGTGCTGTTTCAGCACACCGTGGAAGAAGGCGATATCTGGCGCGGTTGTCAGGCAAAAGATCTGCCGATTCAGGATTGGGTCAAGCTTGCAGTAAACAGGGCACGTGCAACCGGAACACCAGCTGTGTTCTGGCTGGATAAAAACAGGGCACACGATGCGCAGATGATTCTGAAGGTGAATCAGTACCTGAAAGATCACGATACGAGCGGCCTGGAAATTCATATCATGTCTCCAGTAGAAGCGATGCGCTTCACACTTCCACGGGCGAAAGACGGTAAAGATACCATTACCGTAACCGGAAATGCTTTGCGCGATTATATCACCGACCTGTTCCCTATCTTAGAGCTGGGTACCAGTTCAAAGATGCTGTCAATCGTGCCGCTTCTGGCTGGCGGCGGGTTGTTCGAGACAGGTGCAGGGGGCTCGGCGCCTAAACATGTTCAACAGTTTGTCCAGGAAGGGTATCTTCGTTGGGACTCACTCGGCGAATTCCTGGCGCTTGCGGTATCTCTGGAGCATTTGGCGGCTACCTTTAAAAATGAAAAAGCTCAGCTCTTGGCTGATACGCTTGATCAGGCCAATACCAAGTTCCTTGATAACAACAAGAATCCGGCCCGCAAGGTTGGTCAGATAGACAATAGAGGCAGCCACTTCTACCTCGCAATGTATTGGGCCGAGGCTTTGGCAGAGCAGACCAGGGACAAGGACCTCCAGGCACGTTTTGCCAAGGTAGCCAAGCAGCTTCAGGAAAATGAGACAAAGATCAATGAAGAGTTGATCGGAGCCCAGGGTAAACCGGTCGATATGGGTGGCTATTATCTTCCTGATTCGGTAAAAACGGAAAAAGCAATGCGCCCGAGTGCTACATTGAACGCTATAATCGACGCTATCGCTTAATCGGGTAGTGGCTTTAAGCTCTTTTAGAATTTATATGTAATATTGAAGTGAGCTAGATGGATTATACATACGTTACAGTCCCCTCAGGGGAAAAGATCGCCATGGGTAGTGACGGCAAGCTGAAGGTTCCGAACAACCCGATCATTCCCTTCATTGAAGGTGACGGTACCGGTGTGGATATCTGGAAAGCTTCGGTCCGCGTTTTCGATGCCGCCGTGGGCAAGGCCTACGGCGGTTCGAAGAGAATCAGCTGGATGGAAGTATATGCCGGAGAGAAACCTTTTAATCGCTTCCGCAATGAGATGGGCGACAAGGCATGGCTGCCCGATGAAACCGTTCAGGCGTTCAGGGAATTTCTGGTCGGCATCAAAGGACCATTGACGACTCCGATTGGCGGTGGCATTCGTTCGCTGAATGTTGCTCTCAGGCAGATGCTCGATTTATATACCTGTCTTCGTCCGATTCGCTATTTTCAAGGCGTCCCCACACCGGTAAAAAAGCCGGAAGACGTGGATATGGTGATATTTCGCGAGAACTGCGAAGATATTTATGCCGGAATAGAATGGATGACCGGCACCGCCGAGTGTGATAAGGTAATACAGTTTCTGATCAAGGAGATGGGGGTCAGCAAGATCCGATTTCCCGAAAGCTCCTCAATCGGCATCAAGCCGATTTCCCGCAGCGGATCCGAGCGGCTGATTCGCGCAGCTATCAAGTATGCGTTGGATCATAAACGGAAATCCGTTACTATTGTCCACAAGGGCAACATCATGAAGTTCACCGAGGGTGCATTCAAGGATTGGGGCTATGCGCTGGCCACTTCCGAGTTTCGCTCCCAGGTTGTGACCGAGCGGGAATCATGGATCATTAACAATCAGGATCGCAATCCGGCACTTTCTGTCGAAGAAAATGCAAAGATGATCGATCCCGGTTATGATATGATGTCGCCGCAGCAGCAGGAGGTCATACGTAATGAGGTTAAGGCTGCGCTGAATCTGCTGCCGACTCACGGAAACGGCCAGCTGAAGAAGCTGTTGATGATAAAAGACACCATTGCCGATATAACTCTGCAGCAGGTTCTGACCCGTGCCAAGGAGTTCGATGTCGTTGCTACGATGAACCTGGAGGGAGACTTCCTCTCCGATGCTTTGGCTGCCCAGGTCGGCGGCATCGGTATAGCACCGGGCGCAAACATAAACTATGTGACCGGACATGCCGTCTTTGAGGCCACTCACGGCACCGCACCGAAGTATGCCAATCTTGACAAGGTAAATCCAGGTTCAGTCATTCTTTCCGGTGTTATGATGCTCGAATATATGGGATGGCAGGAAGCGGCGGATCTGATTGTTAAATCAATCGACAGAACAATCGGCCAGAAACGCGTAACATATGATTTTGAACGGATGATGCAGGGGGCTACACTGCTTTCCTGTTCAGGTTTTGCAGATGCCTTGATTGAAAATATGTAATACGTCGCAGTCAGCAGGGGCTGGGGAGCAACTCCTTGCCTTATTTTACAACAAAAAAAGAGGAGGTAAAAAGTATGGCTCGTAAAAAGATTTCACTTATCGGTGGCGGACAGATCGGCGGCGTTCTTGCTCAGCTTTGTGCATTGCGTGAACTCGGTGATGTTGTTCTTTTTGACATTGTCGAAGGTCTTCCCCAGGGCAAAATGCTTGACATTGCCGAAGTTGGCCCGGTAGATCGCTACGACGTAAACCTGAAAGGCACCAACAGCTACGAAGACATCAAAGGATCTGATGTTGTCATCGTTACTGCCGGTCTGCCGCGCAAACCGGGAATGAGCCGCGATGACCTGATCGAAGTCAACTCAAAGATCATGACTTCTGTTGCCGAAGGGATCAAAGCATACGCTCCCGAATCGATCATTATCGTCATCTCCAATCCGCTCGACGCGATGGTCACCCTCTGCCAGAAGATTACCGGTTTCCCCTACAACCGCGTTATCGGTCAGGCCGGTGTTCTCGACTCGGCACGTTTCGCCAGCTTCATAGCCTGGGAACTTGGTGTTTCGGTTAAAGACGTTACCGCCATGACTCTCGGCGGCCACGGAGACGATATGGTACCTCTGGTTCGTTATGCCAGTGTAAACGGTATTCCGGTCACCGAACTTCTCGAGCAGAAATATGGCGCCGAGAAGGGTAAGGAAGTTATGGAAGCCATGGTTAAACGCACCCGTGGCGCAGGCGGCGAAGTTGTCGCTCTGCTGAAAACAGGTTCGGCATTTTACTCGCCGGCATCATCAGCTATTGCGATGGCCGAATCAATTCTGAAGGATCAGAAACGCGTTCTGCCTACCTGCTGCTATCTGCAGGGCGAATTTGGTGTCAACGGTTTCTACGTCGGCGTACCGGCTGTATTAGGTGAGAAAGGCGTTGAAAACATCATTCAGTTCAAACTCGATGCCGCAGAACAGGCAATGATGGACAAATCGGTTGCTGCGGTTAAGGAACTGGTTGGCAGTCTGAAGTAACGATTCATTCCAGGTGTCTGGAAGTCAGCGAAAGAAGGGTGGTGTTTGTCGCCCTTCTTTTGCTTCATTATGGAGCCTGTATTTACCACCTTTTATTACGGAATAAAGGAGCTTTTTAGATGGAAAAAACATTGCCAAAAATTGAAATTATCGAGAAGTACTGTAAGGGGTGCCACATCTGTGTCGAATTCTGCCCTAAAGACGTACTTGAGATGAAGGGCTTTTATGCCTCTGTGAAAAATCTTGAAGCCTGTATCAAATGTATGCAGTGCGAATTGCGCTGCCCCGATTTTGCTATCAAAGTCATAACCGAATAAATCTACAGGAGGAAATGAACAGTGTCCAAAAAAGTAGCGTTTCTTCAGGGTAACGAAGCTGCTGCACAAGGCGCATTATACGCCGGTTGCAACTTCTTCGGCGGCTACCCTATCACCCCCTCGACCGAAGTTGCCGAAGTAATGTCCGCGGAACTTCCCAAGATCGGCGGAAAATTCATTCAGATGGAAGACGAAATCGGTGCCATGGCTGTTATCCTTGGTGCATCTCTAGCCGGCTCCAAGGTTCTTACTTCAACTTCCGGCCCCGGTCTTTCCCTGAAGCAGGAGCTTATCGGATACGGCTGCATCGCCGAGATCCCATGCGTTATTTATAACGTCATGCGCGGCGGTCCCTCGACAGGTATGCCGACAGGTCCCAGTCAGTCCGACGTCATGTGTGCCAAATGGGGCACCCATGGTGACCATCCTGCCATCTGTCTGGTTCCCGCCTCTGTTCAGGAAACCTATGAAGAGGTTATCCGTGCTTTCAACCTGTCGGAAAAATATCGTACTCCGGTTATGGTTATGCCGGACGAGATCATTGCCCATATGCGTGAGCGTATTGTTTTCCCTGAACCTGGCGAAATCGAAATAACTCCGCGCAAATCTCCGACAGTGCCGCCTGAACAGTACAAACCGTACGACACCAGTTTCGGCGATGTTCCGCCGCTGGCTTCCTTCGGTTCCGGCTACAAATTTCATGTAACAGGTCTCAATAAAATGCAGGACGGTTTCCCGACCACCAAGGCCGAGATCGTCCAGGCTGAGGAAGAGCGCCAGGTCCGCAAGGTTGACGCGAATATTGACGATATTGTAACCTTCGAAGAATATAAGCTCGATGACGCCGAAGTAGTTGTCGTTGCCTATGGCTCTACCTCCCGTTCCGCACGTTATGCGGTAAACGTTGCCCGTGAACAGGGAATCAAAGCCGGCTTGTTCCGCATCAAAACCTTCTGGCCGTTCCCGGATAAACAGATCAAGGCGTTGGCAGGCAAAGTCAAAGGCATTGTCATTCCTGAGATGAATCTTGGTATGTGCTCACTTGAACTTGAACGTTGCGCTCAAGGCAAGGCTCCGGTGCTCGGAATTTTCCGCGTTGACGGTGAGCCGATCAATCCCGACCAGATCCTCGAAAAGATCAAGGAGGTTAAATAACCATGGCTTTTGATTATGAAAAATATCTTCGTCCCGGCAAATTGCCCCACATCTGGTGTCCAGGCTGCGGCCATGGCATCGTCATGAAGGGGCTTATTCGTGCCATGGACACGCTTAAGCTGAAAAAAGAGGAGACCGCTGTCGTATCCGGTATCGGTTGCGCTTCACGTCTGCCCGGCTACATCGATTGCTGTACTCTGCACACGGCTCATGGCCGCGCCGCTGCTTTTGCAACCGGCGTCAAGATGGCCAAACCCGAAATGAATGTTATTCTTGTCGGCGGCGACGGCGACGGCACCGCTATTGGCGGTAACCACTTCATTCATGCATGTCGCCGCAATATCGACATGACTTACATCATTATGAACAACTACATCTACGGTATGACCGGTGGTCAGTTCTCTCCATGCACGCCGACAGGACATAAGGCATCCACAACTCCTTATGGCAACCCGGATCCCGGTTTTGATATTGCCAAGCTTGCAATCGGCGCCGGTGCTACTTTCGTGGCACGCGGTACCGCATTCCATGCCAACCAGATAGACAAGCTGATCGTTGAAGCGATTCAGCACAAGGGTTTCTCGGTTGTGGAAATACTTGACGATTGCCCGACCACCTATGGTCGTCGCAACAAATACAAATCTGTCATCGAAATGATGAACCGTCTTAAAGAGGTTGCCGTGCCGGTTAAGGCGGCCGAAAAGATGACAGCCGAACAACTGCAGGGTAAAATTCTGACTGGAGTTCTCTACAAGGAAGAAACTAAGCCTGAGTATACTGCCGAGTACGCTAAAGTTATCGAGCGTGCCAAGGCTGCCAAGTAACAATTACAGGAAAAGGAGCGATATATTCATGTCAAGATATGAACTCAGGTTTTCCGGTGCAGGTGGACAGGGGCTGATCACCGCCGGGATCATCATGGCCAAAGCCGCTTCGATTTACGAAGGGAAACAGGCCGTTCAGTCGCAAAGCTACGGTCCGGAAGCTCGTGGCGGCGCATCTAAATCGGAAGTTATTATTTCGGATGGGCCTATTGATTACCCTAAGGCCACTACGGTAGACGCATTGCTGGCCATGACCCAGGAAGCGTGCGACAAATATACGCACGACCTGAAAGATGGCGGCATCTTGCTGGTGGATTCCGATCTCGTAAAAAATCTTCCAAAAGGGAATTTCAAGATTGTCTCTTTCCCGATCATCAATACTGCCAAAACCGATGTTGGTCGTGAGATAGTTGCCAACATTGTTGCCCTTGGGGCCATGGTTGCATTGACCGGTCAGGTAAGTCGTGAAAATGCCGAAAAGGCGGTTCTTTCAAGTGTCCCGGAGGCATTTATCGAACTGAACAAGAAAGCATTCAGCATCGGTTTTGAAAAGGCTCTGGCCGCCAGCGCCTAAATATGATACTACGTTGATGGTAAC
>CAIYDX010000206.1 GCA_903925005.1 uncultured Geobacteraceae bacterium
CTTTTTACTCGAATAATTAATTTGTTTTGTGAGGTGCTTAAATGAGAATCGAACTGGTGCCGCCAGGAACCGGCGAGCTGACGTATGAAATCAGGAATATTGTCAATGTGGCGGAGAAACTCCAGAAATATGGCGTCAAGATCAACTGGGAAAACATTGGCGACCCGATAGTCAAAGGTGAGGTCATCCCGGTGTGGATGAAGGAAATCGTAGCGAAAGCCGCGATGGACAACCGTACCTGGGGCTATTGCCATACCCGCGGTGTGCTGGAAACCCGTCAATTTATCTGCGACACCACCAACAGCCGCGGCGGTGCCCAGATTACCCCTGACGACATCATTTTCTTTAACGGGCTGGGGGACGCCATCGCCAAGATTTACGGCTGTCTGCGTCCTGAGGCCCGGGTACTTATGCCGTCGCCATCGTACACCACCCACACCCTCGGCGAGATCGGGCATGCCCACTCGGCTCCTTCGCTGTTCCGTCTCCAACCGGAAAACAACTGGTACCCGGACATGGAGGATCTGCGCAATCATGTCCGCTACAACCCGAATATCTGCGCGATCATGCTGATCAACCCGGATAATCCGACCGGCATGGTCTACACAAAGGAGCTGCTGCAGGAGATTGTGGCGGTAGCCCGTGAAAACGATCTGTTCATCATTGCCGATGAAGTGTACATCAATGTTGTGTATAACGGCGAAAGTACCGTGCCTATCAGTGATGTAATCGGAGATGTCCCGGCAATTTCACTGAAAGGGATCTCAAAAGAGTTCCCCTGGCCCGGATCGCGCTGCGGCTGGATTGAGGTGTATAACGGCCAGAATGACGAGCGCTTCCGGAAATATATCAATTTGATACTTACCGGCAAGATGAATGAGGTCTGCTCTACAACTCTGCCGCAGACGGTCATTCCAGAGATTGTCCGTCACCCTGAATACTCCGCGTATCTGGCGCAGCGTATTGCCAGTTACGAACGGATGAGCAACATCACTTATGATTGTCTCAGCCAGGTTCCCGCGCTGCAGGTAAATCGAACCAATGGCGCTTTTTACATGGCAGTTGCCTTCAAGGATGGTTTGCTGAACAACCGTCAGTCGATTCCGATTGCGAACCATGAGGTCAGAGAGCTTGTCGAGGGGCTGATAAACCAGCCGGGTGTTTCTCCGGATAAACGTTTTGTCTATCAGCTACTGGCGACAACCGGCATCTGCGTTGTGCCGCTTTCTTCGTTTTCCACGCCGCTGCAGGGGTTTCGTGTGACACTGTTGGAGAAGGATGAAAATGAGTGCCGCCGGATCTACAGCACCCTGTCCGAGACGATCGGGGAGTATCTGAATTCCTGAGTGTTTGTGGCAGGATATTGTAAAGAAAAGGGGGAAAGGCAGACGCCTTTCCCCCTTTTCCTGTGTAGCAGAATAATAAATCAATCAAGCCTTCTTGTCGCCATCCTCGCTCTTGGGCTTGATTTCGATCTCGTCTTTGCCATCCGCCGCTTTTTTAAAGTTACGGATACTTTTGCCAAGAGCCCCGCCGATTTCCGGAAGTTTTCCTGCCCCGAATACAACCAGAACTATGACGAGGATAATTATCATTTCCGGCATGCCAAAACCAAACATTGAGCCCCCTCTGCAGCGAGTGTTTATTTTTCGGCACACTATCTCATTGACGCAAAAAAAAATCAAGAGCCGTGATACGTTAATTAAGCGCTCCATCATGAAAGTCAAAATAGTACCGCTATTAAAATACGATATATAACAGATTGTTATGCTCCTTGTACTGTGCCCTGATTCATTGACACAGTATTTGACGCATGCTACAACTGGACTCCAAATTCGAAGATATAAGGGTGGCGCATGACATACGGAGCATATTGTACTGTTGCGGCTGTTCGAGCTGTAAAGGTTGTTTTGTCATTGAGGTGTTTGCTGCTGTTTTTCACCTTGCTGCCTGTCGCCGGCGTTTCTACTGCCGCAGATATGGAGATAACCCCCTTCGGTGTTTTCAATCAGAGCCCGTTGATTCAAATCTACGGACTTCCGCATGACACCGGTGCCGACATCGTTCCTCCCGGAAAGTTTCGTGTCGCTCTGAATCAGGATCTCTCCAGTAACTATTCCGTCAGCAGCGGTGCGCGGGAACAGGTAACCCTCGATGGCGAAACCTACCGACTGACATTGGCTGCGCGTTACGGTGTTGCTCCGCGCTTTGAGGCTGGAATCGAAATTCCCTACATTGTTCAGGGGGGCGGATTTCTCGACAGTTTTGTTGTTGACTGGCATAATACCTTCGGATTGCCGCAGGGGGGGCGCAACAGTGCACCCAAGGATCGTCTGAACTACAGCTATACCAGGGATGGCGTCCGGATTCTGCAGATGGATCACGCCGCATCCGGCATTGGTGATATCGCATTGACCGGAGGATACAATCTGTATGATGTCAGCAGTACGGAGAGTCATGAAAGAATGGCGATTAAAGGGATGATCAAACTCCCGACCGGAAACAGCTCATATCTTTTCGGCAGCGGGAGTACCGATGTCATGTTTCAACTCTGCAGCAGTAAGACCAATTATAGTGAGTGGGGCTCGCTGGGTGTGTACGGCTCAATCGGCGCTCTGGTCATGTCCGGCAGCGATGTGCTGCGTGATCAGCATAATCCGCTCGCTGGAGTTGGTTCGCTCGGCTTCGGCTGGGGGCCGACGCCGTGGATATCATTCAAGCTGCAGCTGAACGGCACGACTCCCATGTACCGGGATAGTTCGCTGGCTGAAATCTCCAGGAACACGCTGATTCTGACTTCCGGAGGGACAATACGTCTGCCGGGAGAGTATCTGCTGGACATCGGTGTTGTTGAAGATGTGGCGGTGGCCACGGCGCCGGATGTAAGTTTCCATCTGGGGTTGAGTAAGCGATTCTGATAAAAAAAGCCCCTGAAAAGGGGCTTTTTTATTGCTATGCGGTTACGGTCTGGTCAGTACTTCAGATCGGCATAATCAACCCAGCCGCCGGCCAGAACCAGAGCCTTGTCAAAGGGGGAAATGTCGAAGGGGAAGCTCTTCTGTTTCCCCGCGCCGCTGACCGTAAGCGTCTGGGCATCGATGTCGATGCTCATTGCGGTGTCGGTGTCTTCGCTGTGGGAGAAAATCTGGTCGAGTTCAGCTTTGGGCATCTCTATTGCTGCCATGCCGCAGTTGAACATGTTCTGACGGAAGATGCGGGCAAATGATTCGGCGATTACTGCGGTTATGCCGTTGACTTCAAATACCCACGGCGCATGCTCGCGGGATGAGCCGCAGCCAAAGTTGGCGCGGGAGACGATTACCCTGGCGTTGACGGTTTTAGTCCCTTTCGGGTCGAAACCGGGCAGCTTCAGGTCTTCCAGTATATACGGTTTAAGATCTTCCTTGGTAATCTCGGTCAGGTACTTGGCCGGAATTATTTCGTCGGTGTTGATGTCGCTTCGGTCAAGAAAAAGGACCGGGCCGCCAAATGTTTTCATATGGTTACTCCTTGTTAGAGATAGTTGCGTGGATCGGCGATTTTGCCTTCTATCGCGCTTGCTGCAGCCGTAGCCGGTGACATCAGGTGCACCATCCCCCCTTTGCCCATTCGTCCCATGAAGTTGCGGTTGGTGGTCGAAGCGCAGACTTCGCCTTCTGCCAGGACGCCGTTGCTCATTCCCAGACAGGCGCCGCAGGTCGGGTTGGTTACGCAGAACCCCGCCTCCATGAAGATATCGATCAGCCCCTCCTTGACAGCGTCCTTGAAAATTGCCGGGGTAGCCGGCGAAAGGATACCGCGTACGTTCGGAGCCAGTTTGTGTCCTTTCAGGATCTGTGCCGCGATGCGCAGGTCTTCCAGGCGGCCGTTGGTGCAGGAACCGATGTAGATCTGGTCCAGCGGCGTGCCGGCCATTTCGGACACGGTCTTGACCTGATCCGGTTTGTAGCCGAAGGTGATCGTCGGCTGCAGGGTGGCGACATCGATCTCGATGGTCTGGTCATATTCGGCGTCGGCGTCGGCGCGCCATTGTGAATACTCGGCCAAAGCCGTGTTCTTGTCGGAAAAGTCTCCATGAATAAAGGGCCAGAGGTAATCGACGGTGGTCATGTCAGGCTGGCAGATACCGGATGTCCCCCCCGCTTCGATGGCCATGTTGCAGAGCGTCATGCGTGATTCCATAGTCATCGCTTCAACTACCGCACCATGGAATTCCATAACTTTGTCGGTTGCACCGTTGACACCGATTTTCCCTATGATGTGCAGGATGACATCCTTGGCATATACCCCCTTGGGGAGGGTGCCGATGACGTTGAATTTGATGGTTTTGGGTTGGCGGAACGCACAGACCCCCTTCAGGACGCCGACTTCAAGGTCGGTCGTGCCGATACCGGCGGCAAAGGCGCCGAAGGCGCCGTGGGTGCAGGTGTGGGAGTCGCCCATGATGACCGTGTAGCCAGGACGAATGAAACCGCGCTCCGGAAAGAGAGCGTGACAGACACCGTTGGCGCCGACATCGAAGAAATCCTTGATGTCGTGGCGGCGGGCCCAGTCACGGAGGATCTTGGCCTGGGTGGCGGTTTTCGTGTCCTTGCTGGGGGTGACATGGTCGATAACCGCTTTGATCTTCGTCGGATCGAAGACGCGATCCTTGTTGCGCCGGATCAGGTCGTCGATCGCAATAGGAGTCGTGATCTCATGGCAGAGCACCGCATCCAGCCGCAACACCTTGGTTCCGGGAAAGGGCTCGTTGACCAGATGAGCATCAAATATTTTTTCTGCTGTTGTTTTACCCATTTTTTGACCTCGCTTAGTGCAGTAATGGTCACATGTATACATGATTATTTTCAGCAACAAAAGCAGTATGTGGTGATGTTGCCATCGCGAACCGCGATGGCGGGATGTTTCACGTACTTTTTTTTCTGAGATGCTCGACCAATAGTTTGGCGGCAGCGGGCAGGGCCTCCAGCGAACGGACGCAGATCTTCAGCTCTCGGTTGGCCCAAGGCTCGTCAAGAATTATGGAGCGGATGCGCAGCCCCTTGAAGTATGGTTTTGCGGCCCCCTTGGGGACAATCCCGATGCCGAGCCCCGCCTCTACCATCAGGCACAAGGCATCAAAACTGTTGACCTGGATTCGCAGTTTGGGGGTTTTGTCCAGTTCGTGAGCCGCCCTCAGAAGCTGGCTGTTCAGGGCGCTTCCGATCTGGAGGCCGACAAAGTCGTACTCCAGGGTATCGCGGAAGGAGATGGAACGCATGCTGGCCAGCGGGTGCTCCTTCGGAGTGATAACGATGAGCTGGTCGGAATGATAGGGGAAATATTCCAGGTCGTGCCGGTACGTCGCGCCCATCGTGATGATGCCGACATCGGCGGCGTTTTCTGCCACGGCGTTCACTATGGCTTCGCTGATATTAACCTCAAGATGGACATGCACCTGAGGGTGGATGGTCATGAACGTCTTGATCTCGGTCGGCAGGAACTGATTGATCGAGGAGATATTGGCGCTCAGTCTGACATGACCGCGCACACCGCTGGCGTACTCTCGAATCTGGAGGGTGATGTTGTTCAGGTCGTGCAGTACGCCCCGTGCCAGTCCGAGCAGAGTAATGCCCGCATCGGTCGGTACGACCCCCTTGTTGGTGCGTCTGAGCAGCCGGGTCTGAAAGGCGTCTTCAAGTTCGCTGATTCGCTTGCTCACGGCCGAGGCGGCGATATGCTCCCGCTCGCTAGCCGCCGCGATGGTGCCCTCCTCGACAATCGAGACAAACAGTTTAAGCGATAATGGGTCAATAATCATATGATCCTCGATTGCCCGGAAATTTTCACGACTCAATTATGATAATAAGCCTACTACACCAAAGGGTTGACGGACATCAACAGATATTTGGAGCCGGTTGTGTGCTTTATTGAAGAAAGTGTCCTCCCGCAAACGGAAATTTCAGGTGGCAAGCGCATGAAGCGTGGTGTATAAACCATTCATACCATTAGCGAGGATCATATAATGACATCGAACCATCTTAAGGAATTGCTGGATTCAGTCAAGCAGGGTGTCGTCACGGTGGATGATGCTCTGGAGCAGCTGCGTCATTTTCCCTCCCAGGATCTTGGTTGTGCTCAGGTGGATCACCATCGCGAACTGCGCCAAGGGATGCCCGAGGTGATCTTTGGCGAAGGAAAGAGTGTGGAACAGATCATCCGTATTGTTTCCGCGATGTCGGAACGGGGCGGTAATGTGCTGGTAACACGCCTTGATGCGGAAAAGGCGCGGCAGACCATGCAAACGTTTCCGGCTTCTACCTATCATGCCGACGCCCGCTGTCTGACGCTGGAACAACAACCGCCGGAACAGCAGGGCAAGGGGACGATTCTGATTGTTTCAGCCGGAACGTCCGATATCCCGGTTGCGGCTGAAGCGTTGGTGACGGCCCGGTTTATGGGTAACAAGGTCGAGCAGATCTACGATGTCGGCGTAGCCGGGATTCACCGGCTGCTGGCACGAGGTGAACAGTTGGCCGCGGCCTCGGTTATTATCGTCGTGGCCGGCATGGAGGGGGCGCTCCCTTCGGTGGTCGGAGGGTTGGTGGACAAGCCGGTGATTGCGGTGCCAACCTCGGTCGGATATGGCGCATCTTTTGGCGGCATCGCGGCACTCTTGGGGATGCTCAACTCCTGTGCTGCCGGGGTGACGGTAGTCAACATCGACAACGGTTTCGGCGCCGCCTGCGCGGCGAGTCTGATGAATCGGGTGTGATATGAAAATCCTTTATTTAGATTGTTACGCCGGTATTTCCGGCGATATGACCGTTGGCGCGCTGCTCGATCTGGGGGTGCCGTTGGAGTATCTGCGGGACGAGCTTGACAAGCTGGGACTCCCGCCCGGCTCTTACGAACTGTCAACCAGCCGTGCCGAACGGCAGCATATGCCGGCTCTGAAATTTGATGTGGCGGTGCATGACCACCATACCCACCGGCACCATGCCGACATTGACACGATGATAGCCGCCAGCGGGCTGGCCGACTCCGTAAAAGACCGGGCGCGCCGGATCTTCCGGCGGCTGGCCGAGGCCGAGGCGCTGGTGCATGGCGTGTCGGTTGCCGAGGTCCATTTCCACGAGGTCGGCGCGGTCGATTCAATCGTGGATATCGTTGGAACCGCCATCTGCCTTGAGTACCTGGGCGTCGAAGCTGTTCACTCGGGGGCGCTGCCGCTCGGGAGCGGTTTTGTCGAGACAGCCCACGGTCGGCTGCCGGTTCCGGCTCCGGCCACGGCCGAGCTTCTGAAGGGATTGCCGGTGCACGGCGACTGTGGCCCAGGGGAGAGGGTGACACCGACCGGCGCCGCCATTGTGGCGGCACTTGCCGGCGAATTTGGGAAACAGCCGGACATGCTGCTTGAGAAAACAGGGTGCGGCGCAGGGGGGAAGGATTTCCCTGATTGTTCCAACATCCTGCGCGCTTTTCTGGGGAGCAGTGCCGAAAAAGCCGATCATACCGATGATGTGATCATGGTTGAGGCCAACATCGACGACTCTACGCCTGAAGTACTGGGTTATGCCATGGATCGTCTTTTTGAAGAAGGGGCGCTTGACGTGTATTTTACCTCGATCCAGATGAAGAAGAACCGCCCTGGCGTGATGGTGTCGTTTCTCTGCCGCCCGGAACAGCTTGATCGGCTGGCCCGGCTGCTGTTGGCCGAGACCTCTGCCATCGGTCTGCGTTATTACCCAGCCGGTCGCATTGTTCTGGGTCGCCGGATTGTCGAGCAGCAGACCGAGTTTGGCTTGGTGCGGTTTAAGCAGGTATATGACAGCGGTGGCGAACTGCTGCGCAGATCTCCCGAATACGATGATTGCCGCCGGATTGCCCGGGAAAGGAATATCCCCTGTCAGGAAGTGATGGCGCAGCTGCAGCACACCGGAGCGTCCGAAACATGAAAATTTCAACGTTGAGCATCGGCGATGAACTTATCTACGGACAGGTGACCGATACGAATGCCGGCACGATCGCTTCCCTGCTGCTTGCCGAAGGGGTGCGGATTCAGCGGCACCTTACGGTCGGTGACAGCGAACAGGATATCGTCGAAGCGCTGAATGACCTCGGGCGGATCAGCCAGATGGTTATCGTTACCGGAGGCCTTGGGCCGACGGCTGATGACTTGACCTCGCTGGCTGCGGCGCGGGCTGCCGGCAGACATCTGGTCATCAGCGAAGAAGCGCGCAGTCATGTCCGCATGATGTCCGGCAAGCTGGAAACCCTGATCGTTTGCCCCTTGAACGAAAAACAGGCGATGATCCCGTCGGAATCCACGTTGATCCCCAACCCGACCGGCACCGCTTGTGGTTTCCACTTGGAGCACAACGGCTGCCTCATGTTTTTTATGCCGGGTGTCCCGTCGGAGATGACCGTGATGCTGCGCGAAACGGTCATCCCCTTTATCCTTGAGCGTGTACCACGGAAACGGGTGATCCGCTCAGTCAGTCTGAACCTGTTCGGGCCGTGTGAGGCGGAGGTCGATGAATTGCTGCTCGGCATTGCCAGGTCGGAGCATGGACTCAACCTTGGGATATGCGTCACGTTCCCCTGGATGAAGGTTACCCTGCGGGCCGAAGCGGATAACGACGATGCGGCTGCCGCTCTTCTCAACCCTGCCGTCTGTTTCGTGCGGGAGCGGCTGGGGGAGTATTGCTTCTCCTCCGGCGATGTCAGTATGTATGATGCGGTTGCGTCGCTGTTCCGAGCCGGTGGGCTGACGCTTTCTCTGGCCGAGTCGTGCAGCGGCGGGCTGATAGCCAAGCGAATTACCGATATTTCGGGGAGTTCCGGCTATTTTTGTGAAGGGGTGGTGACCTATTCGAATAGTGCGAAAATGCGCTTGCTGGGGGTTCCGGCCGATATCCTGAATAACTGCGGCGCCGTCAGTTCCGAATGCGCCTCGGCAATGGCCAATGGTGTCCGGCTTTCTTCCGGCAGTGACCTTGGTTTGGCGGTTACCGGCATTGCCGGGCCTGACGGGGGGAGCGAAGAGAAACCGGTCGGAACGGTATTCATTTCGCTTGCGGCTCCTGACGGCTGCCGGACCCAACGCTTCCAGTTCGGCGGGAATCGGGACCAGGTGCGCACGTTGACCGCCTGGACGGCCCTGGACTGGCTGCGACGGTATCTGTTGAAGAGGGTGTAGAAACGCAAGATTTTGCGTCTCTACAATTGAGAGGATAACATGCCTGAACTTCCCGAAGTGGAAGTAACACGCCGGCGGCTGGAGGGTGAGTTGGTCGGGAAGCGTTTTGCAGAGGTAGTTCTGCGCGTTACGAAGCTCCGTCTTCCGGTGCCGGCTGAACTTACTACGATCCTGCCGGGATTGAAGGTAATGGCAATTAACCGGCGGGGGAAATACCTTCTGTTCGACTGCGAAAAAGGCTGGCTGCTGGTACATCTCGGGATGACCGGTTTTCTGCGGCTGCTGAATGGTGCTGCCCCGCCGGGGAAACATGATCATATCGATTTTGTTTTTGACGATGGGCAGCTGCTGCGGTTTCATGATCCGCGCAAGTTCGGCATTGTTGCCTGGCTCACCGGCGATCCGCTGCTGCACCCGCTTCTGGCAGAGATAGGCCCGGAACCATTATCAGCGGACTTTTGCAGCACATATCTCTTTGCCGCCGGCAGAAATCGGAAGGTCCCGGTAAAACAATTAATAATGAACAGTTCCGTGGTGGCCGGAGTAGGGAATATCTACGCCAACGAGGCGCTATTCCGTGCCCGTATCCGTCCCGATCGTGCTGCCGGAACTCTGACTCTTCAGGAGTGTATTGCACTGGCTGCCGCTATTCGCGAAGTGCTGGAGGGGTCAATAGGGGAGGGGAGTACCTGTCGGGTAGCAGAAGAAACGGTTGCATACTATCCGCTGATATTCGATGTTTACGGCCGGAAGGGAAAACCGTGCCGTGGCTGCGGCGAACCGCTTGACGAGATCAGACTCGGAAACCGGAGCACGGTTTTCTGCCGCAGCTGTCAAAAGTAATGGTTCAGTGGGAGACTTATAACTCTGCCTCATTAGTTGTCTGAAACGTAAACAGAGGTATACTGTAAACTGTATTCGAAGATTCAGAACAAGAACTTTTCAGGATCGTAATTGTAATTATCGATCCATATCCGGAATGAACCGGAGATCATCGTGTATCAACAGCGATCCGGGCAGATAAAACCTTGCGATACATCTGTAGAATATGCTATTTTTCTACCCTTTTAATCTGCACACACTATCCTTCAGGAGATACCTCTTATGGCTGAGAAAAACAACGCGCTCGAAAAAAACAAGGCGATTGAGCTGGCACTGAGTCAGATCGAGAAACAGTTCGGCAAGGGCGCGATCATGCGGCTCGGTAATGATGAAGCGCTTCCTGGGGTTGAGGCGATCTCCACCGGCTCTATTTCTCTCGACATGGCTCTGGGAGTTGGCGGCGTTCCGCGCGGCAGGGTGATCGAGGTGTATGGACCCGAGTCGTCCGGAAAGACCACGCTGGCGCTGCATATTGTTGCCGAGGCGCAGAAAACCGGAGGTATTGCCGCTTTTGTCGATGCCGAGCATGCGCTGGATATCGGTTATGCCCGCAAACTGGGGGTCAAAACCGATGACCTGCTGGTGTCGCAGCCGGATACAGGCGAACAGGCGCTGGAAATTGCCGAAACCCTGGTCAGGAGCGGCGCGATTGATGTGCTGGTCGTGGACTCGGTCGCAGCCTTGGTGCCCAAGGCAGAGATCGAAGGCGATATGGGTGATTCTCACATGGGTTTGCAGGCCCGTCTGATGTCCCAGGCGCTGCGCAAGCTGACCGGCATCATCAGCAAATCGAACTGCTGCGTGATCTTCATAAACCAGATCCGCATGAAAATAGGCGTCATGTTTGGCAATCCCGAGACGACCACTGGGGGTAATGCTCTTAAATTCTACGCTTCAGTGCGTATGGACATCCGCAAAATTGCCACACTGAAGCAAGGCGATCAGGTCATCGGTTCGCGCACCCGCGTCAAGGTTGTCAAAAACAAGGTTGCTCCGCCATTCAAAGAGGTTGAATTCGATATTCTCTATGGTGAAGGGATCTCCCGCACCGGTGATGTGCTCGATCTGGCGGTTGATAAAAATATCATTGAAAAGAGCGGCGCCTGGTACTCCTACGGCAAGGAGCGGATCGGGCAGGGGCGTGAAAATTCCCGCACCTGGCTGACTGAGCATCCGGAGGTGCTGGCTGAAATCGAGGGCAAACTGATGGCACTGCTCAAGCCGGCGCCACTTCCGGAGAAAGCAGGTAAAGCGGCCAAGGCGGATTAGCAGCGGAGGTAGGCTATGGAGCTGAACGAGATACTTGCCATTGCGGTTAAGGCCAAGGGCTCTGATATTCATATTAAAACCGGCCTCCCCCCCATTGTCAGGATTGATGGCCGTTTGCACCCGATTCCCAACGCGGCGCGTTTGACGCCCGAGTTTGTCGGCGAGATCGCTCTGTCGATGATGAATGATCGCCAACGGCGTATTTTCGAGGAAAACCACGAAGTCGATCTGGCGTATGCCGTACCCGGTTTGGGCCGCTTCAGGGTTAGTGCCTATCGCCAGCGCGGCACCGTGGCGATGGTTTTCCGTACGATTTCAATTATTATCCCGACGCTGGAGGAGCTTAATCTGCCGCCGGTCATGCAGAAAATCTGCTGCGAAGAGCGGGGGCTGATCCTGGTTACCGGAACAACCGGTTCCGGCAAGTCGAGCACGCTGGCCGCGATGATTGACTACATCAACAAACAGCGCACCTGTAACATCATCACGATAGAAGATCCGGTTGAGTTTCTGCATCGCGACAACAAGAGCATAATCAGTCAGCGCGAGGTAGGAACCGACACCCCCACGTTCTCGGCCGCACTGAAAGGGGCTCTGCGCCAGGATCCGGATGTTATTCTGGTCGGGGAGATGCGCGATCTTGAAACGATAGAAACGGCGATGACCGCAGCCGAGACCGGCCACTTGGTCATGTCTACCCTGCACACAATGGATGCGGCGGAAACCGTCAATCGTATCATCGGCGTTTTCCCCCCCTATCACCAGCGTCAGGTTCGCATTCAGCTGGCAAGCATTGTCAAGGGGGTTGTCTCACAGAGGCTGGTGCCCAAGGCGGATGGCAAGGGGCGTGTTCCCGCGGTTGAAATAATGCTGGCTTCCGCCCGTGTCCGGGAATGTATCGATGACAGCGAAAAGACCAAGCTGTTGAACGATGCTATCTCCCAAGGGTATGTTTCGTACGGTATGCAAACCTTTGATCAGTCATTGATGCGGCTTTATTCCGGCAAGATGATTACCTATGAGGAAGCGATTCGCCAGAGTTCGAATCCTGACGATTTTGCCCTGAAGGTATCCGGCATCTCGTCAACTTCGGATGCTTCCTGGGAAGGATTCGAGAATAAGTCTGATGACGCTGCCGCCGAGCCGGATAAACTTGAAATCGAAAAATACTGAATTGCTGACGTCCGGCCAGGTTTATCAGTATGCTTTGCGGCTGCTGACCGGTCGTGACTATTCGGTTGCCGGAATAAGGCGAAAACTGGCGGCGCGTGAGGTTGCGACGCAGGATCTTGACGATGCGATTCTGCGCCTGCAGCGCGAGGGGCTGCTGGACGACGCGCGTTATGCCGAACGGTTTGCGGAATCGGCGCTCTCATCCGGTCGTTTTTATGGGGCGCGTCTCCGTTTGGAAATGCGCCGGAGAGGGTTTGATGCGGCTCTTGTCAGCACTGTCCTGGAAACGATTATTTTTCCCTCTGATGAGGTCGCCGATATTGCCGCGCTTGTCGAGAGGCGCTTTCACCAGTTTTCATTTACATCGGCTGCGGAGAGAGACAGGCGGAGAGTGATCAGCTTTCTACTGCGGCGCGGGTTTGGAATATCAGCTGTCATGCGGGCGCTCCGGGAATCTCAACCATCAGGAGATTAAATGCTATGAAAAATTTTATCGTTTTGTGTTTCGCGCTGGTTTGTGTCCCTCTTGTTTTTTCCGTCGCGGTTTTCGCTTCGGAGCAATCTCCGGTAACCGTGGACGTCGAGGGGTATGCCGTCATAGATGCCGGGAAGAAGGATGTCGCGCGGGAGAATGCTCTGCAGGACTCTTTCCGTCGCGCCATTGAACAGGTGGTTGGCGTGATGGTGGAAGCCAAGACCGTGGTCAGTGATGCTACCCTGCTGCAGGACAAGATATATTCCAAGAGTGCCGGTTTTATAAAAACCTATAAAATCAACAGTGAGGTTTTTGAGTCAACGGCTTGTCGCATAAACATTAAAGCTACAGTTTCCAAGGTTCGTCTCGTGAAAGGATTGAATGACATTGGCCTTCTCATGAAAAAGATGGGCAAGCCGCGCGTAGCGGTGATTATGACCGAGCAGAACATCGGCAATGATGCGCCGTCCGGTTCTCTGGGGGATGGGTCGGTAAATGCCGGTATTGCCGATTCCGTGATATATGAAGTTTTAGCCAAGAAGGGGTACAATCTGGTCGATAGGGAAACCCTGGTTGCTTTGGCAAAACGTGAAGGCGTCCTGTCTGCAAACGGCACGATCTCTTCCAATGAAGCGGCAATCCAGGTTGCTGCCGGTGGTGGAGCAGAGGTGGTTATAATCGGGCAGGCTGTGGCCAAGGCAGGTTCGTCGGCATTAAGCGGCAGTAATATGCGTTCGTCACAGGCAACTGTTACCGCGCGTGTGGTCGATGTGGACACCGGCCAGCTTATCGCGACAAACTCGGCGTCAAGCAAGTCCGCCAATGTCAACTCGACGGCCGGGGGGGGCGAGGCGATCGCAAGCGCCTCCAAAAAGCTGATTGAAAATCTGAACAGGCAGATTTTAGCCAAATGGAAACTTAAGGTGGCAGGAACTCGCCTTGTCAAGTTGAACATAAAAGATATTGAGTTCAGCGACATTTCAAAAGTGAAGGAGCTGCTTCGAGAACGCCTGAAAAATGTGGAGGAGACGGTTGAACGGGGCTACCGTGACGGCACTCTTAACCTTGATACGGAAGTAAGCGGGACTGCCAGGGAACTGGCTGAAGAACTCACAAACACGAAAATGGATGGTTACGTCTTTAAAATTATCTCATACACTGTAAACACTCTGAACGTTCAATTACAAAAAAAGTAAAGGAGACTTTATGCTAACACGTAATATGATCTGTGCCGGTATTGCCATGATCCTGATAGCAGGATGCGCCGCGCCGGGTAAGGACAGTTTCGGAACCGCCAAGCTGCTTGAAGGTCAACAAAGGTATGAGGATGCTTTCTCAATGTATGAGGAAGCGGTAGTCAAGGAACCATCCAATCCTGAATACAGAGCCGCCTTGAGCAGTGTCCGTTCGCGTCTGGCGCGCCAGATATTGGAGAGTGCGCGGGAGCAGCAGAATGTCACTCCGCTTAAATACAACAATCTTAGTAATGCCCAGGGTTATGTTGATAAGGCACTGAAAATTGATCCCGATAATGCCGAAGCCAAGAGTTTTGCCGTTTCGCTTAAGGGGCAGATAGAGACGATTGTCAAGAAAGCCGAAGCTTCATATTCCGCAGGCATGAAGGCTCTGGATGCGAAGGATTGGCCGGCTGCTCTGGACAGGTTCCGTGAAATTCGCGACTATTATCCCAACTACCTCGATCTTCCGGTTAAAATATCTTCAACGGAGAGCGGTGCATTCGCCTTCTACCTGAAGGAGGCCGACCGTCATAAGGCCATTGATGATGTCGATGCGCTTGTCAAGGATCTGGACATGGCGCGTGCCATACAGCCGGGCAACCAGCGGGTTGCTGCAGCGCTGAAAGCCGCCAGGGAGAGTAACACTGTTTCGGCCTCTCTCGACAAGGCTGAAAAAAGTATCTCGGAGAACAAGTGGGACAGTGTGAAGCGCTACATCAAACGGGCCAGAGCGCTTAACCCGACCAAGGAAGAAAATGACCGTATCAATAAGGTTACCGATGATGGCAGCGCCAAGTTGATGACAAAAGTTGCCGAGGATCTGGAAAATAATGCACTTTACACTGCATACATAAATGTGATGGTAGCCTTCGATTTAAACCGTAAGTTGTTTAAAGAGCCGGACTTTGATGAATTGAGGAGTCAATTGATTACGGAGATGACCACCAAAGCGGATGAACTTGAAGAGGCCGGATTTATAGGACTTGCCCTCTACTGGAGTGAATGCGCTTTAAAGGTTGCCGGCACCGATAAGGAGCTCTATCAGAAGTTCCAGGGGCTTAAAGACAAGATGCGGCAGCGGGTCACCAAAAAAATTGCGATCATGGACTTTAATGCTCCCACCAATAATCCCGATGCCGGGCGATTGGTTACTGACAGTCTGCTCTCCTATATGACGAGAAACGCCAGCAGTGATGTGAAAATCCTGGCACGGGATAATCTTGGCGCGTTGATCAAGGAAATCGAGTTTGGCCAGGCGGGATTATACGATATAGAGTCCGCCAAAAAATCGGGCAAACTGAAAGGGACGGATATCTTCATCTTCGGCAGTCTTCTGCAATATAATGTGGAGCTGAACAAGGAAGAGGGGCAGAAGATGGTTGTAGCCAAAATTGGTGTGGACCGTGAACCGAATCCACATTATACGGCATGGGCTAACGCCAATCATAAGCCGACAGATGAGGAGCGCCGCAATGCGCCGCCTCCATTCATAGAAAGGGAACGGACGGAAACCATCAGGTACAAGGTCGGTACGCATCGTAAAACCGCCAATGTCACGATCTCCTTCAGGGTGGTGGATGTCGAATCAGGCGAAGTGGTCATAACAAAGACTCTGAAGAGTAAAAAAGAGGCTACCGGCAACTACTCGGAAGGGGTTGATATTGCCGGCATACCCTACCAGAAGATGGAACTCCCCTCTGATACGGACCTGCTTGAAAAAGCCGTTGATGAAGCGATTGCCGACTTGGGGCGTCAAGTGCTTTCACGCTTCCTTAATCTTCAGGAGAGCTACCTGAACGACGCCGAAAAACTGAAAAAAAGGGGTGAAACCGAACCGGTGGCTGAAAAGTATATGGATGCCGTCATAACGGAAGAGGTCAAGAACATCAAGTCTCCTGTTACTGAAAATGCCAGACGCGAATTGGATCTGTTACTGAAACAGGTGGAGAATTACCCAATATAATCCAATCGTTGCGGGGTATGTGATGTTTAAATGCAAACTGATACTTTCAATAATTGTCGCGCTGTTGTTTATCTTGTGTGGTTTGGTCTGTGCCGATGAGTCCAGCATCAAACCAAGGCTCGGCTGTGTTCCTTTCATGGCTTCCAGTCTGCAGGCTATGGCTGTTACTGAAGATATCTCCTCATCGCTGCTTAACAGTATCGACAGAAGCAGATACTTTGAGATCGTCGAACGGAAGAAGATCGAGCAGTATCTTGAGCTTGAAGGGTTGCGGCTGGACAATCTCGATCATGACAGCATACTCAAGATAGGCTCAAAGGCGGGCTTGGATTATGTTGTTCACGGCAGTGTCAATGTGAACGAAAACGGCACCACGCTGGAGATAAACCTGCTTAATGTCCGTTCGCGCAAGGTTCTTTTGAAAGAATCCTACAGCATGTCCCAGACCGATTTTTCAAAAAAACTGCTTGAGATTGCCGGTATAATTGTCGGTCGGGTCCAGACTGTGGCAAATCAGGCCCTGACGGCAGCGCCTGTGGATGTTTCGGTCAAGCTCCCGGTCAAGCCGCCTCAGGGACTTGAAGCGACCGGGACCGTCAATAGCATTCGTCTGAGATGGCAAAGTGACATGAAACAGATAGCAGGTTTCAATGTATACAGGAGCAATACCGGTAACGGACAGTACAGTCTGCACGCAACCACGGCTGAACCCTACTTTACCGATGAGAACATGAAGCTCAATGAGGTTTTTTACTATCGGGTTGCTTCAGTGCGTCAGGATGGGGGCGTAAGCGAATTTACCCCCCCTGTCAGGGGGGGGACCTCAATTGCGCCGCCGCCGCCTATTTTTATGAATATAGAACCTGATATAAGGGGGGCAAAGCTCTTCTGGCGTCCCCGAACCGGCGCGGGCGGGGATTCTCGCACTGTGCCTCAGGGGTACAGGGTCTACCGCAGACAGGGTAGTGAGGGCCCATTCAACCTTGTTGCCCATCTTCCGGTCGATGCGGTGACGTATGCCGATACCGACCTTGGCGACGGCGTCAAATATGTCTACACGATTACCTCGCATAACAGTGAAGGTGCCGAAAGCGAGTATTCGGCAAAGCTGGGTGTGGTACCGTTTCCCACTCCGAACGCAATCAGGGCAGCCTCTGGAAGAATCAGGCATGTTCCGCTTTCATGGGATCGTTACGGTAACAAGGAGATAGATGGATACAAGATTTACCGATCAGACAGCAAAGATGGAAAATATGCGGCAGTTACGAAATTGGATGATAATGACGCAACCGGTTTTGTCGACCGTGGACGACCGGATAACGCCACATACTGGTATCGCATAAGCGTTTTCAAAAAAGGGGGAGCGGAGACCGACTTGTCGGAACCGGTTTCTGCGGTTACCAGAGAGATACCTCCCGCGCCGCTCAATGTGACGGCGACAAGCGGCCAGCCCCGGATGGTAACCTTGAGATGGAAAATTGCGGGAACCGCGGCTGACGAAATCAAGACGGTGATCATTTACAGGATGATGGATGAGAAGGATGTGAATCTCGAAAAGGTTGGCGAGGTATCCGCTGATCAGACTGTCTTTGTCGATGACAAGACGCCGCTAAAAGACAAAACCGGTTATTATTACCGGCTCTGCGCCATGAATTCCGGCGGAGCCGTGAGCTTGCAGACCGGTACCGTTTCCGCTGTGACAAAGGCTCCGCCGGAAGCCCCTAAAAATGTGACGGCTACGTCCGGAGAAGTTAAACGAACAGTTTTGGGGTGGGATAAAAACCTTGAAACAGATATAGTTGAGTATCAAATTTTTATGAAAAGAGCAGAAGATGCCGATTTCAGACAGATCAAAAAACTGGCCGGAAACAGCTCTATAGAGTCCGATCTTAAGGATGGAACCGAATATTCATATAAAATCAAAGTTGTTGACAAGGATGGTCTGGTGAGCGGTTTTTCCAGCACCGTGGTGGTCAGGACAAAACCTTTGCCGGCAAAGGTGACCGGATTTTCTGCCGATAATTCAAGAATCCGTGCGGTTTCCTGGCAGCCTAACAAGGAGTCGGATGTTCATAATTACATTATTTACAAGAAGGGGTTTATGGGCAATCGTCAAAAGCTGACAACCGTCCAGGACACCAAATGGCAGGTAAACGAGGCTCAGGACAGTCTGGAGCTTTTCGTGACCGCGCTTGATGACAGCGGGCTCGAAAGCGAGCCTTCCGATACAGTTGAATTCAAGAAACCTTAAAGGAGGAGATTGCCATGCGATATGTAGTTACAGCGCTTCTGCTTGCCGTCATGTCGGTACTGACGCCCTGCGCGGCTGAAGCATCCGGCAACAAGGAAACCGTTAAAGACAATCATGAAATCGGCAGATATCAGCTTTTTCAGGGGACATATACCACCATTGATTTGAAGTATCGCCAGGCGTCATCCACATTTAATGCGGTTTTTCTGCTGGATACGGCAACGGGCAATGTAAAGCGTTACGTGAACAGGATCGATGAAGACGGTCGTTACATTGAAACGTGGCTTCCGACAGATATCGTCACGCAGATGGATTCAAAAAAAACTATTGGACCTCAGTAGGTTAAAAGAAGGGGAATAAGGTACATGACAGGTACAGAAATTCGCACGCGCTTTCTGCAGTATTTTGCCGACCGGGGTCACACGGTCGTTTCCAGTTCAGGGATACTTCCAAAAAACGATCCGACCCTGATGTTTGCCAACGCCGGAATGAATCAGTTCAAGGACTGTTTCCTGGGGTTGGAAGATCGCGGCTATTACCGTGCCGTCAGTTCCCAGAAATGCGTTCGGGCGGGGGGGAAGCATAACGATCTGGAAAACGTCGGTCGGACGGCTCGTCACCATACATTTTTTGAAATGCTGGGGAATTTTTCATTCGGCGACTATTTCAAGAAAGAGGCGATTGCCTATGCCTGGGAATTTCTTACCAAAGAGCTGAAGATCGACAAAAGCCGCCTTTACGTAACCGTCTACAACGATGATGATGAGGCGGCCGATATCTGGCACCTTCAGGAAGGTATCCCGCGTGATCGGATTTTCCGCTTCGGCGAAAAGGATAACTTCTGGTCGATGGGTGACACCGGTCCGTGCGGTCCCTGCACGGAAATCTTCTATGATCAGGGGGCTGAAGTCGGCTGCGGGAGTCCGGACTGCACGGTCGGCTGCGAATGTGATCGGTACATGGAAATCTGGAACAACGTCTTCATGCAGTTCAACCGGTCAAGTGACGGCACTCTGGCGCCTCTGCCGAAGCCGTCGGTCGATACCGGTATGGGGCTGGAACGTGTTTCTGCGGTCATGCAGGGGGCCAGCTCCAACTACGATATCGACATTCTGCAGGGGATTATCCGCCATATCGAGCGGCTGTCCGGTAAACGCTACGGCGCCGATGACAAGGACAATGTCTCGATGCGGGTCATTGCCGATCATGCCAGAGCGGTGACGTTTCTGATCTGTGACGGCGCGCTCCCGTCCAATGAAGGGCGCGGCTATGTGCTGCGGCGTATCATGCGCCGTGCGGCACGGCACGCCAAGATGCTCGGCTGCGCGGAACCGATGCTGTATCACATGGTTGATGCGGTGCGGGAAACCATGGGAGACGCATATCCGGAACTGCAGGAACGTGAAGAGTATATCAAAAAGGTTGTGCTGAGCGAAGAGCAGCGTTTTGCCGAAACTCTGGATCGGGGCCTGGCTATTCTCAATGATGAGGTTGCCGCTCTGCGCGGCGCCGGCAGGAATGTCATTCCGGGCGATGTCCTGTTCAAGCTTTACGATACCTATGGTTTTCCGACCGATCTGACCGCTGATATCGTAGAGGGCGAAGGCTTTACGATCGATGAACCCGGTTTTGAACTCTGCATGGAACGGCAGCGGGCTCAGGCTCGCGAACATTGGAAAGGCTCCGGTGAAGAGGGGATAGCTCAGATATACAAAGAGCTGCACAATAACGGTGTTCGCGGCCAGTTTGTCGGTTATGACGAAATGTCCGTTTATGCGCCGGTACTGGCAATTATCCGGGACGGAGTCCCGGTTGAAGCTGCTGTCGCAGGGGATTCGGTTGCGGTGATCACGGAAAAGACCCCCTTCTATGGCGATTCGGGTGGACAGAAAGGTGACTGCGGGACGCTGTCGACCGGGAATGCGCACCTGAATGTTATCTCAGCCAGCCGTCCTTTTGTCGATATGGTCGTCCATCACGCCGTCGTCACGGAAGGTGTCGTCAAGGTCGGCGATGCCGCCGATCTGAAGGTGTCTCGAAGCGAACGCGATGCGACATGCCGCAATCACACCGCGACACACCTACTGCAGAGTGCGCTGCGGCAGGTACTGGGTGAACATGTCAAACAGGCCGGTTCTCTGGTGTCGCAGGATCGTCTCCGTTTCGACTTTACCCATTTTTCTGCGGTGACGGACGAAGAGCTGCGCCGGATTGAGACGATGGTAAACAGTTTCGTGATGGCAAATGATCAGGTGATAACCCGCGAAATGAATGTTGCCGAAGCGATTGAGGCTGGAGCCACGGCGCTTTTCGACGAAAAATACGGGGATTCGGTTCGCGTCGTGAGGGTCGGAGACGTCAGCATGGAGCTCTGCGGCGGTACTCATGTGCGGGCTGCCGGCGATATCGGCCTGTTCAAGATCGTTTCCGAAGCGGGGATCGCTGCCGGTGTGCGCCGCATCGAAGCGTTGACCGGGATGGGTGCGCTCGATTTCGTGCGGCAGATGGAGGATGACCAGAGGGGAATAGCTGCGCTGCTCAAGGCGGAGGCGGGCAACTCACGTGACCGGCTCGAAAAACTGCTGGCTCGTCAGAAAGAGCTGCAGCGGGAAATTGAAACACTGCAGGCCAAGCTCAATGTTGCCGCTTCCGGAGACCTGCTGTCGCAGGCGGTTGTGGTACAGGGTATCAAGCTGCTGGCCGTACAGGTGCAGGTGGAGGATATCAAGGCGCTGCGCGACCTTTCCGATACGTTGAAAGACCGCATCGGTGAGGGTGTGATTGCGCTTGGCGCTGCCATCGGCGGCAAGGCCAATCTGCTGGTAGCCGTCACCAAAAGCTTGAGCGGGTCGATCAAGGCCGGCGACATTGTCAAACAGATTGCGCCGCTTGTCGGCGGCAGCGGCGGCGGCAAACCAGAGCTGGCCCAAGCTGGGGGAAGTCAGCCGGATAAGCTGGACGAAGCTCTGGCGGCGGTGTCCGGAATACTTTCCGGGCTGGGAAGCAAATAATGAAACAGTTAATCGAAAAAGCAAATACGTTGATGGAAGCGCTGCCGTACATTCGGCGTTTTTCCGGAAAAACCTTCGTCATAAAGTATGGCGGTCATGCCATGGCGGACGAAAAGCTGAAGGAATCGTTTGCCCTGGATGTCGTTCTGCTCAAGTCATTGGGGATAAACACCGTTATCGTGCATGGCGGCGGTCCGCAGATCAATGACACCCTGAAGCGCTACGGCATCGTCTCCGAATTCGTGCGCGGCATGCGCGTAACCGATGCCGAGACGATGCAGGTGGTCGAAATGGTGCTGGCGGGGCGGGTCAACAAAGAGGTGGTCGGATATCTCAATCAGCATGGCGGTCGTGCGGTTGGTCTCTCGGGCAGGGACGGCACTCTGCTGCAGGCGAAGAAGCTGCTGCAGGAGGTCAGAGGGGATGACGGCACGGTCGAGATGATCGATATCGGTTTCGTTGGTGATGTGGTAAAGGTCAACACGGATCTGATTGCCACGCTTGAACAGGGAAAATATATTCCGGTTATCGCCCCGATCGGTGTCGGGCTCGACGGACAGAGTTACAACATCAACGCAGACCTCGTGGCCGGCAGGGTCGCGGCGGCTCTTAATGCCGAGAAACTGATCCTGCTAACCGACATCAACGGCGTCAAGGATACCAGCGGCACCCTTCTGCAAAGCCTGTCGGTGGCCGAGCTGCACCGTCTGATCGAAGAGGAGGCCATCACCGGCGGCATGATCCCGAAGGTGGTCTGCTGCGCCGATGCTCTCAAGGATGGAGTCAAGAAGGCCCACATCATCGATGGCCGGATGCCGCATGCCGTGCTGCTGGAGATATTCACCGACGTCGGCATCGGAACGGAGATAACAAAGTGAAACGCGCCTTTTCCGCCATGCCGGCGTTGATCTTCGTGCTCCTTGTGCAGCGTAGCAGTGCTACGCTTCCGCGTCACACTTGATCGCCTTGGCCTGACGAAAAAATCACGTTTCATAGGGGAAAATAATGAACTCACAGCAATGGATTGAGAAATCAGATAAGTACATCATGAAAACCTATGGCCGCTACCCGATCGTCCCTGTCAAGGGAGAGGGGTGCCGGTTGTGGGATGCGGACGGCAAGGAGTATCTCGATTTTTTGGGTGGAGTCGCGGTCAACAACCTGGGACATTGCCATCCGAAGGTCGTTGCCGCTCTCCAGAAACAGGCAGCCGAGCTGATCCACTGTTCCAATTACTACCAGATTCCGCAGCAGATAGAACTGGCGGAACTGCTCTGCAGCCACTCGTTTGCCGATAAGGCCTTCTTCTGCAACAGCGGCGCCGAGGCGAACGAAGCGGCCATCAAGCTGGCGCGTAAATACAGCCGTGACACTTTCGGTCCGGAACGCTACGAGATCATCACCGCCGCCGACTCTTTTCACGGCCGCACCATGGCCACGGTTTCGGCTACCGGCCAGGAGAAGGTGCAGCGTTTCTTCGATCCGCTCCTGCACGGCTTCAAGCATGTCCCATTCAATGATGTGGCTGCTCTTGAAGAGGCGGTGACTGATGCTACCTGCGCCGTCATGCTGGAGCCGATCCAGGGGGAAGGCGGCGTCAATATGCCGTCACCCGGTTATTTTCAGGCGGTGCGGGAAATTTGCGACCGTCACGGCCTGCTGCTGATCTTTGACGAAGTGCAGGTCGGTATGGGACGTACCGGCAAACTCTTTGCCTATGAGCATTTCGGGGTCACTCCCGATATTATGACGCTGGCCAAGGCGCTGGCAGGCGGGGCTCCGATCGGCACCATGCTTGCCAAAGATAAATTTGCCGTCGCCTTTGTCCCCGGCACCCACGGTTCCACCTTCGGCGGCAATCCGTTGGTCTGCGCAGCCGCTATTGCCACGGTCAGGACGATTTTCGAGGATGGCCTGCTGAACCGCTGTGAAGAGATCGGCGAATACCTGACAGGTGAGCTGGAAACCCTGGGGAAAAAATACCCCTTTGTCAAAGAGGTGCGCGGAGTCGGTCTGATGATAGGCATGAGCCTGGATATACCGGGCGCCGAAATCGTCAAGAAAGGGCACGAGCGGGGCGTGCTGCTCAACGTGACGCACGACACGGTGCTGCGTTTTGTGCCGCCGCTGGTTGTGACCAAACAGGAGATTGATGCAATGATTACAATCCTCGACGGCATTTTTGCCGAGTTTTAGGTATAGGAGACAAAGATGACGCGACATTTTCTGGCGCTGCACGATTACACCAAGGATGAGTTGGACGCCATGCTGCTTTTGGCCGCCGACCTGAAGAGCAAACAGAAGAACGGGATTCCGCACAAACTTTTGGACGGCAAGACCGTGGCGCTGATTTTCGAAAAAGCCTCCACCCGCACCAGGGTCTCCTTCGAGGTAGGTGTCTTTCAGTTGGGTGGTCACGGCCTGTTCATGTCATCCGGCACGTCTCAGATGGGGCGCGGCGAGCCGATCAAGGACAGTGCCCGTGTCATGGCCCGTTATTGCGACGGGGTCATGATCCGCACCTTCGGACAGGAGATTGTGGACGAGTTTGCCAAGTACTCCGGTGTGCCGGTCATCAACGGCTTAACCGACCTCTTTCATCCTTGTCAGATCATGGCCGATCTTCAGACGGTCATCGAACATAAAAAGAGCTATGAAGGACTTACGTTCGCCTGGGTGGGGGATGGCAACAACATGTCCAATACCTGGATCGAGGCGGCGGCAATCTTCGGTTTTAAACTGCGCCTGGCCTGCCCTGCCGGGTATGAACCGGACAGCAAGGTCATGGCGTGGGCTCAGACCAAGGCTCCAGGTCTGATTTCGCTGACGACCGACCCGAAGGCGGCGGTGAGCGGCGCCGATGTCATCAACACCGATGTCTGGGCCAGCATGGGACAGGAGTCCGAGCAGAAAGAGCGTGAAAAGGCTTTTGCCGGCTACTGTCTCGATGATGCGCTGCTGGCACTGGCAAAGCCGGATGCCATCGTCCTGCACTGTCTCCCGGCCCACCGGGGCGAGGAAATTTCCGACTCGGTCATCGAAGGGAAGCATTCGGTGGTATGGGATGAGGCCGAAAACCGGCTGCACATTCAAAAGGCTATAATGGCCACGTTAATAAAATAACTATCAGAAAACAAAGGAGAGTTAGCAGATGGCAAAAGCAAAGAAACCCGAAATCAACAAAATTGTTCTGGCCTATTCCGGCGGGCTTGATACTTCAATAATTCTTAAATGGCTGAAAAACGAATACGGCTGCAAGGTTGTCGCTTTTTCGGCCGACCTGGGGCAGGGGGAAGAGCTGGATCCGGTTCGGGAAAAAGCTCTGGCCACCGGCGCCGACAAGGTCTACATCGATGATCTGCGCGAAGAGTTCGTGCGCGATTTCGTGTTTCCGATGTTCCGCGCCAATGCCATTTATGAGGGGCACTATCTGCTCGGCACCTCCATCGCCCGCCCGCTGATCGCCAAACGCCAAATGGAAATCGCCGCCAAGGAGAAGTGCGACGCCGTTTCCCACGGCGCCACCGGCAAGGGGAACGATCAGGTACGCTTCGAGCTGGCCTACTACCACTTCAATCCGGGCATCAAGGTTATCGCTCCCTGGAGAATGTGGGATCTGAACAGCCGTCAGGCGCTGATCGAATATGCCAAGAAGAACGGCATTCCGATCCCGGTAACCAAGAAACGTCCATGGTCGTCGGATCGCAATCTGCTGCATATCTCCTTCGAGGGGGGCATCCTTGAAGATACCTGGGCCGAGGCTCCGGAAGAGATGTACGTGCTGACCAAATCACCAGAAAAGGCGCCCAACAAGGCGCAGTATGTAGAGATCGAGTTTAAAAACGGCAATGCCGTGGCGGTTGACGGCGAGAAGATGACTCCTGCCCAACTGCTTGCCCATCTCAATTTTATCGGCGGCCAGCACGGCGTCGGCCGTGTCGATCTGCTGGAGAACCGCTCGGTCGGCATGAAGTCGCGCGGCGTCTATGAGACCCCGGGCGGCACGATCCTCCGTGAAGCCCATTCGGCTGTGGAGCAGATCACGATGGACCGCGAAGTACTGCGTATCCGCGACAGTCTGATTCCTGAGTATGCCAAGCAGATCTACGGCGGTTACTGGTTCTCTCCTGAGCGTCAGATGCTGCAGGTCCTTATTGACGATTCCCAGAAATGTGTTAACGGCGTAGCCCGCGTCAAGCTTTACAAGGGGCTCTGCCGCACGGTCGGCCGCAAGTCTGAATCCGACTCGCTCTTCAATCTTGACTTTGCCACCTTCGAGAAGGATCAGGTCTATAACCAGGCCGATGCCGAAGGCTTCATCAAGATCAATTCGCTGCGGCTCCGGATCAGGTCGCTGATGCAGGCTAACAGGAAGAAGTAGTGAATCAGTCATAATCTGTTTAATGAACACGAAGGGGCATACACGGTGTATGCCCCTTCGTTGTATGTAGTGGTGGAAATTCTAAAAGCAAATTCGGTTGCTACAAGGTATAATAAAGGTATATAAATGATCATTAGATTCGAATTTGATCCGGAAAAATCCGCCGCCAATAGTGACAAGCATGGCATTGATTTTGTGCAGGCGAAGGCGATCTGGGGAGATGTCGATTATATTGAAATTCCGCTCAAAGCTGCCGATGAAATACGCTTCATGGTAATCGGCATGATTGAGGGAAAGCTTTGGTCCGGCATCATAACGTATCGGGTTGAGTCCGTCCGTATCATCTCCGCGCGTCGTTCCAGGAAAGAGGAGATTGCAATCTATGAAAGCTAAGGAACTGGATAATAAGTTTGATGCAGGAGAGGATGTCTCCGAACATCTGGATCTTGCTAAAGCCCGCCGTCCCCAGCAGGATCAGAAGCGGGTGAATGTCGACTTCCCGCTCTGGATGATACAGCAGCTGGACAAAGAGGCAAAGCGTCTTGGTGTGCCGAGACAATCGATTATCAAGGTGTGGGTAGCCGAACGATTACAGAAGGCTGCGTAGTGGTGGAACAGCTTGCCGCTTATATTCCGTACTCAGCCCGGATTGCGGGGATTTACACGCCAAACCTGTTTCGTATGCGGCAGTTTTATGAGACTTACCGCAATGATGAAAAAGTCTCGGCACTGCTGAGACAATTAACATAGACTCACAACCTGATCATACTCAGTCAGAGCAAACGTGAGGAAGAACGGGAGTTTTACCTGCGGTTGGCCATCAAGGAGAAATGGAGTACGCGTGTGTTGGAACGACAGTTCCGGACTGCACTCTTTGAACGGACTATTCTCCATCCGGTAAAAGTGTCACCAGTACTGACACAAATTCACCCGGAGGCTCTGAGCGTATTCAAGGATTCATATCTGGTGGAGTTTCTGGAGTTGCCGGACGGGCATGACGAATCTGATCTGCACAAGGGCTTGCTGAACAGATTGAAGGAGTTTTTGATTAAGCTGGGGCGAGACTTCTGTTTTGTCGGTTCCGAATTTCCGGTGCAGGTCGGCAATCGGGATTTTGCTCTGGATCTGCTGTTTTTCCACCGGGGGTTAAATTGTATGGTGGCGATTGAGCTGAAAGTTGGGCGGTTTGAACCGGAATACCTTGGCAAGCTGGGATTCTATCTGGAGGCGCTTGATCGTGACGTGAAGAAGGTCCACGAAAACCCGGCCATCGGTGTATTGCTTTGTGCCAGCAAGGATGCCGAGGTGGTGGAGTATGTCCTGAGTCGTGCACTCTCTCCTGCCATGATTGCCGAATACCAGACCCAGTTGCCTGATAAAAAGTTGCTGCAGGCCAAGCTGCATGAATTTTATCTGCAAAATGTGGGTGAGGAAGGTGATCCCTCAGATTTTTGCGATCAGTAAGGTTGAGAAGCGGATCAAGAGCACGCCGCCGTTTCTGGAGCTTGATAGGAACGATGGATAAGGGTTGGTTGAGACGGATGGGGAGTGATGGGTGGTGATTAAGCACGACCATAAAGCGTTTATGCTGGCTCTGCGGAATGAACAGGTCATTTATTATTCTGGTCTTGCTGTATGACGGATCACCTCTATAAAGCAAAGTGCTCGTGGAATATGAGCCGGATTCGTGGTAAGGATACGAAGCCGGAAATCGCGGTCAGGAATATACTGTAACGCAGTTTCGTCTGCATGTGAAGGACCTGTCCGGCAAGCCGGGTATTGTCTTGCCGAGATGGTAACAGTGATTTTTGTTCATGGTTGTTTCTGGCACCGGCATGAAGAGTGTAACAAATGAGCTAAGTTGTGCCCCACTTTTTTTTAATAGAGAAGGTACTTAATAATGAGTCGGGCATATTACTCTGACACAATTGATGATTTTCTTATGAGGCCTACAGCGGAAATTGTAGGCACACTATCTATGAGTTCAGGTTTTTCTGTCGAACAGACACAGATAGATGCTTGGGTTGCTCAGATCGAAATTCTTCGAAAGGTACTTATTAACTATTCAGGATCAGCGTCTTCCGGTTAGGTCTTTGCATAGCTCTTTGATAGAATAAAAAGGTTGTAAAATCAGCATGATGCCGTACATTTTGCTTGACATTGGGTAAAAAATCCGGGGCGCGCATTTCGTAACTATCCACTATTACAGGA